>SFID01000001.1 GCA_004555425.1 Bacteroidales bacterium
GCGTTAAGAGCTTGCTCTTATAAGACCAAAGCGAAAGCCTAACACCAGGGGCTTTGCCCCCATCCTCTTCAAGGGGTTTTTCTTGTTTTTGTTTATTCAGAACTTTCCCTATCAATGAGTACGAACACCCTACTCACACGCCCTTGAGCAACGTGCTATACGTTTCTCACCTCGGTGTACAAACCCTTCACAACCTTGACCAGAGTGGTTACCAAAAAAAAGCGATTTTCTTGGCGGCAAAAAATAAAAATTCTAAATTTGCAGAGCGAAGTCTGTGCCTATGGAATATCTATGGGCGAACGGCTTTTCGTGGTCAGACTAAGAAAAACAAATCATCATTCTAATATTAACTTAATTCTCAAACATTTATGTGGTTAACTCAATCCTCAATTGGACGGAAGGTGATCATGTCCGTAACGGGCATTGCGCTCATTCTGTTCCTGACGTTTCATGGCTGCATGAACGTAGTGGCTCTCTTCTCAGCAGAAGCGTACAACACCATCTGCGAGATGCTGGGTGCTAACTGGTATGCTGTGGCAGCAACCCTCGGTCTGGCTGCGCTGGTAGCCCTTCACTTCGTTTATGCTTTTATTCTCACGATGCAAAACCGCAAGGCGCGCGGTGCCAGCCGCTATGCAGTGACCGACCGTCCTGCTAAGGTGGAATGGGCTTCGCAGAACATGTTCGTGCTCGGTATTATCGTAGTGCTCGGTTTGCTCCTCCACCTCTACAACTTCTGGTACAACATGATGTTTGCCGAATTGTTCCCCAACATGGTTGACGCAAGCAATGCAACGGACGGTGCCTTCTGGATTCAGCAAACCTTCTCTTGCCCCGTCTACACCGTTATCTACCTCGTATGGTTCGCAGCCATCTGGTTCCACCTCACTCACGGATTCTGGAGTGCACTGCAGACCCTCGGCTGGAGCGGTAAGATTTGGTTCAACCGTTGGAAGTGCATCGGCACGGCCTATGTGACCATCGTCATGTTGCTCTTCGCTGCTGTGGCTGTTTACTTCTGCCTCTGTGGCGGTGCTTGCGGCACGGGTTGCTGTGGTGCTTGCTAATCCACTCCTTCCCCATTATCATTCCTTTTTAATCAACAACACATTAGACCATCTAATACAAGATTATGGCAACATTAGATTCTAAGATTCCCGCTGGACCGATAGCGGAAAAGTGGAGCAACTATAAAGCACATCAGAAACTCGTTAACCCCAAGAACAAGCGCAAACTCGACGTTATCGTCGTAGGTACCGGTTTGGCAGGTGCCAGTGCCGCTGCCTCGCTCGGCGAAATGGGTTTCAAGGTGAAGAACTTCTGCATCCAGGATTCCCCCCGCCGCGCACACTCCATCGCTGCACAGGGTGGTATCAACGCAGCCAAGAACTACCAGAACGACGGCGACTCCGTATATCGCCTCTTCTACGACACCGTGAAGGGTGGCGACTATCGTGCCCGCGAAGCCAACGTATATCGTCTGGCCGAGGTGAGCGCCAATATCATTGACCAGTGCGTGGCACAGGGTGTACCCTTCGCCCGCGAATACGGTGGTATGCTCGCCAACCGCTCCTTCGGTGGCGCACAGGTGAGCCGTACCTTCTATGCCAAGGGTCAGACGGGCCAGCAGCTTCTGCTCGGTGCCTATTCCTCCCTCATGTGCCAGGTGAACGCCGGCACCGTGCAACTCTATACCCGCTACGAGATGCTCGACCTCGTGATCATCGACGGCCGTGCACGCGGTATCATCGCTCGCAACCTCGTCACGGGCAAGATTGAGCGCTTCTCCGCCCATGCCGTAGTTATCGGTACTGGTGGTTATGGAAACACCTACTTCCTCTCCACCAACGCAATGGGTTGCAACTGCTCCGCAGCCATGGCTTGCTATCGCAAGGGCGCCATGTTCGCCAACCCCTCCTACGTGCAGATTCACCCCACCTGTATCCCCGTTCACGGCGACAAGCAGTCCAAACTCACCCTTATGTCTGAGTCGCTGCGTAACGATGGCCGTATCTGGGTGCCCAAGAAACTCGAAGACGCCAAGCGCCTCCAGAAGGGCGAAATTCAGGGTAAGGACATCCCCGAAGAAGACCGCGACTACTATCTCGAGCGCCGCTATCCCGCCTTCGGTAACCTCGTTCCCCGCGACGTGGCTTCTCGCGCCGCCAAGGAGCGTTGCGACAAGGGCTTCGGTGTGAACAACACTGGCCTGGCCGTATTCCTCGACTTCTCGCAGGCCATCAAGGACTTCGGTCGCGACGAAATCGCTGCACGCTATGGCAACCTCTTTGATATGTACGAAGAAATCACCGACGAGAGCCCCTACGAGACTCCGATGATGATTTACCCCGCCGTGCACTATACGATGGGCGGTATCTGGGTGGACTACGAACTCCAGACTACCATCAAGGGCCTCTTCGCAATCGGCGAGTGCAACTTCTCCGACCACGGCGCTAACCGCCTCGGTGCTTCCGCCCTCATGCAAGGCTTGGCCGACGGTTACTTCGTGCTGCCCTACACCATCCAGAACTACCTCAGCGACCAGATTACCATTCCCCGCTTCTCCACCGACCTCGCCGAGTTCGTGGATGCCGAGAAGGCTGTCAAGGATCGCATCGCCAAACTCTTCGCCATCGGCGGCAAGCGTTCGGTTGATTCCATCCACAAGGAACTGGGCCACATCATGTGGGAACACGTAGGTATGGGTCGTACGGGCAAGGGCCTGCAGGAAGGTCTTGAGAAACTCAAGGCTCTCCGCCAGACTTTCTACAAGGACCTCTTCATCCCCGGCACTGCTGAGGGCGTCAACGTAGAACTCGAAAAGGCCATCCGCCTCGAAGACTTCATCCTCATGGGTGAACTCATCGCCAACGATGCCCTCCACCGCGAAGAATCTTGCGGCGGTCACTTCCGCGAAGAGCACCAGACCGAAGAAGGCGAAGCCAAGCGCGACGACGAAAACTTCTTCTACGTAGGCTGCTGGGAATACCAGGGTAGCGACGACAAGGCTCCCGTACTCCACAAGGAAAAACTCGAGTACGAAGCTATCAAGGTACAGACCCGTAACTACAAGAACTAATCCGTAGAACCCATTAACAAGCAAAAAAAATGGCTAAAAATATCAGCTTTACAATAAAGTACTGGAAGCAGAACGGTCCTAAGGATGCTGGTCATTTCGAACAGCGCGAAATGCACAACATTCCCGATGATACTTCCTTCCTCGAGATGCTTGACATCCTCAACGAGGAGCTTATCAACGAGGGTAAGGAACCCTTCACCTTCGACCACGACTGCCGCGAGGGTATCTGCGGTATGTGCTCCCTCTATATTAACGGTACGCCCCACGGCAAGACTGCCACTGGCGCTACGACCTGCCAGCTCTACATGCGCCGCTTCAACGATGGCGACGTGATTACCGTTGAGCCCTGGCGCTCCGCAGCCTTCCCCGTAATCAAGGACTGCATGGTGGATCGCTCCGCTTTCGATAAGATTCAGGCAGCCGGTGGCTACACCACCATCCGTACGGGTCAGGCTCAGGATGCCAACGCCATCCTTATCCCCAAGGCCGATGCCGACGAGGCTATGGACTGCGCCACTTGTATCGGTTGCGGCGCCTGCGTGGCAGCCTGCAAGAACGGTTCGGCCATGCTCTTCGTCAGCTCCAAGGTGAGCCAGTTCGCTCTCCTTCCTCAGGGTCGCGTAGAGGCAGCCAAGCGCGCCAAGGCTATGGTGGCCAAGATGGACGAACTCGGCTTCGGTAACTGCACCAACACCCGCGCTTGCGAGGCAGTATGCCCGAAGAACGAGACCATCGCCAACATCGCTCGCCTCAACCGCGAGTTCCTCAAAGCAAAACTCGCCGACTAATACATACTTATTTAATAATAGACAGAGGGTGCGCCATCGCTGGCGCACCCTCTGTTGTATATGCTGTTACTGGATAGAAAAAAGGCCCTACCTTTATTTCCGCTTCGGCGCTTTGCTCAACCGATAAATAGCATGGAGCATCATATAGCGCGGGATGGACATGTGCCACGTTTCTGTGCGACCTTGCGCATTCAGCGTTTGGCGAACGTTCGAGATATTGCCCAGTATGTCGAAACCATCCACCATAACGGTCAACTGGCCCTTCAGGAATTTCTTGGCCACACGGATGTTCCAGATAAAGTTGTCCGTGTTGAAGGATTTGTCGGCGTAACCCCTGCGGCTATACATGGTGGCGTCCGTAGAAACTTGCCAGCCCATGGGAATATCTGCCGTGCAGTTGAGCCCGTATTGGTAGGCAGCGGCATTTGTCGATACGAAGCCCGTTCTGGGCGAGGTCTGGTGCGTGTAGGTCAGGGAAGCCTTGCCGCCCAGATGCACTGTGCCGATAGCATAGTGAAGGCGCAGGCCCTGCGTCAGGTAGGTGGTGCTGACCGCACTCCTTTGCGGAACGCGCTCGGGCGTATCGCTGCAAAGGTCAATGCTATGCTGGTGGGTCGCATCGGTATTCAGATCCAGTTTCAGGCGTTTGCGCTCGTCCAGGGGCGTAGAGTAGTTAATCCTTCCCGTGAGGAGATGGTTGCCGTTTACGTTTTCGGGGCGATAGGTGTAGATGCCCGTCAGCCTGTCGTAGGTAGTGGCCATCGCAATGTCGTTGTGCGAAATCTGATAGGAGATGTTCGACGACACCATACGCTGCGTCGCCGCACTATTCCATACATAGTTCATTTCCCAGCGGTGGCTACTCTTCGCGCGCAGGCCTTCGTTGCCCATATAAACCATAAGCGGATTGTCGTTCGTGCGCACATCCACAAAGTAGTCAATGGGAGCAGGAGCCATTGCAACGCGGTAATTCGCCATTAGTTCGTGGTAGGATTTCAAGCGGCCGTCCCCGTCTCGGTTCAGCCACCGCTTGCTTACCCGTAGTTCGGGGCGGAAGAGCACATAGTGCTTGGTGATCGTGGTATCTACCAGCGCGGGACGGTTGTAGTCCAGACGATTGCGGTCAAAACTGAGCGGCAGGTTGAGATGGAAGGCCCACGTCTGGTTCTTATACTCATTCCTGTTGATGTGCAAGGCCACCACGTGGTAATCATTCCGTCGCGTGGTGTATTTGCTGCGCTCGGGGTCGTACGCCAAGCGTTGCCAGTCCGCCGCAGAAGGCAGGCAGCCCAGTTCTGGCCAATCGCGCGCATCGTTCGTCAGATAATCCAGGCGATACAGGCCATCCTTCTGGCGCGCATAGTCCTTGGTGTATTCGTAGGAGGGGCAGACGAGCCAGTTGCGGCCAATGCCCCAATAATAATAGGCAGCCTTGGCTGTGGCAGAACGACCGCGGTAGTCCTCCTTGCCGTATTCATTTCTCCAGTCTGCGGGAGCGCCGCCCAGGGGATAGTCATAGAGTTTGTGGGCGAAGTTGTCGTGCTGCGTATCAACGTAGTTGCCGCGCGCCTCTAGGAGGATGTTGTCGTTCGTGTGCGGAACTTTTATCGCGGCTTGCGCAGCCATACTTGTGGAGAGGTAGTAACCGTTTCGCTTGGATTCGTTCGAGACGCGGTTGATGATGTGGGCAAGTTTTTCGGGCGAAACATTCAGCGCAAAGAGCGTGTCCAGCGCAACGTCCGTCAGGTTGTCGCGGCTGGACTGCACAGCGCGGAATAGCCCGTTGTCGCTGTTGGACGAATAATGCAGGTTGGGGTTCAGGCTGACGTTTACCCATTTGCTGTTGAACGTCCAGTGGTGGTGGGTGTTGAAGTTCAGGTCATGCGCATAGCTTGTGTTGCGGTTGCGCCCGTAGGTGTCGCCGCCTTGCAGGAAGGTTTGGCTGGCAGTCAGCTCCTTTGTGCGCGTGTCCGAGTGATTGACGGTGGCCTCGCCCTCCAGTTTGAATCTGTGCAAACGGTCATTGACTAGATAGTCTATGCCGCCGTTTTGCAGCGTCCGTATGCCGTTCTCCACGGCAGGCATCCATTCGCTGTTCTGCCCTGGACGTTGCTTGTCGTTGAGGTTGTTGGCATTCGCAAAGGCCGATAGGCGTGAGTGCGCCGTATATCTCAGCGCAAAGAGTCGGCCCAGATAGCGTTCGTCCGTGCCGCCGCCACCCTCCAGGTTTGCCATCCACCCTATCTGGTAGTCCTTCTTCAAATTCACGTCCATGACCAGCATTTCGTCGCCTACGTTGCTGCCCATCAGTTGTCCCAGGCGGCTCATTTTGTCGTACACCCTGATGTCCTTGACCATATAAGTGGGAAGGTTTTCGAGCATTACGGAGCGGTCTTTCTTGAAGAAATCCTCGCCGTTGAGCAGGAGGCTTTCCACCTGTTTGCCGTTGACAAAAATACGTCCGTCGTCCTTCAGTTCCGCACCGGGCAACTGGCTGATGAGCGCGTCCAGCATCGAACCTTCCTCCAGTTGGAAGGCATCGGCATTATAGACCACGGTGTCGCCTCGCATATAAAATTTCACCTTTGTGGCTTTCACCACGGCCTCGTTCAGTTTTACCTCGCGCGGTGTGCGCTTCATAAGGATGGGTGCGTGCAGGATGGCCATCTCGCTCCTTCGCAGTTTCTCGATTTTGTAGGGAAGGGTCACGGGCTCGTAGTTATCCTTGCTCAGGCACAGGGTGTATTCGCCCGCCTCGGGGAGGGGCAGCGCAAAGACGGGTTGCAAATTGCACACATTCACGTTGTCCACGATGGTCCATTCAAACACCAGCGTGCTGTCCTTGGCGAAGAGTTGCGTCTTCACGCCAATCAGCGGTCGGCGCGTCACGTTGTCCAGCACCTGTCCATAGAGCAGATGATATTCCTTGCTCATCAAGTCGTCTGTCGTAATCAGCGGTTTCTCTTGCGCACGAACAGAGAGAGGGAGGAGGAGCAAGCAGAGTGCGAGGATATGTCGTAGCATTTTCGAGTGGATTTAGGGGGTACAATAGGTAGGAAGGAGATAGCGTCAGGACACAATTACGGCTATCGCACTCAGGTTTTTGGCTTTCATTCGGCCGCGTAGCAGTTACGCTCCCGTTGAAACCCAAAAAATTCGGCACGATAGCCGTAACGTTATAGTTTTAGTTGATTTGTATTCCCACAGATACAGTTTGGAACTGCGGGCCCCATTCCTTCTGGAAGGCACTCACGGGCGTGTACTTCACGAAGACGCCCACGTGGTGGATGGAGATGCCCGCCTTGATGTCGGGACAGAATTGCGTGGTGTGGATGCCGCGGTGGAAATCCTTCACGGGCTCGCCGGCAGCGTCCGTGTAGAGCGTCTTGATGCTCGAGCGGGTGACGAAGCGGAGGTTTACGCCGAGGAAGACGTGCGATCTCTTCGCAAACGTGTAGTTGTAGCGCAGGGGGATGTAGGGGCCGAAGGTCTTCAGTTGCGAATAGTCGGGCGTGCTCCCTGCGGGATAGGCGCTCAGGAGGATGGCGCTGGGCGTTTTCTCAAAGTGCTGTTTGCCCGTCAGTTTCAGGCGGCGCCAGTTGAGGCCCAGACCGAAATCGAATGAATGCTTGCGGTTATTCAGTCGCTGTCTGTAATAGGCCAGGTCCCAGTCAATGTCGATGCTTGCGCCGACGGAGTTGCCCATGTGGGCGGGCGCATCGATGGGAATCATCCATCCGAGGCTCGGCAGGGCGAAGTTAATTTCGCTGCTGCTGGGTTGGCGGGACTTCTTGGGGTTCAGCGGGAAATTGAAGTTCATGCTGTTCACAAGCACTTCGGAAGCCTTGATTCGTTCGTAGCTGTCGGGAAACAGTGTGAGCGTTTGGCGATACGAACTGTCGTTGGCCATGCCCTCAATGTTGACACGCCAGGTGCTGTCCTGCGTGACGATGAGGCGGTGAACCTCCCTGGCGTCAACGATGGTGTCGGAGATGCTCGTGGCAGCCACGGGCAGGGCCGTCAGTAGGCAGAAGAGTATGGATAAATAGGTTTTCATGGTTTGTGGAAGGTTTAGGGTATGAATAAATATTGATATTGATGAATCGTCAGAACATAGATTTGAGTTCGTTGGCCGTGGCCTTGCCTTCTATATATATAAGGTGTATGTCCTTGCCGCCATCGTGGCTTGCGCCCTTGTTGCGGTAGATGATGTAGCGGTGTGTGCCGCCTGGCAGGTCGGAGAGTTGGCAGAACACGTAGTAGAGCCGCTGGCCGCGCCGCATGATTTGTTTGTCCTTTGAGGCGGCAATGTCCGCCGTGATGTTCTTCTCGAAAAGCTGCACGTCCGCCGCGGTCGGCTGTCCCACTTGCACACTGCGGAATCGGGTCAGGTTGTAACTCTTCAACTGTTTGCCGCTGAGCAGAATCGTTGTGACGTCCTTCCGCTTGGCTAGGGGAGAGTCCTTACCAAACAGGGTGGCGATGTGCAAACCCTGTTGGGCCGCCAGGGTGGCAGGCAGGAGTATGAACAGGAGGATGAGTATGCGTTTCATAGGGTAGAGAGAATTATTCAATCGGTGTTTGAAGCATATCGGAGAGTTGTTCGCTCACGATGTCCGTTTCCTCATCGGTAGCCATCGCCGAGAGGCTTTCGCGCATCAGGTTGAGCACCTCCGTTTGGTCCGTGATGCGCTCGCCGCCCACGTAGGCAATGCACTGGTCGGGCTGGGCGGAGGACGCGGGGCGCAGGTCGTGCCACAGGAAACCCGCTCCTACAGCCAGACCCACGCAGACGGCTGCCACGGCAGCGGCTTTCCATCGCGGGCGGCGGCGTTGCGCTGGCCGCGTGGCCGCTTGGCGTCCCATCGCTGTGAAGGAGAGGACAGCGCGCAGGCCGTCCCATTCGGCATCGGCCCCAGCGGGCGAGCAGACGAAGCGGAGGAGCCATTCCTCCTCCTCGCGCGTGGTCTCGGCATCCAGATAGCGGGCGGCCAGGAGGCGCGCCGTTTCGGCTGCTTGCGGATGTGAAGGGTGGGGAAGGAAGGTGCGTGTCATGGTTGTGGGGATTTGGGGGTTGGAGAAGGGGAGGCGGGCGGCGCATCGGACTGGCCCGTGGCGTGGAGTGCCTGGTAGGTTTGCAGAATCTTGCGGCGGGCGCGCGAAAGGTGCATACGGACGGCCGTGGGCGTGGAGTGGAGTTCCGCGGCGATGGCTTCAAAACTTGCGCCTTCGTAGTCGCGGCGGCGCAGAACCAGTTGCTGTTCAGGGGTAAGCGCCTCCGCTATCAGCCTTTGTACCTCTTGCCATCGCTGTTGCGCTTCCGCTTGTCGCTCTTGCCGTTCCCATTCGGGCGGTTCGCCGCCCCCGAGTGCTTCGGGGCTATCCTCAATGTCGAGCGTCGGTGTGCGTTTGCGGAGGATGTCAATGCTGACGTGTCGTGTCGTGGTGGTGAGAATGGCGGCCGCCGCCCCGTCGTCGCGGATATCGTTGCAGCGCGTCCACATACGGCAGAAAGCATCCTGCACCGCATCTTCGGCCTCCATCCTATTGCCCAGAATGCCCTGTGCCATTTGCAGCAACCGCTTCCGCATTTTGCCAAAGGCATTGACCAGTACACCATCGCCAGCCACTTGCCGAGGTGGCGTGCGGCCATCGTTGACCGACGGCTGGGGAGGGGCGAGGGAGGGATGATGTGTGGACATAGGATGGATGGTAGGTAAGGAGGAGCGGTCGCTGGCTTGAACGTTTGCGTGAGGAAAGCATTAGCCCGCTGTGCGAGCCAGTCATCCAGAAAAGAGAAGGGAAACATCCGAAGCAAAGCAGCCAAAGCCACTTCCACCGTGCCCCTTCTATAAGGATAACGCAGCCTCCACTATTTTGTAACAGGTATCTTACCACTTTTTTGCGAAAACTGCTACAAATTTCAGTTTTTCGTAGATAATAAATGGCACGCACAACGCAAAATCTCACACATACTGCTCAGCACCTATACCTATATATTTATACGCGCGCGAGGAAGTTCGCCCAAAACGGAAAGGCAAGGTACCGCGTGAGGAAGGTGCAACGACTGCATTTGGTTTGTATGAATAAGGAAATTGTTCTAAGCGGAAAAGCAATAAGAACGAATACGCCAAATACCATTAGCTCCTCTCGGATAAAAATTCCCAACCCCCCACTTCCCACTCCCAACACCCCAATTCCTAATTCCTAATTCCTAATTCCTAATTGAACAAGCTCCCAATTCCCCTCCTTTTTGCCATTCCAACCTAATTTCTTAGCACAGATTTTTGAAAAATGTGCAGTTTTGCGTAAGTTTTCCGCCCAAACATTTGCGTATCTAGGGAATAAACCCTATTTTTGCAACGTGAAAACCCGACCATCGGGCGCTCCGCAGCGATAATAAACGCATATTCACTAATCTAAAACAAATAAAACTATGTCAGAAATTGCAGAAAAAGTTAAGGCTATCATCGTAGACAAACTGAGTGTTGACGCAGAGGACGTAAAGGCTGAAGCAAGCTTCGCTAACGACCTTGGTGCTGATTCTCTCGACACCGTAGAACTCATCATGGAGTTTGAGAAGGAATTCGGTATCACTATTCCCGATGATCAGGCTGAGAAGATTTCTACCGTAGGTGACGCTATCGCTTACATTGAGAACGCTCAGTAATCAGCACTCTCACAAGAATTTCTCCCTTTGATAGCTTACTTAGAAGCTACAAAACGACAGCGAATTTGCAAATTTGATGATCACAGCCCCGTGAGCAATCTCTGCTGGCCGAGGTGTGACTCACAAATTCGCAAATTCGTTTTTTCGTTTTTCTAGGTAGGTTCTTCATTCTAGAACATAGACAAACCTAAAACAAATTCATATTATGGAATTGAAAAGAGTGGTCGTCACAGGTCTCGGTGCCTTGACCCCCGTCGGTAACACTGTGGCCGAAACTTGGGAAAACATTAAGAATGGTGTCAGCGGTGCTGCACCTATCACCCACTTTGATGCTTCCAACTTCAAGGCCCAGTTTGCTTGCGAGGTGAAGGGCTTTAAGGCTACCGACTTCCTCGACCGCAAAGAGGTGCGCAAGATGGACCTCTACGAGCAGTACGCCCTCGTGGCTGCCCAAGAGGCTGTCAAGGATAGCGGTATGGACCTCGAAACTGTTGACAAGAACCGCATCGGCGTAATCCTCGGTGTAGGTATCGGCGGCATCCATACGTTTGAAGAAGAAGCCGGCAACTGGGCTGTCAATGGCGCAACCATGGGCCCCAAGTTCAATCCCTTCTTCATCCCCAAGATGATTGCCGACATCGCTGCTGGTCAGATTTCTATCCAGTACGGTTTCCACGGCCCTAACTATACCACGACTTCGGCTTGCGCCTCTTCGACCAACGCCTTCGCCGATGCGTTCAACCTCATCCGCTTGGGCAAGGCCAACGCCATCATCACGGGTGGTGCCGAGGCCGCCATTTGGCCCTGCGGCGTAGGTGGCTTCACCGCTATGCACGCCCTTTCCACCCGCAACGACGACCCCGCACGCGCTTCCCGTCCCTTCAGCAAGAGCCGCGACGGTTTCGTGATGGGTGAAGGCGCTGGTATTCTCGTGCTCGAAGAACTGGAGCACGCCAAGGCCCGCGGCGCAAAGATTTATTGCGAAGTGGCAGGTGTAGGTATGTCGGCCGATGCCCACCATATCACTGCCAGCCATCCCGAAGGCCTGGGTGCTAACCTCGTCATGAGCAACGCACTCGAAGATGCCGAGATGAAGCCCGAGGATATCGACTATATCAACGTACACGGCACCTCCACGCCCGTGGGCGATATCTCCGAGGTCAAGGCTATCACCAAACTCTTCGGTGAGCACGCCTACAAACTCAATATCAGCTCCACCAAGTCTATGACGGGCCACCTCCTCGGTGCTGCTGGCGCAGTCGAAGCACTTATCTGCTGCCTCTCCGTGCAGAACGACATCGTGCCGCCCACCATCAACCACGAAGAGGGCGACGAGGACGAGAATATTGACTACAACCTCAACTTCACGTTCAACAAGGCACAGCAGCGCACCGTGCGCGCCGCACTGAGCAACACCTTCGGCTTCGGTGGCCACAACGCTTGCTGCATCCTCAAGAAGTATGTGGACTAATCCATAGTCCTTTTTCCTAGTTACTCGATTCCAAGTTTCAAGTTCCAGGTTTCAGATTCCCCCATCCCATCTCCTTCCCCCTTTGAAGAGTCTGAAACAGAAGCCGAGCGCTTCGTTGGAGCCTGAAACTTGGAATCATATTCCATCTATTTATGCTCTCCAATCTATTAGACCGCATAAAACTCCACTTCCAGAAAGACAGCGAACTGCGCAAGGCGCTCCATAGTATGCTCGGATTCTATCCCCGCAACCTCGAGATTTACCGCATCGCCCTTGCCCACAAATCCCACGTATATCGCAACCGCAAGGGACGCTCTTTCAACAACGAACGACTGGAATTTCTTGGCGACGCCATCCTCGAGGCCGTAGTGAGCGACATCGTATTCCATCGCTTCGAGCGTCGTTCGGAAGGATTCCTCACCAGCACGCGCAGCAAAATCGTACAGCGCTCCTCCCTCAACCGCCTGGCCAAGGAGATTGGCCTAGAGCGGCTGCTCCAAGTGCCCTCCCAGCGTCGCGGCCACAATAGCAATATCGGTGGCAATGCCTTCGAGGCCCTCGTCGGTGCCATCTATCTTGACCGCGGCTACAAGACTTGCCAATGGTTCGTTGAGAACAAAATCGTGGGTTGCCTGCTCGACATCGAAAACGTGGCCAACAAGGAAGTCAACTTCAAGAGTAAACTCCTCGAGTGGACGCAGAAGAACCGCGTACAGGTTGACTTTGAGAACGAAGAAACCCTTGACGAGAAGAACGACAGTCCTCTCTTCAATAGCACCATCCTGCTCGAAGGTCTCACCGCAGGCGAGGGCCGCGGTTACTCCAAGAAGGAAAGCCAGCAGCGTGCTTCGCGCGATGCCCTCACCCGTCTCCGCCGCGATCCCCTCTTCGTAGAATCCATCTTCGATGAGAAATCCAAGCGCATCTCTATGGAGGCCACCCTCATCTATGCTCCGCCCGTGATTGAGGAAATCGAAGAGGCACTCCGCGAAGAGGCACAGCAGGCCGAAAGGGCCAAGCGCAAGGAACAGGCCCGCCGCGAAGAGAAACCTAGAAACCGCAAAGCCGCTCCCAAGGCTGATGCACCAAAGAAGGAGGCTGACGCACCCGCACTGGCTAAGGCTGACGCACCGAAGAAGGAGGCTGATGCGCCGAAGAAGGAAGTGACCAAACAGGCCAAGCCTGCTCCCGCGAAAGAGAAGTCCGCGCCTGCGAAAGAGAAGCCCGCTCCCGCCAAGGCCAAGCCTGCTCCCGCAAAAGAGAAGCCCGCGCCCGCCGAGGAGAAAGCGAAACAAGAAACGGAGCAGCCCAGCGAGATTGTGCTGGCTCCCGTTCCAGAAAAGGAAACTCCTGCTCCTGCTCCCGCGGCTGTTCTCGATGTGCCCGCTCCCGCTGCTTCGGCTGCCAACGAATCCGAGGAGGCCGTACCAGCAGTAGCCAAGAAATCGCGCAAGGCCCATCGTGGTAGTGGCGCTCGCCGCAATCCCAACCAGCCCGCGCCCACTCCGACAGTTGCACCCGCCCAAGCGCCCGCCGAGCCCGCACCAACGGAGAAGGAGGCTGCCGTTCCAGCGAAGGAGGCCGCTGCCCAACCGAAGGAGGCTGCAAAACCTGCAAGGAAGAAGGCCCAGCCCAAAGCCAAACCTGCCGCTCCCAAATCTGAAACTAAGGAGCCCAAGTCAGAGGCCAAGGATTCCAAGTCAGAGGCCAAGGAATCCAAGTCAGAGGCCGCCACAGAAACCCAAGCCGCACCGCAGAAGCGAGCACGCAGAACGCGCAAGCCAAATCCCGCGCCTGCTCAGCCAACGGCCGAGGAATTGAAAGCGCGCGAGGCTGCTATTCAAGCAGCCGAGGACGCCGCCTATGCAGAATAATCCTCCTACTTACAATCATAAAAGACCGCACGTTGCCAGCAGCGTGCGGTCTTTTTGTGGTTGCTTGCGGGCTTTTCCGATTGTGGTAAGGCTTTCCCGATTTTCCATAAGGACTTTCCCGATTTTCATAAGGCTTTCCCGATTTTTTATGTCAGGAATCGCCATCCCGCTCTGCGTCATTCCCGTTTCGCTTCGGCATATTGTCAGCGACCCGCGCCCGCAGGTCGCGCGACCCGCGCCCGCAGGTCGCGCGACCCGCGCCCGCAGGTCGTGTGACCCGCGCCCGCAGGTCACGCGACCCGCGCCCGCGGGTCGCTGACAATCTCGGAGAAAAAAACGGAAATCTCCGACTTTGAAACGGAAAAGTGCCACATCTGGCTCGCGATGAATACCAGATTTCGGCTCAGAGGTGAGGATAGAAATTTTCAAAAAAAATAAAGCCGCACGTTGCTCGTGTGGCTCGGCGATTGACGGAAGTTTGTTCTATTTGTACACACCTCCTTCTGATAACCATTTCCGTGGAGCCACAGCGAGCAACGTGCGGTACATTGCATTTCCGCTGAGAATAAACTTCTTGCTTGCTCTCAGTCCACCAAGTGATTCGCAATAGCGTAAATCGTGAGGCCCGCCACGGAATGGATTTGCAATTTGCGGGCGATGTTCTTGCGGTGCGTGATGACCGTGTTGGTGGAGATATAGAGATGAGTGGCGATTTCCTTGTTGGTCATGCCCTGAACGAGGCAGATGATGATTTCGCGCTCGCGCTGTGAGAGGGCATCCTTGCCTTCCGCCTCGCGAATCATTTCCGTCAGTCGCGGAGCCACGCTGTCCGTTTCGGCGCGCTTCTCCAAGCGGCGCACGGTGGGTACGAGCAAGCAATCTTCCACGTGGCAGTGGTTGGCTAACCATTCCTCCATATTATATATGTCGTAGAGAGTGTCGGTGAGTTGGTTGTTCGAGAGATTGTCGTGGGGCAGGTATTTGATGATGATGTTTTTCAGTTCGTGAAACTTGATAGAGATGCTCTGGTGGTGCTTCGAGAAAGAGTCCACAGCATTCTTCTCCGTCCGTTCGCCCTGCACGAGTGCCTGAATATAGGGGAAGAAAGTCTGCTCTTCGTAGAGCATGTGGCGGCGCACGCTATGGGCGTAGTCGTCGTAGAGATGCAGGATGATGGCCGTGCGGGCATCCTCGGCGTGGAGCGAACTTTCCAGTTTTTTGCGGATAGAGGGCAGTTGATAGTCGATGGAGAAGCGGTGGGAGGCCAGGAGGTAGCCCATCAGCGTCTTGACCGAAATGCGCTCGTCCGCTTCGCCTGGCGACATGCCGTTGATGAGGAAATTGGTGGTGGCCAGAAAGGTGTAACAGTCCACGTCCTGTTCGTGGCACACCTCCTGCACCGTCTTGTCGCCGAAGCCAAGGCGTATGCCAAATGCCGCCAGGCATTGCAGCATGCTGTAGTTGTCGCTGATGAGGTCAATCATCTTGTCATCGGCCTCGTAGAGTTTGATCTTTTTCATCGTAGAGGAAAATCTGGGAAGAGGTTGGGAAGGATAGGAAGGGCGGAAGCCATCGGCTCTCCCAACAGGGCTGTGGCTGAAAATGCCAGTGCAAAGTTCGGACTTTTAGGGCGGACGGCCAATCCTCATATCTAGGTATTTTTGCCGCAAGGCCTCGTTCTCATCCCCCAAAATGGTTAGTCTCTTCCCCAAAAGTTGGGAGTGGGGGACAAGGGGCGGGGAGGAGAAACACCCATTTTTGGGTATTGCAAACGGCAGAGAGAAGCCCGAACTTTGCAGTCGGAAAACAACAAGCCCAAATATGCGATTCAGAATTCTTACACTCATGATGTTGATGACAGTGGTGGCAACTGCGGAAGGCCAGGCCGTGACGGTGGATGCCGTGACGGGAGCCACGCCGCAGGTGCCAGACACTGCCGAACAGAAGAAAAAGTCCCGCTTCCTCCAACGCCTGCGCCTGGGCGGCTATGGCGAGGCCGTCGTGGCGCGCAATTTCTACAGCCAGAGTTTCAACCGCTACAACGCCCCCGCCCGCTACAAGAACGACGAGAGCCATGGCGAGTTCGACCTGCCCCATGTGACGTTCAACCTCGGCTTCGACTTCGGCCGCGGTTGGACCTTGGGCACCGAAATAGAGTTTGAGCACGGCGGCAACGAGACTGCCGTTGAAATAGAAGCCGAAGAGTCTGGCGAATACGAGGCCGAAACCGAAAAGGGTGGCGAGGTGGCCATCGAGCAATTCTGGTTGAACAAGGAGTTTCTCCGCGGAAAATTGAACGTGCGGGCTGGCGAAATCATCGTGCCCGTGGGCTACAGCAACGCCTACCACGAGCCGCTCAACTTCTTCACCTGCTACCGTCCCGAGGGCGAGGCCACGATACTCCCCAATACGTGGCACCAACTCGGCCTGTCGCTCTGGGGCCGCGTGAAGGACTGGCGCTACGAGGTGCAACTGCTCTCCGCGCTCAATTCCGAGAGTTTCACGGCCGAGAAGTTCGTGCACCAAGGCGCCACGAGCCCCTACGAATACAAGGTGGCCAACTGCTACGCAACGGCCCTGCGCCTGGACAACTATTCGCTGAAAGGATTGCGCGTGGGCCTGAGCGGCTACTACGGGTATACCTTCCGCAATTCGCTCAAGACGCCTGGCGCGTCGTACGATGACGTGAAGGGCGCGCTCGGAATCATTTCGGGCGATTTCGCGTTGAAGCGTTGGAACTGGATAGTCCGCGGCGGCGTAGTCTATGCCCACCTCTCCGATGCCGACCGCATCTCCGCCTACAACAAGGCCAACTCCACCCACCATAAATACCAAGACGGCAACCCCTTCCACAACACTAACATTGCCTCGGCCGCCTTGGCCGTCAGTGTGGAGGCGGGCTACGACATCTTCTCGCAGATTCATCGCCTCCGTCAGGCAGGCCAGCGCCTCTACCTCTTCGGCCGCTTCGACCATTACGACAGTATGTACAAGGGCACCTACCGCCAGCAGTACCGCTACTGCGCGCCCTTCGTGACAACGGTCGGTATCAACTACCATCCCATTCCCCAGATTGTGGTCAAGGGCGAATATGCCTACCGCGCCTTCCGCCAGCCCAACAACCACGGCCTCCATTCCGACAGCCCGCTCTACGTGGCACCCTATAACAACGAACCCAGCCTGCGCCTGAGCATTGCATTCCAAGGTTGGTTCCTCTGAGAAATTTCTTACTCCAATAATCTATAACGTAAAAGATGAACGTAATCCAACAACTGAAAGGCAGCAGCCTGACCCTCCTCCTCGGCCTCTGTGCTTGGGGACTGCAAGTAGCATGTACCAACGACGACCCTGTGGATGCCGACATCGTTGCCGGTAGCCAGTCCTCCCTCAACGCCGCCTGCGACCAATGGCGCACGGCTCGCGCAGACTGGGAACAGACCGAAGCCTTCCTCTTCGGCGCTGCCGACAAGTATTCCATTGACCCCCACACCGACACTTGGCCCGTGGACCAGGCTGCGCTGGCCAATATCCTGCGCGACCCCGAAATCATGGCCGACATTGACAACAAGGTGAAACTCCTCAACTCGGGCGTGCTGGGCTACCACGGCATTGAGTACGTGCTCTTCCGTCAAGGCAATCCGCGCGACATCAGCCAGTTGACCGACCTAGAATACCGCTACGTTTGCGCTGTGGCCAAGGACCTCTATCAGGCCACCTGTGTGCTGCAAACCACTTGGTCGGGCGCCGCCTCGGGCACCCGCTACGAAGAAGCCATACGCTATCTGGCCTCGCACAACTCCCTCGACGACGATGGCAACGTGACGGGAGAAGGCCTGAACTATACCAACTTTGGCGCCAACTTCAAGCAAACGCCCTCGGCTGACTACGACAACGACCTCGATGCTACGGTGCAAATCATTGAAGGTGCGCGCGATATCATCGCCGAAGTAGCAGGCTCAAAAATAGGTCTGCCCTGGTCGGGACAGGATGATTCCTACATCGAATCGCCTTACGCCTACAACTCCATCACCGATTTCTACGACAATATCGTAGGCTGCCGCAACGCTCTCTACGGCGCAGTGGGAGCCACGACGCCCAACGAGAAGTCGCTCCTCTACTTCTGCCTCAACGCAGGCAACCCCACGCTCCGCGAACAAGCCCTCCAGGTGCAGCAGCAACTCACCACCGCGCTGGAAAAGGTGGCAGCCATGAAACGGCCCTTCGCCCTCTACTACACGGATGCCTCGGTCGAAACGGCCATCACCGCCCTCGACAATCTTGATGCCGCCCTCGCTGCCATGGAAGAGACGCTCCAGACCTACGCGGGCAATGCCACCGTCGAGGCACAGTGCAAGATTATCAACGCCAACTATGTGGACAACGTGGTCGTGCGCCTCTACACTTCGCTCTGCGACAACGCTGAGAAACTCTATCAGGCCATTATTAAGATTAAAGATTAACGATTCATGAAGATGCAGATGAAAAAGTCAAGAATGCTCCTCGCCGTCTGCGCGGCCGCCTTGCTCGCCTCTTGCTCCGACGATGTGAGCGAATCCCTCAGTTGGGAGATTGGCGAAGGCACAACCCTTGACTATCCCGAGGACTACTTCGCTGGCGGACGCTTGGGCACAACGTCCAACAACTCCTCCGTGGCTTTCAAGCAGCCCACTCCCGCCGTTGAGAGCGCGGGCATGGTGACGGCTTTCAACGAAGGCGAGTACCTCTTTGAGAATGATTTCAACGAGAATACCGAAGGCGCATTCCGCGGTTTGGGCCCCGTCTATGTACGTCCGGGCTGCGGCTATTGCCATCCCGGCTACGGCCACGGCGCGCGCCAAAATAGTTACGCGGCCAACCAGCACCGCAATGGCTACCTCCTCGTCATCTACGACAAGCAGACCAACGCCTACATTCGCTCGGTGGCGGGTATGCCACAGACGGCAGCCGTCAAACCCTTCAAGGCACCCATCGACGAGACGCAAATCAAGATTGACTGGAAAGCCTATACCGACGAATGGGGCAACCGCTTTGACGATGGCGAAACCTACGAACTGACTTATCCCGAGGTAACTATTCCCCACTCGGCCTATTATGCGCCCGTCTATGTGCAGCGCAACGGAGTGGATGTGTAGATTCCTGCCGAGGAATATGCCGACAATATCGACGTGCGCCTCGAATCGACCATCGGTATCTACGGCACGGGCCTCCTCGATGCTATCCCCGACGACTCCATCACGGCACAATGGCAGGCCGAGTCGCCCTACGTCACCCTCAATCCCTCCCTCTGGGACCAGGGGGCCAACACGTGGAAGAGTTATTACACCAATACGCTCCAGGGCGACGGCACCCAATACGTGCGCCGCTATACCTACGCCCTCAGCCGTGGCCCTGTGCTCGATGGTGCTGGCGCCAATGCCATCTGGAATATCACCAATGTCAATCGCCCCGACCGCCGCTACCACTACCTCGACCTCGCGGGTAAATATTATGCCGAGAAATCCTCGAAGGACCCCGAGGTGCAGGCGGGCTTCACCGAATATATCAATCGCATTGACCCCGAAGGGAAGCATCCTGAGTGGCACACGGGCAATCTCGAGAGCGACATCCATACGTACCTGACGAGCAAGACGCTCGAACCCGAGATGACGACCGAGCAATACAAGAACCTGATGATTTGGCACCGCGGTCTGGCCGTTCCTGCCGCTCGCAATACCACGACCGACAAGTTCAAGGAAGGCAAACGGCTCTTCGCCGAAATGGGTTGCGCCACTTGCCACCGTCCCTCGTGGACCACGGGCAGCGACGATATCCAAGACCCCAACCGCCTCTTCACCAACGCCGACATGCCGCGCTATCCCTATCAGAAGATTTGGCCCTACACGGACATGGTTCAGCACAGATTGTTCATGAAGAACGATATCCGCACGGGTTGGTGCCGCACCACTCCCCTCTGGGGCCGCGGACTGGCCAGCAAATGCGGTTCGGGAACGGAGCGCCTCCACGACTGTCGCGCCCGCAACGTCATCGAGGCCATTATGTGGCACGGTTGCACCACCGAAGGCGGCAAGAGCGATGCCTACGAGTCGGTGCTCCGATTCCGTCAACTCAGCAAGGAACAGCGCGACCAAGTAGTCTTCTTCATAGAATCCATCTAGCGCTTCTCGCTCCTATATTATAATAAGGAGTCCCCAATGTTTCCCAGGATTGCCCGACTATCGAGCTAGCAGCCGCAGGCTGCGCTGAAACTAGGGGACGCAGTCCCCGACTGAAACTAGGAAGCCGCAGGCTTCCGCTGAAACTAGGGAGCGCAGCGACCGTTGAAACTAAACCAGAATATGTTCATTCGCAAAAGAGATAAGTTAATAATTGGAATCCTTTCCCTATACACACTCCTCGCAGTGTGTATGGGGATTGCGACTTTCTTGGAGAAAACCCACGGACAGGCTTTCGCGGCCACGCACATCTACGGTGCGTGGTGGTTTGTTGGCCTGTGGGCTGCGCTTAGTCTGTTGTCTGTGGTCGTTCTCCTTCGCCGCAAGGTGCAGCGCCGTCCTGCGGTGTTCCTCCTCCACGGCGCGTTTGTCGTCATCCTCTTGGGCGCGCTCGTCACCCATCTTTTCGCTCGCGAGGGTACGCTCCATCTTCGCGTAGGCCAGACCGCCAGCACCTTCACCCTCAAAGACGGGCGCACCGATAGCCTGCCTTTCAGCGTGCGCCTCTTGCACTACGAAACCCTCTGCTATCCCGGCACCGACGCCCCCATGGACTATCGTGCGCGCCTCTTGACCCGGCAAGCAGGCCGCACCGATACGCTCACCGTTTCGATGAACCGCATCGGGCGGCAGGCAGGCTATCGCTTCTGCCAGTCGTCCTACGATTCCGACCAGCAGGGCACCATTCTCCTCGTAGCCTCCGACCCCTACGGCATCGGCATTACCTACGCAGGCTATCTGCTCCTGCTCCTCGGCTGGCTCTGGACGTTTTGCGCCCAAGGCACACGCCTGCGCCACCTTGCCCGTCTCGCCCTGCGCGTCCTCCTTCCCGCAGTGCTCCTGGTGGGCAATGTGCAGCAGGCACAGGCCGCAGACATTCCGCGTGAGATTGCTGACGACCTGGCCGAGGTGGCCGTGCTCTACGATGGCCGCATCTGTCCGCTCCATACGGCCATGACCGATTACCTCACCAAACTTTCGGGCAAGGACACGTGGCAAGGAAAAACGGCCAGCGAGGTCTTCGTGGGTTGGATGATTTTCTATAACGACTGGGAGGGCGAGCGGCTGATCAAGGTAAAGGACGCGGCCGTGCAACGCCTGCTCGGCATCAATGGCTCCTGGGCCAGTGTGCGCGACTTCTATACCGCCCAGCACGCCTACAAATTAGATGGAAAAATGGACGACCCTTCCCTTCCCGAATCGACCCGCAAGGCCCTGCGCGAGGCCGACGAGAAACTCCGCGTCGTCACCCTCTTCTATCAGAGCGAACTCCTGCGCATCTTTCCCCTCCAGCAGGGCGACAGCCTCCATTGGCACGCGCCGGGCAGCACCGAGTTGCCGCGCGGCGTCCCCTCGGCCGAGTTTCAGTTTGTCCACCACGCCATGGACCGCCTCGTTCAGGCCATCCTCACGGGCGATACGGCAGGCGCACACCTGATGATTGCCAAAATCAAAGCATACCAGCAGGCTCATGCGGCCCACGTGCTGCCCTCGCGCGCCAAGATGCGGGCCGAGATTTGGCTCAACCATTGGCAGCAAAGCCGCCCAGTGGTCTTCCTCGCCTTGGGTGCAAGCCTCCTGCTGTGTCTCGCCTTCTTCGCTGGCCGACCGCGGCGCTGGCTGAACGTGGCCCAGGGCCTTCTTCTCGTTCTGCTGACGCTCTGGGTGACCTTGCTGATAGGATTGCGCTGGTGGGTGAGCGGCCATGTGCCGATGACGAATGGCTACGAGACCATGCTGCTCATGGCTTGGCTCTCGCTGATGCTGGGCCTGCTGTGTGCAAGGGCCTTGCCCATCCTCCGCGCCCTTGCTCCCGTGGTGGCAGCGTGCTGTATGCTCGTGGCGCATCTGGCCAGTGGCAATCCGCGCATCACGGCCCTCATGCCCGTGCTCGCCTCGCCCCTGTTGTCGCTCCATGTGGCCTTGGTCATGATGGCCTATGTGCTGTTGGTCATCCTGGCCCTCATTGCTGTGCGCTGTCTCCTGTTGCGACCGCGCAAGGCAGACGAGCAACTGTTGCGCCTGACTGCCCTCTCCAGGCTCTTGCTCTATCCCGCAGTGGCTCTCCTGAGTGCGGGCATCTTTGTCGGCGCCGTCTGGGCCAACATCTCGTGGGGCTGTTACTGGTCGTGGGACCCCAAGGAGACCTGGGCCCTCATCACGCTCATGGTCTATGCCGTCCCGCTCCACGGCCTGCATCGCACGGACAGCCCACGCGCCTACCATATATATATCCTCCTCGCCCTGCTCACAGTCTTGATGACCTATTTCGGCGTCAACTATTTCCTGTCGGGTATGCACGCATATTCTTAGCGGATAAGGGGCGCGCCGAATAGTATCCCTAGCCTGCACAATTACCTGAGTAGTTACCCGAAATGGTAACTACTCAGGTGGTTCTAGATTGCGAGGCAATGTACCGCGCGTTGCTTTAGGCTTGTATCAGATGTGAAAGAAAAAAACCAAGATAAACCCCTTGAAGAGTCTGGGGGCTTCGCCCTGGTGCTTGGGCTTCGGGTGGGTCTTATAAGAGCAGGCTCTTAACGCCCCACCCGAAACCCAAACCCCACCTTCTTTCAGAAGGCTGTCAGCCTCTTCAAGGCGATAAACAGAAAATAAACCCATTTTCCTCTGAAGAGGTGCATCGTTCCGTTGTGTACTTCCATTCGTTTTCGATGATGATTTCAGCCAGATGGGGTTTATTTCCTGTTTATCGCCTTGTGCTTGATGCAAAACCCGATAGGGTGATGCTGTGTCTGACTGGAAATCACTGAGCTTGCTCAGGGATTTCCTGACAGCCACAGCATCAAATGTCTCGCTAGAGACATTTTGCATCAAGTGCAAGGGGTTTTTTAGGTTTTTGTTTTATCAGTGGCCACAGGACTTTTGTGACAACTCCTCATTATTTTGACCTGAGTAGTTACCCGAAATGTTAAATCCAAACATTTTTCGCGCGAAAACTTTTAATATCTTTTATATTTTCGGCCGCGAAAAATTCTCTATATCGTCATTTCGCGCACCGATAAAGCCAAGAAAATTTCCGCAAAAGCATTTAGAAAATCCGCAAAAGCATATAGAATTTTCTACTTCCGATGTTTTTCTTCCCTTATATGGGCCAAAAAAAGAGGAAAGAACCCTGTGTTTGGGGCTCTTTCCTCTTCGCTAGTACAAAGATAATACATTTTTCCGCGAAATGCAAATCCATTTAACATTTCGCAACAATCTATGAAATGTTAAAAGACGAGTTTTGCACACGCGGGGGTCTGCGATGTGTTATATTACGAGGGAGGATTTTTCAATGAGGAATGAGGGATGAGAAATTGCCTTTCCAATAATCGTATTTCGACTTTTGAGCCAGTGGCCGAAGGTTGCGTTGAAGCGCGAGGCCAAGGCGGCAGGGCTACTTGTTATTCCGCGCTGTAGTCCTCGAAGAGAAAATCGTTGTAGGGATATTTCTGTACGTGGAGTTGGCGCACGCGCTGGTAGAAGAGTTCTTTGAGAGCCTCGATGTTCTGCCGCTCGCGCGCAGAGATGAAGATGCAATCTTCTCCCATGCGCGCCATCCACGTCTGTTGGAGTTGTTCGAGCGAAACGTTCTCCTTCGTGGGCGGCGTGAGGTCGTCGGGGTCCTTCTCCGTCCAAGTGTAGGCATCCATCTTGTTGAACACCATCAGTTGTGGCTTGTCCGAGCAGCCCAGGTCCATGAGCGTCTTGTTGACCACCTCAATCTGTTCGGCAAAGTCGGGGTGCGATACGTCCACCACGTGCACCAGAAGGTCGGCCTCGCGCGTTTCGTCCAGCGTACTCTTGAACGAATCCACGAGGTCGGTTGGCAGTTTGCGGATGAAGCCAACGGTGTCGGCCAGGAGGAAGGGCAGGTTGCCGATGATGACCTTGCGCACAGTCGTGTCGAGCGTGGCGAAGAGTTTGTTCTCGGCAAAAACTTCGGCCTTGGCCAGCAGGTTGATGAGCGTTGATTTGCCCACGTTCGTATAGCCCACGAGGGCCACGCGGATGAGGCGGCCGCGGTTCTTGCGCTGGGTGGTTTTCTGGCGGTCAATCTCCGCGAGGCGCTGTTTGAGCAGGGCCATGCGGTTGAGGATGATGCGGCGGTCCATCTCCAACTGCGTTTCGCCCGGTCCGCGCAGGCCCACGCTTCCCTTGCCGCCGCCACCGCCCGAACCGCCACCTTGGCGCTCGAGGTGGGTCCAGAGGCGCTGCAGGCGGGGGAGCATATAGCGGTATTGCGCCAGTTCGATCTGCGTCTTGGCATTGGCCGTCTGGGCGCGCATGGCAAAGATGTCGAGGATGAGCGAGGTGCGGTCCAGAATCTTGACCTTGAGTTCGCGCTCAATATTGCGGAGCTGCTTGGCCGAGAGTTCGTCGTCGAAGATGACCATACCGACTTCGCGCTCGGCATCCTCTTCGGCAATGATGTATTGGCGGATTTCCTCCAACTTGCCTTTGCCCACGTAGGTCACGGAGCTGGGGCCGTCCATGCGTTGGGTGAAGCGGCGCACGGTGACTGCGCCCGCCGTTTCGGCCAGAAATTCAAGTTCGTCAAGGTATTCTTGCGTTTTGCGCTCGTCCTGCTGCTTCGTGATGAGGCCCACGAGAACGGCCGTTTCTGCTTTGGCTTCGGATTGTATAAATTCCTTCATTCGGGAAACTGGGGTTAGGGATGAAAATAGGATAGGAGGGGCGGCGCGAATGGTCGTAAAATATGTCTTTTCAGCAGAAAGGAAGTGCTGATTCCGCCCCTGATATGTGCAAAAGTACAAAAAAAAATAAACCGTTCGTCTTTTCAAACAAAAAAATATATGTACCTTTGGAAAAAATTTCAGCCCCTCATTTCGCACTAGGCATTAGGCTTAGGTATAGCGGCGCTTTGGGCTGCTCCTTGTATAATATAATTACTATAACAATAAATATTGCCAATCATGATTGACGTAAAAGAATTGCTCGCTGCTTGCGAGGAAAAGATGGAAATGAGTGTGATGCACCTGGAGGAAACCCTCTCGCATATCCGTGCTGGTAAGGCCAACGTGCATATCCTCGACGAAATCCGCGTGAACTCCTACGGTTCGATGGTGCCCATCAACAATGTGGCCGCCATCACTACGCCCGATGCGCGTACTATTGCCATCAAACCCTGGGATAAGTCCATGTTCCACCATATCGAAAAGGCTATCATTGATTCCAACGTAGGAATCATGCCCGAAAACAACGGCGAAATCATCCGCCTGGGCATTCCGCCCCTCACCGAAGAGCGTCGCCGCGACCTCACCAAGCAGTGTAATAAGGAAGGCGAGGAAACCAAGGTGGCCATTCGCAACGCACGCCGCGACGGCATCGAAAAACTGAAGAAGGGAATCAAGGACGGCCTGCCCGAAGACGTGGAGAAGGACTCCGAAGCCGACCTCCAGAAAATCCACGACCGTATGGTCAAGAAGGTTGAAGAACTCCTCGTTGCCAAGAGCAAGGAGATTATGACAGTGTAGGATAGTTAGGAGCTTTTTTCAATTAGGAATTAGAAGTTAGGAATTAGGAATTTCCTCTCCAATTCCTCCACTCCAAGTCCTCTATAATCCTCTCCAAATCCTCTTCAATCCTCTATAATCCTAAAAATTCTTCTCCCCAAACCCAAGAAAAGACTCCTAACTCCTAACTCCTAACTCCTAACTCCTAACTAAAAAATGACCACCCACGGCCAAGTAATCCGCAACACAGGCAGTCACTACGAAGTGCGCACAGACGATGGGCGCATAGTGCCCTGCCGCGTCAAGGGTAACTTTCGCCTGCGCGGCATCCGTTCGACCAATCCAGTGGCCGTTGGAGATGGAGTCACCATTACGATACCGGGCAACGAACTGGCCGCAGGCGAGGCCGCCTTTATCACAGAAATCGACGAGCGCCGCAACTACATCATCCGCAAAGCCTCCAACCTCTCCAAACAAAGCCACATCCTCGCCGCAAATATTGACCAGGCATTGCTGGTGGTGACTATCGCGCGCCCCGAAACCTCCACCACATTCATCGACCGCTTCCTGGCCTCCGCCGAAGCCTATCGCGTGCCCGTCATCCTCGGATTCAACAAAGCAGACGATTGGCAAACCGACGAGGAGCGCGCCCGCGCCGAAGAACTTATGGCACTCTACGAAGCGATAGGCTACGAATGCTTCGCCCTCTCGGCCCTCCAAAATACAGGCATCGAAGCCCTGCGCGAGCGATTGGCTGGACGCATCACCCTCTTGGCTGGCCACAGCGGCGTGGGCAAGTCTACGTTGCTCAACCTCCTCGTGCCCGAGGCCCACGCACGTACAGCCGAAATCTCGGCAGTGCACGGAACGGGCATGCACACGACCACGTTCAGCGAACTCTTCGACCTGCCCAACCAGGCAGGCAGTCTCATCGATATACCAGGCATCAAGGGCTTTGGCACCTTCGATATGGAAATCGAGGAAGTGTCGCACTATTTCCGCGAAATCTTTGCCGTGGCCGAAGATTGCCGTTTCTCCAACTGCACCCATACGCGCGAGCCCGGATGTGCAGTGCTTGAAGCCGTAGAGCAAGGACGCATCGCCCTCTCGCGCTATGCCTCCTACCTCTCTATGCTCGAGGACAAGGAGGAAGGCAAGTACCGCGCCGCCTTCTAGCATTGCTCAATCATAAACCTCTCATTTATGAACACGCTCATCATTATTCTGATCCTCCTTGCGTTAGTATTGTTCGCGCTTGAGATTTTCGTTTTCCCTGGCTTTGGCATTTCAGGTATTGGCGGCATTGCCAGTTTGGGCAGTGCCATATACCTTATATATAATGAGTATGGTGGCAACGCGGCCCTTGGCACGCTCGTAGCCTCTGGGCTGGTGCTGGCTCTCTGTATCTGGTGGGTGATGCGCTCAAAGGCCATTGAGCGTGTTTCTCTCAAGAGTACGATTGACAGCACAGCCGCCACGCAGGCCCAACTCTCCGTGAAGGTGGGCGACAAAGGAAAGGCCCTCACCCGTCTGGCCCTCATCGGCAACGCACGTATCAACGGACAGGTCGTGGAGGTGAAATCCTCGGGCGAATTCCTCTCGGAAGGCACACCGATACAGGTTATCGCTGTCAACGAAGCCCTGATTATTGTCGAGGAACTCCACGAGGATTAAGGGCTGGGCACTTCGTCGCGCAGATAAGGCACTTGGTTTTTCCTCGGAGCAAGAAATCGGATCTGTCTGGTTCAAGAAACATAACGACTTTACTAATCTATAATTCTATCGCGTATGAAAAAAACTCTACTCTCTTTACAGAGCGTGCTGTCGCGGTGCTGCCTATTGCTGGCACTCTTGGCCGTTTCCGTATCGGCCGTTGCACAGCAGGAAACGCTCAACTTCACCTATTTCCAACTGACGGAAGAAGAATCCGACGACTATCAGCAGCTCGGCCTGGGCGATAATTCCGTTGTGAATGAGGTATATAGCGTGGCCATCTTTGTGCCCGCAGAACTGGCAGGCAAGAAAATCGAAGAGGTTTCCTTCGTTGTCAATTCTCCCTCCAATGTGACGGATCTCAAGGTTTGGGCTTCTACCAAATTACCCTCGTCCGCTTCTGCCGCCACCCTCTTCTGTCAGGACGTGACAGCCAGTGCGGATGTCAAGGAACGTATCTCCACGCAAATTGAAGGCGACCACGTGGTTCCGACCAAGGGATGCTACGTGGGCTATTCCTTGAAAGTGACCAGTATCGCGCTTTCCACTGGCAAGAATCCCGTAATTGTGGACCAAGGCCCAGGTTGTGCGGGTGGTTGCTTCATCAAAACCTCTACCCTAATTACCGATTGGACGGATTTGGCGTTAGATTTGGATCTCAATACTTCAATAGCCGTCACCCTCACGGGCGAGAATTTCAACAGCAATGCGGCTAAGTTCCAATCTACGTCCTTCTCAGAAAAGGTTGCTCTAAAGGGAACTAATACGTCTGCCACAGTTTCCATATTCAACAATGGTTATCAACCGATTTCCTCCTTCTCCTATGTGCTGGAGAACCTTGCCACGAGCGAAACTTTCGCTGAGAAAACCATCAATCTCAGTGGCACGTCTGTCATCAAGCCTTATGTGGGTGACTACGTCCAACTTCCGATTCCCGCCAACACTGCTGGTTTCCACAATTACCGCTTCAAACTCACGAAGGTCAATGGCGTGGCCAACGAAATGACGAAGGATGTGACCCTGACGGGCAATGTTCTGTGTCTGAACAAGAGCGAGAAGCGCACAGTCCTTGAAGAGGAATTTACGGGAACTTGGTGCGGCTGGTGTCCGATGGGTATTGTCGGAATGAATCGCTGTATGGAGCAATATCCTGACGATTGGATTGGCATTGCTATCCATGACGGTGATTATATCACGTCCAACGATTTCAAGCCCTTGGTGAACAAGGTGTCGGGATTTCCTTCCTGTTTCGTGGACCGTGCAGCGGACATCTATCCGCTTTATGTGGCGCAGTATATGCCGCAGTTCCTCCAAAATCCCTCTGAGGCTGCGCTCCGTGTGAACGCCTACTGGAACGAAACGCAAGACTCCATCATCGTTATCTCCGAGACCACGTTCAATGTGGACCGCGACGATGCTCCTTATGGCGTGGCCTACGTGCTCGTTGGCGATGATATCAACAGCGGTACTGCTGGTAAGCAAAACAACTACCTGAGTGGGCAAAGTTACAGCGATGCGGACCTGCAAGAATGGGCCAATAAGCCATCAAGAGTGACGATGAACTATGATCATGTGGGCATTGCTGCTCTCTCGATTATGGAAGGCGTGGAAGGCTCTATCCAAGCGCCCATCGTGGCAGGCCGCACGCAGAAGCACACGGCTTTGTTCGACATCACGGATGGCTTCCGCTCCACCAGGGGTGTGGAGATGATTCAGGATGTTGACCGCCTGAGCGTTGTGGCTATACTTATCAACAGAAACAACGGCCGCGTAGTCAACGCCGCTAAGACAACTATTGCTGAATATGTGGCAGGAATTGAGAATCTGCAAGGCGAAGACACGCAAATCCTTGAGCACTACACCATCGATGGTAAGCGCACCAATGGTTTTGTCAAGGGTCTGAACATCCTCAAGTTGTCCAACGGCAAGGTTGTCAAGGTTCTCAAGTAACGCTCTGCCCGAACCAATTTCCCAGCAGGCTTTCCCATCCGCCTGCAAAGGGAAACCATAAAAATCAGCCAGGGGCTGTGTCTGCGCGACACGGCCCCTGGCTTTTTCTTGGCTTCTCCCGAAATTCTTCTTCCGTCTCCTGAAATTCTTCTTCCGTTTCCCGAAATCCTTCGAACCTTGCGCTCTCTCCTTGGGTTAAAGTTTACCCGCGCTGTCCCTTGCGCATAATCAGCAATGCCACGGGGACGCCCACCAGGGCCGTAATGGCGTTGAGCGGGAGAACCATTCCTGCGCCGCCGATGAGGCTTATCAGATGGCAGGCAAGGGAGATGTCGGCTCCCCAAAGCAGGGTGGCGGGCAACAGCAGGCGATGGTCGGCTGTGCGAAGCGTCAAGCGGGCCACGTGGGGCACGGCCAGACCGATGAAAGCGATAGGGCCGCACAGTGCGGTGCACACTGCACAGAGTCCACCGCCCAAGGTGAGAATCGCCATCCGCAGGGGGCGCAGACGGTAACCCAGATTCTGCGCATAGGCATCGCCGAGCAGGAGCGCGTTGAGCGGTTTGCCCAGACACAATGACACCAGCAGACCCACGGCTACCAAAGCCGCGAAAACGGGCAAGGCATCTGTGCCCACACTCCCATACGAACCCATGCCCCAAACGACATAACTGCGCAGCCCATCGGCACTGGCGAAGAAACTCAGCAGGGTGACCACGGCTCCCACGGCGTAACTAATCATCACGCCCGCCACAAGCAGCATCAAGTGGTGGCGCAACACACTGGCGCAGATAGCCAGCACGACCATCACCCCTGCGGCACCGACAAATGCGCCGAGGCTGACCGTCAGCAGGCCGCCCGTTCCCACCACGCCGCCGCCCAGTGCACCGCCCATCAGGAGCAGACAAACGGCTGCGCCCAGCCCTGCGCCGGCATTGACGCCGAGGATGGAGGGATCGGCCAGGGGATTATCGAACACGGTCTGCATCAGCAGGCCTGCCACTCCCAATGCGCTGCCTGCCAATAGGGCCGTCAGCAGCGCGGGCAGGCGCAGTTCGCACACGATGCTGTGCGCCAGCGGGTCGCTGCCTGCCGTCCCCATCATTGCCTCCCATACTTCGGCAGGCGCAATCCATTGGCTACCGCACAGCAAACCGCCCACGAACAGTGCGGGCAGCAGGAGCAAGGGGAGGAGAAGGGAATGACGCATATATTATATAATAGGTATAGGGTTATGTGCTTCTTCTGGATGATCTAGAATCTCTAGATTCTCTAGATTCTCTAGAATTTCTAGGAAATCTAGGAAATCTAGAAAATCTAGGAAATCCAGCCCGAGGGGAAAGCCCCTCCGAATCACTGGCCCATCGGCTGATAATAGCGCGGCGAATAGCCAGGAAAAAGTTGCGGATGGCAGATGGCGGCCACGTCGCGCAGCAAATAGTCGGGATGGAAGGGTACTTCCTCATAATAGGCCGTGCGCAGGGTGTTGCAGGTATAGGCGCGGCCTCTCTGAAGGGCTGCAAAGCGTGCGTAGAGCGGTTGTTCGTCCACGAGTGTGCTTGCGGTGATGTCCTTGTCGGCTCCATATTTCAGCAGCCATACGTCGGCGTTGGCCCCTTTGGCCAGAACCGTTTCCAGCGAGAGGAAGATGCTGCCGCGGTCGCCGTTGTCGGCAAACACATAGCGGGCGCCTGCATCGGCAAAGAGGCTGGCGAGATAACTCCTGCCGCCGGGCATGGGCCACGAACCGCCTTGCACGTAGTCGCACAGGAGGCGGGGATGCTCGGGCGCGGCTTCTGCACAATGGCGAATGCTGTCGTACTGCTGCCTCACAGTTTCGAAGAGGCTGTCGGCGCGCTCGCCCTGTCCCACCAGTCGGCCGTAGAACCGCATCCATTCGGCGCGGCCCAGCGGCGTGTCTTCCATGTAGTCTGCGCAAAGTACGGCCGTGATGCCGCGCGGCAGGGCGGGCCCGCTGCTGCCTTCGTAGGGCGACACGAGGGCTACCTCGCTCTTGGTGCGGAGCATTCCTTCGCGGTCGGGCTGCATGGAAGAGCCTATCGCTGTGATACGTCCATCGGCTAGGGCGCGCCGCAGCGTGTCGCTCATCACGTATTCGGCATCGGCCAAGGCTGCCACGCGCTGGCCTGCTCCGAGCTCGAAGAACAGGGCGGCATGAACGCTCGACAGCACCGTTGCTCGCTCCACGGGCACGGCTATGCGCTGTGCGCCGCGTACCAATATGCTGTCGGGGATAGCCACTTTTTCAGCGCGGTCGGCCAAGAGGTATCGCCCCAGCGCCTCGCCATTCTTCCACGGGCTGCGCACCTCCACGTAGGTCCAGCCCGCGCCTTCCTCTAACGTCAGCAGCGTGGCATAACGCATACCTGTGCCCTTCGTTTCTTCGCGAGGGGCACAGGCACAGAGGAGGAGGGGGATTAGGAGGAGGCTGATGCTGCGCATTTTTTCTTGTGGGGAGAGGATTTTAGAGGATTGGAGAGGAAGAAAGAGGAAGAAAGAGGAAGAAAGAGGATTGGAGAGGAAACTCCTAACTCCTAATTCCTAACTCCTAACTATCTTCATTCCGTTAGCGTAATCTCGCCGGCGATGTCCGTGTTCATGAGTTCTATGATGCGCTCCTTCGAATAGCCGTGGCCTAGGAGGAACATGAGTTTCGTTACCACGCTTTCCATCGTGCTGTCGTAGCCATTGATGGCGCCCGCTTGCAGGAGTTGCAGGCCCGTTTCGTAGCGGCCCATCTCCACGGTGCCAGTGGAGCATTGCGTCACATTGACCAGGATGACGCCCTGTCGGTCGAGTTCGCGCAGGCGGTCGAAGAGCCAGGGCTTCTGCGGCGCGTTGCCCGAGCCGAACGTCTGCAGGATGACCGCCTTGATGCCTTGCTGCTGGAGGATGCCGTCGATGATTTCGCGCCGCATACCAGGGAAGAGCGTCAGGATGAGAATGTTGCTGTCCATCAGATAGTGTGGGCAGAATGGGCGTGTGGGGTCGGGCCGGCGGATGAGGTGGGTGTCGTACTTGATATGAATGCCCGCCTTGGCCAGTGCGGGGAGGTTGTAGGAGCGGAAGGCGTTGAAGCCCTCGGCGTTAATCTTCGTCGTGCGGTTGCCGCGCAGCAGTTTGTTTTCGAAGAAGATGCACACTTCGGGCACCATCGGCTGGCCGTCGGCCGTCTTGGCTGCTGCAATCTCAATGCTTGTCAGGAGGTTTTCCTTGCCGTCCGTGCGCAACTGGCCGATGGGCAACTGCGAGCCAGTGAAGATGACGGGCTTGCCCAGATTCTCGAGCATGAAACTCAGGGCCGATGCCGTGAAGGCCATCGTGTCCGTGCCATGCAGGATGACGAAACCATCGTAGCGGTCGTATTCCTTGCTAATGATCTGGGCAATCCTCACCCAGTATTTCGGCTCCATATCGCTCGAGTCGATGGGCGGGCCAAACATGATGGAGTCGATATGAAAGTTGAACCGCTTGAGTTCGGGCACGTGCTGTTGGAACTGTTCCCAGTGGAAGTTCTCAAGCGCGCCCGTTTCGGGATTCTCAATCATACCAATGGTGCCACCCGTATAGATGAGCAAGATGGAAGGGGAGGGGTTGTTCATAAGCAAAAGTAGCAGGTAGGGTCGATAAATTAGTATCAAGGGGAAGGCAGGGTCTCTATTCTGTTTGGATGTCGTCACGCCTCTCGCACCGTATCTTTTTGTTTTTCACTGAAATCACGTAGCCCGCTACGCTTCCTTATGGAAAACAAACATCTACGCCACGATAGCCGCGAATCCATCGCCAGTTCATTTATAGAACCTACCTTAAGTTGCAAACTTACGAAAATAAACTGAAACAGCCTGCCCGCTCGGCGAAAATCTGCGAATTTGGCCCACGGCTTCGTGTCACGGCTTCGTGTGAAGTGCCACGAAACAGCGGTCATAAGCCGCACCACTACCCGCGCCTCGTAATATAACACATGGCAGAGGCTCGCGTGTGCAAAACTCGTCTTTTAACATTTCATGGATTGTTGCGAAATGTTAAAGGGATTTGCATTTCGCGGAAAAATATATTATCTTTGTACTAGCGAAGAGGAAAGAGTCCCAAACACGGGGTTTTTTCCTCTTTTTTTTGCCCCATATAAAGGAAGAAATACATCGGAAGTAGAAAATTCTATATGCTTTTGCGGATTTTCTAAATGCTTTTGCGGAAATTTTCTTGGCTTTATCGGTGAGCGGATTGGCGATATAGAGATTTTTTCGCGGCCGAAAATATAAAAGATATTAAAAGTTTTCGCGCGAAAAAAGTTGGATTTAACATTTCGGGTAACTACTCAGGTTGCTCCAGATACCGAGTCAACGTGTGGCACTGCGGTGTGCGTTGTTTCTTTAAACACGAATCTTTCTAATTTTCCTAATCGCGCGGGGTAGAACCTCCAAGTAGGAGGTAATTCGATTCGTGTTTCTTTTAACACGAATCTTTCTAATTTTACTAATCGCGCGGGGTAAAACCTCCAAGTGGGCGTGTTAAAGAAACACGAATCGAATTGTTTCCTTGTTGGAGGCTAACCCCGCGCAATTAGAAAGATTCGTAAGATTCGTGTTAAAATAAATACCGCAAACCGAAGGTCCACACGTCGCCTCGCAATCTAGAACGACCTGAGTAGTAACCATTTCGGGGTAACTACTCAGGTAGACCCCGTGTTTACTATTCGTCCATATATTGCACCTGCCTAAATGCGAAACCGCAGGTTTGGGGCCGAGAAAATTGCGGTACAGGCAGAGATACCTCGGAGAAAATGTGTAATTTTGCCCATTCCCTTAAAATGGAATAATAGCCCCTGCCAAGAATTATCCTTACGCTATGAATGTAGAAATTGTCAACCATTCGCACCACGCCTTGCCCGACTACGCCACCCTCCTGAGCGCAGGCATGGACCTGCGTGCCAATCTTGAATCCCCCATCACCCTTGCCCCGCTCGAGCGGCGCCTTATCCCCACGGGTTTGCACATTGCCCTGCCTGCTGGCTACGAGGCGCAGGTGCGGCCGCGCTCGGGCATGGCCCTCAAGCACGGCATCGGTGTGCTCAATTCGCCGGGCACGATTGACGCAGACTATCGCGGCGAAATCGGCATTATCCTGGTCAATCTCTCCAACGAGCCCTTTGTTGTCAACGATGGCGACCGCATCGCCCAGATGGTCATTGCGCGCCACGAGCGCGTGGAGTGGGTGGCCGTGGAGAGCCTCGACGAGACCCAACGCGGTGCGGGCGGTTTCGGACATACGGGCCGTTGAATGTGCACCGCCGACCATGATTGCGGCCCTTGTGCTGGCTCTTTCATCCTCCCCCTAAAAAAGAATCCTATCATGCGAAACGCATTCCTCAGCCTCCTCCTTTTCCTCGTACTTCTGACCGCCTGCGTCACCAGGCAGCCAGCACAGACCAGTGTGGCCGCGCCGCAGTTGCCCGACAGCGTGCAGCAGGTGTACAACCGCCTCTTCCTCGAGGGCGTGTGTCAGATGCAGAGCACTCACTACGATGCTGCCTACGACCTCTTCAAGGAAGCCATCCGCCTCAACCCGCAAGCCTCCGAAGCCTATTTCGAACTGGGCCTGATGCTCATGCAATCTGATAAAAAAACAGGCGAAAGTGGTTTGCCGCTCCTGGAGCGCGCCGTGCAACTGGCTCCCGACAACGAGGACTATCTCCTCATGCTCATCCGTGCCTATCTCGGGGCGGATGAAATGGCGAAGATGGAGCCCCTGTGCCAACGCCTGCTCGCCAAACGTTATTCCGAACCCACCTGCGAGATGCTCTACTACTCGTTCATTAAGCAGGAAAAATTCGAGGAGGCCATACGTGTGATTGACCGCATGGAGCAACACGAGGGCGAAGCCACCGACGAGAGTGTGGCGCGCCGCTTCTATGCCCTCAGCAAGATGGCCGATACCTGCAAGGTCTTCCAAATGGCCGAGGATTACTACCAGCGCGACACGATGAGCGTGGCAACTCTCCATTCCTACAATTTCCTCGCGCTGAGCCAGCAGAGCCATCTGCCCATTGTGGCCAACCATCTGCGGAATGCCATTCGCCGTTTGCCCGACAATGTTGAACTGCGGATGGCCCTCTTCTACAATACGCAATGCCAGCCCAGTTGCCGCGAAGAAAACCATACCCTCCTGCGCAATCTCCTCTGCAGCAACGACCTGACGGCCGAACAGAAAATGGAAATGGCCCAGACCAGCCTCATGCCCGTGGGCAATGTGCCTGCCGATACTGCCTACACTATGCAGGTCCTTGAGGAAGCACTCCGGCAACCGCAAACGGAGACCACGCTCTGGGCCTTGTATGGTCAACTGCTCTCTCAGCAGGGAGCGTCCGCCGAAGCCATATTCTCTGTTTACGAGGAAATGCTCAAGATAGCCCCCGAAGATTTGGATGCACGCCTCGGTTATCTGCGCACATTATTGATGAACGAAAATTTTGAACGGGCCTCCACGTTGTGCGAAGAGGGTTGTCGCTACCATCCCGACCAAATCGTGTTCGCCTTCTACGGTGCCCTGTCGCTCATGCAGTTGGGGGACGATGATGCAGCCGCCAATATGTTGGAGAGTTCCCTTTCCCAACTCACCGATATGGGCAATACGCCCGTGATAGCCGATTGCTATCAGACGTTGGGCGACCTCCGCTACAAGCAGGGGCGCAAGGAGGAAGCCTTTGCGGCCTACGACAGTTGCCTGGTGTATGATGCCGAGAACGCCCTCTGCCTCAACAACTACGCCTACTACCTCTCGCTCGAGAAGCGCGACCTAGACCGAGCCGCCGAAATGGGTAGCCAGGCCGTCCTCCTCAATCCCAAAGAAGCTTCCTGCCTCGATACCTATGCCTGGATTCTCTACCTGAAGCAGCAATACGCCCAAGCGGCCATCTACATCCAGCAGGCACTGGACATCTTGGACGACGACGGCAACCAATTCGTCATCTACGACCATGCAGGCGACATCTTCTGGCGCTGCAACCGCAAGGACGATGCCCGAACCTGCTGGCGCAAGGCCCTGGAACAAACGCACGATGCCGAGGAAGAGCGCGCGGTGCAGCTGAAACTAGGTCGCTAGCGACCTAGTTTCAACGGAAGCCGCAGGCTTCCTTAGTTTCAGACGGGGACTGCGTCCCCTAGTTTCAGCGGAAGCCTGCGGCTTCCTAGTTTCAGGGAATCCCTTCGGGCTTCCTGTTTCAACGCAGCCTTTGGCTGCTGGCTCGATAGACTTTTAGTTAGGAGTTAGGAGTTAGGAGTTGCCTTTCAATGAGGATGAACTCTTAATATTCTCTTCCAATTCCTCATTTCTAACTCCTCATTCCCAATTTCTCATTCCTCATTCCTCATTCCTCATTCCTAATTCCTAATTGAATAAGACTCCTAACTCCTAACTCCTAACTCCTAACTAACAAATGTTCCGTCAATTACTAATTCCCCTCTTGCTGTTAACCCTCAGCGCGTGCCGTTCCACTCGCTCGGTGACATCAGATACGCCCACTCCAATCACCGCCTCCAAAGGCACGACCGTGGCCGCCGAACAAGCGGCAGCCTACAAGGCACGTGTGCTCAGTGCGGCCCAACGCACGGGCTGCCTGACGGCCAAGGTGAGATTCCAACTGACGGGCAATGCTGTCGGTTCGATGACCGACATAACCGTGAGCGGCACGCTGCGCATGAAGCGCGACGACGTGGTGCAACTCTCCCTGCGCGCTCTGGGCATAGAGGTGGGGCGCTTGGAGTTTTCGCCGCAGGACGTGCTTCTCATCGACCGCATGGGCAAGCGCTATGTGCGGGCAAAATACGGCGATGTGGCCTTCCTGCGACAGGCGGGACTTGACTTCCACGCCGTGCAAGCCCTCTTCTGGAACGAAATCTTCCTGCCCGGCACGCAGAATGCCGAGGCCGCACTGCCGCACTTTGACGTAGAGACGGCCAAGAACCAGACCCTCCTGCGCGCCGAGGGAGCAGGACGTTTGGCATACACCTTCCACACGCAGACTTCCAATGCCCGCGTGGCCCGTGTTGAGGTGCAGCCACAGCCAACGGGCAGTGCCGCACAGGGCTCCTTCGTATGGACCTACGACAAGTTTGGCCAAGTGGCAGGCAGCCTCTTCCCCGCACAAATGGCCTGCTCCGTGACCCTCGGCAGCAAGCAGGCGGGTTTCAATCTCGCCCTCAGCCATTTCGACACCGAAGACGGATGGGACGCACATACCTCCGTCAGTAGCAAATATAAGGAACAGAATGCCAATGCCCTGTTCCGCCAAATCCTTGGAATGTAAATGATTCTCTCCCTCCACTCCTCCGCCCTTCGTAGATGGTCTGGCCGCATTGCCTTGCTGCTTGTCATCCTCTTGTTGTGTCCCTATGTGCCAGCCCAAAATAGCAAGAAGGTGAAGCAGATGCAGGCACAACGCAACGCGCTCCAGAAGAAAATCAATGAAGGCGAGCAACTGCTGAAGGCCAATCGGCGCGATGTGAGGTCGCAGATGAACAACCTGGCCATCCTAGATGCTCAAATCAACGACCACCAAAGCCTCATGAACGGCATCCAGACCGAGGCCGATTCGCTGCAAGGCAACATCGCCCAACTCAGTAACGACATCGCCGTGCTGCAATCGCAGTTGGAAAGGTGCAAGGCCAACTACCGCCGCGCCCTCACCTACGTTTCGCAAAACCTGGCCAAGCAGAGCCGATGGTCTTTCGTTTTGATGGCAAAGGACTTCCGCACCATGTATCGCCGCCTCCGCTATATGGTGGAGTTCTCCAAAAACCAGAAAGCCCACGGCGCAATTATCGCCCAGAAGGAGCGACAACTGCGACAGAAACAGCAAGACCTGCATCAGGCAAAGAGCGTGAAGGACTCCTTGCTCGTGGAAGGCCGTGCCACACGCGCCGCCCTCGATTCGAAAAAACAAGAACGCCAAGCCGTGGTGGACAACCTCAACCAGCAACAGCAACAACTACAACAAAATATCGCCAAGCAGCGCAAAGAATATACAGCCCTCAATCAGCGCATTGATAAACTCATCCAGGATGAAATGGCTGCCGCAGAGGCACGCCGCCGCGCAGAAGCACGCCGCCGCGAGGAAGCACGCCGCCGCGAAGCCCAAAAGAATGCACGGGCAAACGCACAAAAGAACCAGAAAAGCAAAGCCGCGAACACACAAACAGCCTCCACAAACGGAAAGTCCAAAACCAATAAGCAGACACCCTCGGCTGCATCCAGAAATAAGGCAAACACGAATAACGAAGCCGCGAGAAAATCCGCCCCTGTCACTCCCGACTACACCGATGCGGATGCAAAACTCTCCAGCAACTTTGCCGCCAACCGCGGTCGCCTGCCAGCACCCATCACTGGCGGTTTCAGCGTCACCAGTCGCTTCGGACAGTACAACGTACAGGGACTCTCGGGCGTGACGCTTGACAACAAGGGCGTGAACCTCACAGGCCGCAGCGGCGCACAGGCGCGCAGCATCTTCAACGGCGAGGTCAGTGCCGTGGTCAACCTGGGCGGCGCGTTTACGATTATCGTGCGCCACGGCGACTACTATTCCGTCTATTCCAACCTTGCCAGCGTGGGTGTGCACCGCGGACAGCAGGTGAGCACCAGACAAACCCTGGGAGCCGTGGCAGGCGATGGCAATGGCAATACGATGCTCCATTTCCAGTTGCGCCACAACACGCAGAAACTTAACCCGCTGAGTTGGTTCGCTCACTAATCCTGGCTGCTTACCTTTCAAATTGTTATTTCTCAATCCCCAAAAAAATATGGAAACTTCCTATGTAAACGCCCCCATACCCGCGGGCATTGACTTGAAGTCGGAGATTCGCCGACTTTGCCAAGAGAAGAACGCCATCATTATGGCCCATTATTATACCGAAGGAGCCGTGCAGGACATCGCTGACTTCGTGGGCGACAGTCTTGCCCTAGCGCAGCGCGCCGCCAAGACCGATGCCGACATCATCGTCATGTGTGGCGTGCACTTTATGGGCGAGACCAACAAAATACTCTGCCCGCAGAAGAAAGTGCTCATTCCCGACCTGAGTGCTACCTGCTCCTTGGCCGAAAGTTGTCCCGCCGATGCTTTCGCTGAATTTGTACATGCGCATCCCGACCACAAGGTAATCAGTTACGTCAACACTTCCGCCGCCGTCAAGGCTGTCACCGATGTGGTTGTCACGTCCAGCAACGCGCGCCAGATAGTGGAAAGTTTTCCGCAGGACCAGCCGCTCATCTTTGGGCCCGACCGCAACCTCGGTTCCTACCTGAATGCCATCACGGGTCGCGAGATGCTCTTGTGGGATGGAGCCTGCCATGTGCACGAACGCTTCTCCGTGGAGAAACTCGTGGCCCTCAAGCAGCAATATCCCGAGGCAAAGGTGCTCGTACATCCCGAGTGTCGCGGCGCCATCGTCAAGTTGGCCGATGTGGTGGGCTCCACCGCGCGCCTGTTGAACTATGCCGTCAGCAGCGAAAGCGACACCTTCCTCGTTGTGACCGAGAGCGGCATCCTCCACGAGATGCAGCGACAAGCCCCGAACAAGCATTTCATTCCCGTGCCGCCCGACGATTCCACCTGTGCCTGCAACGAGTGCAACTTCATGCGCCTCATCACCCTCGAGAAGGTGTACAACACGCTGCGCTACGAGCAGCCCGAGGTGCAGGTGCCCGCCGAAATCACCGAGGCCGCACTCCGTCCCATCCAGGCTATGCTGGAGATTTCCGAGCGGCTGGGCCTGTAGTCTTCCACCCTTCAAATCAGATGTTATGCGCCGTAGCCATATTATTATAGGAGGAGTAGTCCTGCTGCTGTCCGTTGCCCTGCTGAGCGCAGCGGCATATCTTCTTCACTATGCCCTCCAGCCCGAGCGCGAAGCCGTGGGCGATACGTGGGCGAGGCTTTATCGCGAATATCCCGACACGCGCCCGTGGCACGACAGCCTTGTGCACTGCCACGCCCTGCGCGATACGACCATCACGGCCAAGGACGGCACGCACCTGCACGCCTTCTATGTGCGCAATCCGCGCTCGCAGGGCCGCACTGCCGTTCTCGTGCATGGCTATACCGACAACGCGGTGCGCATGATGCACCTCGGAAGGATGTACGAACGCGACCTGGGCTACAACATCCTCTTGCCCGACCTCCGCTATGCAGGTACGAGCGGCGGTACGCACATTCAGATGGGCTGGCTCGACCGCCTCGACGTGCAGCAATGGGTAGCCCTGCTGCCTAGGCTCTTTCCCCTTGCAGATACCTCTTCTGGCGACAGCCTGCGCGTCGTGGTCCATGGCATTTCGATGGGCGCGGCCACCACGATGATGCTCTCGGGCGAACCGCAACCGCCCTACGTTCGCGCCTTTGTGGAGGACTGTGGCTTTACGAGTGTGGAGGCGCAGTTTGAGAAGGAACTGAGCGAGCAGTTTCACCTACCCGCCTTCCCGCTGTTGCCTTTGGCTTCGTGGATGTGCGATGTGCGTTTCGGTTGGAACTTCACCGAGGCATCGGCCCTTGAGGCTGTGAAGCGTTGTCGCCGTCCGATGCTCTTCATCCACGGCACGGCCGACGACTATGTGCCCACCGAGATGGTGCATCCCCTCTACGCGGCCCATCCTGGTCCGAAGAAGTTGTGGCTTGCTCCCGAGGCTGCCCACGCCGAAGCCTACCACGACCATCCGCAAGCCTACCGAGACACCCTTTCCTGCTTCCTAAATACGTATCTCTAACTTGAAATCACCTCTCGTCTGCCCTTTCCAGTTGTAGAGAAGGACAGAGCAGAATCAATCTTTTACTTATGATGGACATCCATTACATTATTTCGCGTCTGGACTGGCAGCAGATGGTCAGCGCCTTTATCGTTCTCTTCGCCGTCATCGACGTGTTGGGCTCCACGCCTATCTTTATCAACCTCCAGGCGAACGGCCGCCCCGTCAGTGCGCCCAAGGCCACGCTTATTTCGGGCGGATTGCTTGTGGCGTTCTATTTTGCCGGCGATTTCCTTCTGCGCCTCTTCAACGTAGATATTGAATCCTTCGCCGTGGCAGGCTCGTTGGTCATCTTTATGATGGCCCTTGAGATGATACTCGACGTGGAAATCTTCAAGAACACGGGTCCCATCAAAGAGGCCACTCTCGTGCCCGTTGTCTTCCCCCTGTTGGCGGGCCCTGGCTCGTTCACCACGTTGCTTTCCCTCCGTGCCGAATACGCCACGCCCAACATCATGATAGGTCTCTTCCTCAATCTCGTCTTCGTCTTTATTGTTCTGCTGGCCACCAAGCGCGTAGAGGAAATTATCTCAAAGGCCGCCATCTACCTAATGCGTAAATTTTTCGGCATCATCCTCCTCGCCATCTCCGTCCGCCTCTTTACCTCCAATCTCCAGTCGCTCCTCGCCCATCTGTGATGTGCAATTTCCGTTGATAGCGCTCTTACACGATATAGTCGTGCTACACAAAACAGGCAGGTCAACCCTAGCGGTTGGCCTGCCTGTTTACTATTTGTGGGGATGTGTCTGGCGAAGGGGCGACGGGGGCACTAGGCCTATTCCTTCATCGTGCGCTCGCCGCGCTGACGGGGTGGCCGCCCGTTGGCGAGGGCTTGCCCTTCTCCTAGAGATACATCGTGAATGTCTAGACTTAGAATTCTGTGTCGCCCCAGATGGGGTGCGTTGTTTGCTCTTCTTGGTCTTTCTTGTTGGTCCAGAAGTCGTTTGTGGTTTTGGTTGTTTTTGCAGACATGCTGGTGAGCAGGCTCTCCATGACAATATCTACCACATAGTTGCGAGGTTGTATGTATTTTTTCATGGTTACTGATAGCGTTTGAGGATTGGAACTTTATTTGATGAAGCATTTCTTGCCGTTGATGATGTAGAGGCCCTTATTGGCTTTCATCACGCGGCGGCCGCTGAGGTCATAGATTTCCTGCTTATTCGTGGTAGCGGAAATACTGTTGATGTCTGTCGTTGCGCCATCAAAGTTAAACGCCAGACCTTGCACGTTGCCACCTGCTAGGTAAATATATGCCTTGTAGGCAGGAATCTGAGTTCCGTTCGGACGATAGAATCCTACTTTCGTCAGGTCACTCGCATCGCGGCCCAGCACGAGGTAGTTGCTCAGCGAGCCAGCGATATTTTGTCCTGTAGTCGTACCTGTCAGGTCGCCAAGCGCCAGTGTGCCAGCCTCATCCGAAATAGAGATTTCGGCCGTAGTGGCCCCTGTTTCGCTGATCAGAACCACACCTACATTTGCAGGAATGATTTTATCACCGGCCTCTGTCATTTCCAAACTGTTGTTATGGACAGTACCTGTATACACTTTGACATTGTCGGAAGTAACTACCACGGGATAATCCACATAGAAGGAAGCGTAGGATGTGCCGTTAACTGTGTTGAGGGTGATGTTAGGTAGGCTAGCTTGGCTGACGGTGAATGTGCTACCATTGTCAGATCCTGTTGTCCAATATGCCATACGGAAATCAGTTCCACCATTTGCGCTGTTTTGCCAGCGACGATTTATCTTGTTGGCAGGAGTATTGTGTTGGCTTATTGCAAATCCGCCTGGTATCTCAGACTGATCTCCACCTACACCTTGTTCATAAACATCCCAAGTATCAGTGTATCCAGATTGGAGTGCATCCGCGCTAACATACGGGAAGGTGTTTTGTCCCTCAGTGCCTGTCATTGTTGTGGAAGAAATCAAGCGGCCATTAGTAAGGGCGCGGTTGTAAATCTTAAATCCGTCAAAAGGATTTCCCACAAAAGCCCACTGGTCGTTCTTGGCATACGTGAAGGTGTTGTCTCCCTGTTCAAGTGTAATATATTGGTTGGAGGGATTGTAGCGCACCACAGGAAGTTTACCATTAGATGCCTTTGCCAATGTCATGAGATACCATTTCGCATTTTCTACAGTTGATGAAAAATTGAAAGGTCCATTCCAAGTCACGTTGATTTCCTTGGTTGTACCCTCATCTTCTGCACTGACAGTACCTTCGGGCTTTGTTCCCTGACAGAATGCGGGCCAGTCTATGTCGGGGAAATTTCTGCCTATTCCTGCGAGTACCTCTTTTGAACTTTCGACACCATTGACGTTGAACTGATAAGTAATTAGTACTGCAGGCTCCACATCTCCTATTTCAAATACAATCTTACAATCGGCACTTCCTGGTGCATTTTCGTGCGTCCATGTCCATAAACTAGTCTCATTATCATGCTTATTTAGTGTACAGGCTTTTGATGAAGCACTAGTGCATGGACCTATCTGGTAAAATGCATTGTTTCTACCAGATTCGTTGAACAATGTCCATGTGTTGTTGGTATTTGAATTGCCATAGGACACATTATCTACAGAATTTGATGTTGTGTTTGTCAAATAAATCAGGTTGTTGGTGTCTCCTTTTTTGTAAATTTTGAAGCCATCAGTTGTATTACCTGTAATAGCGAATTGATCTGCATTGCCCTTGGTAGTAGTCAATTTCACATCATTACCATCAATGTAAAAGTACTTGCTTTGATCTGAGATTTTGATGTAATAGTACTGCGTACCTGGATTAAACATCCCATCTGAAATGGTCGCGGGAGTAAAAGGCAAACTTTGAGCATTCATGATTCCTGCCAAAGCAAGCCATGCTAATAAAAGGATAGATGTAATTTTTCTCATAATAAAATGATTTTATAATTGATTGAGTATTTCAGTTCTGAGGTACACGTTGTTAAGGTTGTTTCCAATATTGTTTTGTGGAATGTGAAGAGAAATGGAATTTTTGCAAAACTATAGAAATTTGGGAATATGCTATTACCCCCCCCCATTTTTAACATATAATTTTTGATAAGTGTGTTTGTTTTGCTATGTTTAGTTAGCAAAACAGATAGATTATAGTTGTGCTTGTAAATCTGTGAGCGGTAGATGATTAGAATCTGAATGATGACTATCCGCTAAACCATAGCGGGAAAAGTCCAATTTCTTGCAAGGCAGAAGTTGTTCTTTTCTTTTTGTATCTTCGGTACAAAAACGGGAATAGCGGATGATGGGACGAAAAGATAAAGTAACTACTCAGGTGGTTTATTGCTGGCTAGGGGCGCACAGACGGCATCATTCCACGCATATTTAGCACCCAGCCAAACTGATCTTTTCGGCAAAAAATCCACCTGAGTAGTTACGATGCTTGGATGGTTTTACGGCTATCGCAAGCCAATGATAGGTTCTGCCTCTAGGAAATGCCGGTTTTCCAAGGCTTGTCCCCGTTTCGCTTCGGCATATAGCCAGCGACCCGCGCCCGCGGGTCGCGTGACCTGCGCCCGCGGGTCGCGTGACCTGCGGGCGCGGGTCGTGTGACCTGCGGGCGCGGGTCGCGTGACCCGCGGGCGCGGGTCGCTGGGAAAGTCCGAGAGAAAAACGGGAATCTCCGTTGCGGAAATGACACGTTCAGGTTTTGCAACCAACTTATGGCCGGAAAATTATACCGTCTGTGCCCTACTGGGTGTTAATTATGGGTGGAATGATGCCGTCTGTGCGTCCCTTCGGGGCGCACCGTATAGAATTCCTAGCCAGCAAACAACCACCTGAGTAGTTACAAGAAAAAACGGGCAGGTCAACCTTGGTGGTTGGCTTGCCCGTTTACTGTCTGATGGGATGATGCTTGGGAAATCAGGTGTATTCCTTCATCTCGCGCTCGCCGCGCCATACGGCTAGGCCGTTGAGGGCGAGGGCTTGCATTTCGTCCTCGCCGGGGTAGATGTGGACGGGGGCGAGGAAGTCGATGCGCTTGCGTAGTCGCGAGGTGATGTAGTCGCTGTAGGCGATGCCGCCTGTGAGGAGGATGGCGTCAATCTGGCCGTAGAGGACGGCACTGCAGCCTGCAATGGTCTTGGCTGTCTGGTAAATCATGGCGTCGATGAGGAGTTCCACCTCCTTGTCACCGCGCTCGATGCGGCCGAGCAGTTCCTTGACATTTGTCGTGCCGAGGTGGGCCATCAGACCTGCCTTTCCCGAAATGCGCTTGAGGAGTTCCTCCTTCGTATATTTGCCGCTGTAGCACAGGTGGATGAGGCTGGCGGCGGGCAGGGTGCCGGCGCGCTCGGGGGAGAAGGGACCTTCGCCATCGAGGGCGTTGTTGGCATCAACGGCCAGCCCCTTGCGATGGACGGCCACGGAGATGCCACCGCCCAGGTGGCAGATGATGAGGTTGAGGTCTTCGTAGCGCTTGCCGTATTCGCGGGCAAAGCGGCGGGCGATGGCCTTCTGGTTGAGGGCGTGCCAGATGCAGATGCGCGGCATGAGGGGCGAACCGCTGATGCGCGCCACCTCGTCGAGTTCGTCAACCATGCCAGGGTCGGCAATCAGGGGAAGGCAACCTGGGATGCGCTGTGCCAGTTCGTAGGCAATGATGCAGCCGAGGTTGCAGGCGTGTTTGCGGATGGCGTGGTAGGTGTCTTCGCACATCTTCTTGTTGACACGATAGACGCCGCCCGTCACGGGACGGGCCAAACCTCCGCGGCCCATAATGATGTCAAACTGCATGGGGATGCCTAGGTATTCCAATTCCTTGACAACGAGTTCGCGGCGAAATTCGCGCTGGTCGGTAATCTTCTCGAACTGGGCCAGTTCCTCGGCCGAATGGTGGATGTTGCGCAGCATGATAGGCTTCTCGTCCTCGAAGACGGCTATTTTGGTGGACGTGGAACCTGGATTGATGACTAGAATATTGATGCCCGTGCGGCGATGGGGTTCTTGTTTGGTATGCATAGCAGGAATGAGGGGGCTAGTGGTTGAACATGGCAGCAAAGGCTAGGCTGAAGTATTTGTCCTGCGCGCTATCGCCACGCGAGGGGAGGATGACGGGACAGGTCGTTCCGCAGAGCGTGCCTGCCACGTCGCTGGCGGTGAGGAAGGTGATGGTCTTGTAGAACGTATTGCCCGCTTCGATATTGGGGAAGATGAGGGCATCGGCCTGGCCTTCGAGGGGCGAAGGGATGCCCTTGATGTGGAGGGCAACGGGGTCGATGGACGTGCGCACATCCAGCGGACCATCCACAATGGCGGGCCCCCATTCGCCTTCACTGGCACGGCGCGACAGTTCGGCGTAGGTGAGCGTGTGGGGAAACTTCTCGCTGACGTGCTCGGAGCAATGGATGAGGCTGATGCGCGGTTGGGCGATGCCAAACTTGCGGCAGACGCTGGCCACATAGCCAATCTGCGCAGCGCGCTGCTCGGCCGTGGGGTAGGGGATGACGGCTGCATCGGTGAAGAAGAGCAGACGGTCGCGCCCAGGTATCTGTGCCACGGCCAGATGGGTGAGCACCTGGCCCGGGGGAAGCAGGCCCTCGGCCTTGTTGAGCACAGCGCGGAGCAGGACATCGGTAGAGATGAGGCCCTTCATAAGAATGCCCGCCCGCCCTTCGCGAACGAGGCGTACGGCAAGGGCAGCCGCTGCTGCGGGCTCGGCAGTTTCGGGCTCAACGAATTCTACTAACTCAGCGTAGTCTTGCATCGGAGCGTAGGCACGGGGAACCGACGCGTCGCCGACAAATATGGCGCGCGCAAAACCGCTGGCGAGGGCGCGTGTGACGGCCTGGAGCGTGCTGTCATCGTCGCCGCAAGCCACGGCAATCGTAATCTTTTGACCCGAGGCGGAGAGGTGGCGGACCATCTCCGAAAAATTTTGTATGGTTTGCATAGTAAGATTTAAAGGGTTAGGTTTACCTTGCAAATATACGAAAAGAGCGTTGAGTGGGAAGGGGTTCGGGCTGGTTTTTCGGGGATTTTCTTGCGGGGGCCGGGATTGGGCGCGGGGCTGGGCTTTCTGGGTTTTCTAGATCTTCTAGATTTTCTAGAGAATCTAGAGATTCCGGCCCGCGCCGCCATATCTTGGCCCGCGCCTTCCCGCGCACCGCCTGCCCCCCAAAACGCAAGCAGGAGGAACCCTTGGTGTTGGGGCTCCTCCTGCTTGCTTCTGCTGGCCGGTTTCTTCTGCTGGCCGCTGTTGCAGTTCTTTCTTTAATGGCGCTGGCGTCGCACGCTGATGGTTCCGCCGCTACCACTGTTGCGTGTGGCTTTGGGCGTGGAAGATCTGGTGGTCTTCGTCTTTGGCGTCTTGGTTTTTGTTGTCTTGTTTTCCTTCACCGTTGTGGTTGAGCGGCGTGACGGAGTGCGGGATGTTGTGGTGCGCTTGCTCTTTGGCTTCTCGACTGCGGCAAGGCTGTCGGCGAGAGCCTGTTCGGCAGCCTTCTTGGCCATTGCTACGGAGTCGCGTCCCCACATGTGGTCCTGGAAATCGATAATCTCGCGCTCAATGCGCTGTTGCTCGCGGTGGGTCACGTCGGCATCCATTTCCATTTCGTTGACCAGAATGCGGTCTTGCAGGTTGGTCGTCTTGTAGATGTCGCCCTGGTAGGCACCGAGGGTGAAGAAATCGTCGGCGGACATGGTCGCGGCATTATTGACGTTGCTGCCCATGAGCATGAGTTGGCCAAGGTAGGGGGCAATGTCGTCGTATTTCACCCAGAACATGGGGTATTGGCTGTCGGCCCCGCCAAAGTCGTCGCCTCGCTTCAAGACGGGGCAGATGGCCGTCACCTTTTTGCGGAAGGTGGCTGTGTATTGGTCGTAGTATTCGCTCTCCTTGATGAAATAGAGCTTCACTTGGTCGGACGGAAGGTCGGCATCGTTGACGCGCGTCTTGCCTTCGGCATTCGTTTCATAGAAAATCTCATAGCGGTCCATCAGGTCCTTCACCTTGACCTCGTTTTTTGCCGAGAAATCCTCGTTGCCGTCCAACTTGTAGTCGTACGCCTTGATTTGTCCGCGGTGGATGGCGTGGAAGAGGAAGGTGAAGAGGTTCATGCGGTTGCCCTGCGGCATGGTGGGATAATAGAGTACGGCGTTGGCATCCTTGGTGAGATCTAGGGTGCGATAGATGTCACGGCGCCAAGCGGCATCCGCGGGCATAGGTTGTGCCGTGGGAAAATCGCGATAGGCCGAGCCCTTGACGGGCGTGTTGGTCTTGGTCGTATTTTCGTTTGACGTTCTGCGACGGGGCGGCTGAGCCACGACTGCGGTGCAGGTCAGCGCAACGAGAGCGAATAGTGTGGCGCGGCGTAGGTAGTTCATATAGGGTTTGCTTTAGTTACGGAGGAAGATGAAATCTGAAAGAAAGGGAGGCGTGGGGGTGAGCGGAAACCGAAAACTTTGCAGCCAGCGGAGCGTTAGTTGACGATTACCTCGATGGCCTGTGGCAGGTTGCGCTCAATGCCGTCGGGACCGATGGCGCGGACACGAGAGATGTAGAAGCGCTGGCCCTTGCGGAGTTGGCGAATAAGTTCGCGTTGGGCTTCGGTGATGTTGGCACCACTGGAAGCCTCGGGGCGAGCGTTGCCCATGCGGTCGTGGAAGACCATTTCATAACTCAAGACGCGGAAGGGGATGTCGAGCAAGCCATCATCAATGGCGGCACCGATACTCTTGGCACCAAGGATGGCACCCTTGCCAATCTTTCCGCCCTTGAAGCGGTCGTGGCCCACGTTGATATAGGCCGTGGGGTCGGGCAGTTTACGCACCTTGAAGGTGACGGTCGCCATAGTCAGCGTCTTGCCATCGTGTACGCCCGTCACGGTGAACGTGACATCCTGACCTACATGGGCTGGACGGGCCACATAGTGGCCTGCGCCCTTTGAGATGAGTGTGCCGCCCGTCATGCTGAGGCTCACCTTATCGTTGGGAATGCCAGATGCTGATACGCTGATGGGGTTGTCGAAACCGGCATAGAGCACGTTCATCAGGTCGGCGGCCACCGTGGCGCCCGCTGGTACGGCGGGATGGGGGATGACCTTGAACTTTTGCAGGAAGTCGCGGCGGATGATGTCGCCAGCGGCATTGGGCATCTGGATATAGCCCGAGAAAGAGTATTCGCCAGGACCGCCCACGCGGAAGTTGTAGACTCCGCTGTCGTCAATGCGTCGTCCGTTCACGTAGATTTCGGGGCGTTTCGTTGTGTCGGTGGCGGCGAGGAAGATGTGCGAACGGAATTCTTCGCCAGGGAAGAGCGTGGTCGTTTCGGGAACGACATACGCGCCTAATTCGTTGACGCGAATATCCTTGAGGTCAATGTTGGAAACCAGTCGGCGCAGCACTTCGCCTTCGGCCGTTCGGATGTCGCTCTGCAACTTTGTGAGCATAGTCACTGCGGCGATGGCGGGCATCGATTCAAACATATATTCGGGCCACGATTTGCGATAATTTTCGCCAGTCTGGGGAACCTCGGTGCTGAGGTTAGAGCGGATGATGGCTTGCTGGCGCGGGTCGACAATGAGTTTGAGAATATTTTCGCGAAAGGTTTCTATGCGCTGCTGGAGGAGTTTGCCTTGTCCGCCCACGGGCGCCAGCATGACGTGGCCAGCCGCTTCAAGGTCCTCTTGGTTGATGAGTTTATCGGGGTCGGCATCGCGGCCATCGGCTTGGCGGGCGATGGCGAGGCGCAACTGAGCCACGTAGTTGTAGAGCGAATCTGCTTGTTGCTTCACGCTCATGGCTTTGTCGTACCAAGGGCGCACCTTTGTGGGGTTGCCTTTGAGTTGGTTGGCAAGGTCGGCATAGAGGGCCTCGTTCTCCTTGATGGTGTTATCGGTCGAGCGCAGCAGGCTCCTTCCAACAAGGTCGAATCCCTTCAGAACCTCATTGGAAACATTGAGCGCCAGCATTGCCAGAAGGACGATGTACATCAGGTTGATCATCTTCTGACGCGGCGAGACCGGTCTTTTCTTTACGGACATATTGATGGAAATTGAAAGGGGGAGAATGCGGGAAAGATGATTATCTCCCTCTAGAACTATTCTTTGTTTCCTCGCATATTGACGGTGAGGGCTTCAATCATGCGGCCATATACGGCATTGAGTTCCTCAATCTGGTTGGCGAGTTTGTGGGTTTGGTCGTTGATTTGGTCGATAGTGCCAACTTGCAGGCTGATGCTCTTGAGATGGAGTTCGTAAACCTTGTTGATACCCGTGAGTGTGCGGTTGAGGTTTTCCATTTCTTCGCTGTCTTTGGCGAGGCGGGCACTCTGTTCGTCCACCTTGGCGAAGGTGTCGGCGAGGGTGCGCAGTTTTTCGATGTAAGTCTGCGTGGCAGCTTCCATTTCGGGCGAGAGAACTGCCTGAGCGCGTTGCAGGAGTTCGTCGTTGGCCACGCGGATAATCTGTGCAAGTCGCTGGGCCTCCTGCTCGAAGGGTTGGCCGCCCTTGGGAGCCGTGGCAGCGATGGCTGCCGCAGCCATAGAATCGGCAGGCGTGGCGGCGGGCATATCCGAAGGCGTGGATTCTGCCGTGGTCGTTTCGGGCTGCACGGGAATCGTGATGGTTTGCACGATAGGTGCGGCGGGCTGATGCGCAGGTGTGGCGGAGGAACTGGTGGCGGGCTGTTCGGCGTCCGGACTAGGCATAGTGCCTTCGGCAGCTTGGGCGGCGGCAGCAGCGATGACAGTTGCCTGCGATTCGGCTGCTTCCAGTTCTTCTTCGCTCTGTGGAGTACGGATGCAGGTGTGTGTCGTACCGCTTCCGATAACGGGAATGACGGTGACGCCCGGCGTATTGTTTGCGTCGGTTTCTGTTTCTTCGTTGTCTAGGTCGTCGTTATCGTTCAGTCCTAGGCGGACAGACATTTGCTCATCCGTTTCGATGTCTTCGGGAAGTTCTTTGCCCACTTCATTTCGGTCGAAGGGACGGTCGAAAGCAGCGAGGAAGAATACGATAACCTCTGTGCCCATACCGATAAAGAGCATGATATTGCCACCTTGGATATGTGTGAGTTTGAATAGGGCACCCAGGATAACGATGGCTGCGCCCCAGCTGTATGCGTAATTGAGGAAGGTTTGTCCCGGTACGCTGTCCATCCAATTTTGCAGGCGGACGATGATATTGATTTTCTTGGGCATTTCTATATGTATAAGGAGTAGGTGAATCTGTTGGGTGGGTTGCTAGTGCTGCTTACTTGCGCTTTTTCTCGGCGGCGTTGCTGCTGACGGTGGTAGCCTTTGAGCGGACGCAGCGGAAGCCAATGTAGGAGCGGGGCTGGTTTTGGTATTCCCAGGTGCGCCATGCCGAGCGGATGTAGGAGATGGGATCTTTCCATGAGCCGCCGCGCACGCTTTTGCGCTTCAGCACGTAGGGGTCTTCCTTGGCGGCATTGTATCGCAGTTCGGGGTTGAGGTCGGCCATGGCAGCCACTCCTGCTTCCGTATATACCGTGTTGGTCCATTCGGCCACGTTGCCAGCCATATCGAAGAGCCCGTTGCTGTTGGCGCCATAGATACCTGTGCGCGAGGTGATGAGGTTGCCGTCTTCGGTGTAGTTGCCGCGGTCGGGCTTGAAGTTTGCAAAGAAGCAACCGCGGTCGTTTTTCGTTTCGTCGCCTTCCCAGGGGAAAGGATTCCCCTCCTTGCCGCGGGCTGCATATTCCCATTCAATTTCTGTCGGCAGGCGATAGCGTTGCAGGTAGCGAGCCTGCGGTCCCATGCCTCGCAGCAGATACTCCGTGCGCCAGGCGCAGAAGGCCTGAGCCTGCTCCCAGGTGACACCAACAACGGGATAATCGTTGTAGGTCGGCGAGGAGAAGTACAATTTCATGTACGTCTCGTTGTTGGCATTGGTGAAGTCGTTCACCCACACCGTTGTGTCGGGATATACGGGTACGATATACGTGTTGAGGAAGTCGTAGAGGCTTGACAGCGGGCGCTCAATCGTTTGTCGCACGATGCGTCCGTTTTCATCAATATAGGCTGTGTCCTTCGAGATCATCACCACTTCATCGGGGTCGGTGGTAATGTCCGTGTTCAGATTGCGTTCGGCGGGGTCCAGACGATACTTGCGGAGGGCTGCTTTCTCGTAGTCGAACACCTCGTATCGGTAGTTCAGTTGTCTGATGTCCAGCATTTTCGTGCCGTCAATGGGATGGCGGGTGTACACGCTTTCGATGGCGCGCTCCTGCTCTTCGGTGGGTTTGCGCCAGGGTATGGGTTTGGTCCAATTGAGGTGGGGCGTGACGGGGTCGCCATAGCGGTCCACTTCAATCTTATACGTTTCATCGCCACCATATTGCGGGTCGGCCAGGCGTTCGCGGATGATAGAATCGCGCACCCATTCCACAAATTGGCGGTACATGGAGTTCGTCACCTCCGTCTGGTCCATCCAGAATCCGTCCACGGAGATTTCGCGCGTAGGTGTCACGATGCCCCAGAGGGTATCGTTGTTTTCGACACCCGCTTTGAGGTATCCGCGCTTGATTTCCACCATGCCGAATGGGGCGGGCTCGTTGTATGCTGCCGAGCGTTGTCCGGTCACTTCGCCGCCGTTTTGCATGGCGCGGCTGTTGCTCATACACGAAGCCAGCACAGCGATGCAGAGTGTTGCAGCGGTGAGGCCGAGGGTACGGGCGAGGTTACGTCTCGTTGGGATTACGTTGTTGATGTTCATATATCGGTATTCTTTTTTTCGGAAGGGGAGGTTGGAGAGGGGCTGAGCCTTTCTCGCTCTATATATTATAGGTGTACCTTATTATATATAGGCCCTGCGGTTAGAGGAAGCGCACGCTGCGGTGCAGGTTCTTGCCTTTTTTGCTCAGGTTGAGGTCAAGCGTATAGCCGAGGGTTACTTCGTGGTTGCCGTGGAGCAATCCGATTCCTTCGGTATTGGCTTCGTAGGAGTAACTGATGTCTATGCCGTGGAAGCGGCCGCCTATGAAACCCGTCACGGAGTGCATGGGACTATATGTCAGACCGCCATACAGGCGTTGTTTGTCCTTGGCGTAGAGCAGGCGTGCCGTGATGTCGGCGCGGAATTCCTGTCCATCGTACCTCAACATAGTAGAGGGGGCTATAATAAATAACGGATTTTTGGTCTTAATATTGTACGCGGCGTAAAAATTATATAGACTTTTCACCTTAATCTCGTTCGTTTCGCCCATAAATATGGTTGGGCTCGTCAGGTGTGCGGCCGACAGACCCACCTGTAATCCTTTGCGCTGGTAGAAGAGGCCGACCGAAACATCAAACTTCGAGCCCGTCATCTCCGAGGCGGGAAAGGCGGGGTCGTTGGGGTCGATGAGGTCGGCCTTCGAGCCGTCCACCTTTTCGTTGAGCATATCCACCTCCACACCGATGCCCAGCCTTCCGCCGAAGAGGCGTTGCTGGTAGGCGTATTGTGCGCAGAAGCGTTGGTGGGCGAAGAGGCCGATGGCATCTTTCTCAAACACCAGTCCCACGCCATGGCGCGTCTTGCCCAGTGCAAAGGCCATGTCGGCACCCGCATACATTGTTCCGCCCGCGTCCTCGAAGCCCACGTTGTGTGCTTGATAGGCAGCGGTGATGCGCAACTGCTCGTTGTTTCCCACTGCACCTGCATTGAATTGCGGCAGCATATCCCAGTAGTGGGCAAATGCTGGAGCCTGTTGTGCAGAGGCTGTGCAGAGGCAGGCAAGGAGTAGGAGTAGGCTGATGATGCGGCGCATAGATGTGTGGGGATAGGGTGTGGCCATTACTAAATGGCTGAACGGGTTAAAGGACTATGGACACCCCGTTGTGTGTCTGTACGAGGGGTGTGGCAATAGTTCTTTAACCCTTGTGTGAAATGCCCGATAGGTCGGGTAACTGGGGAAAAAAGTATGGAATCCCTGCTTTCAGGGATTATAGAACCTACCTTTATAGGATCTACCTTTAATATTCGTCTTCGTTGAAGAGGAAATCTTCCTTCGTAGGATAGTCAGGCCAAACATCTTCGATGGTTTCGTATATTTCGCCTTCGTCCTCAAGTTCTTGCAGGTTTTCTACTACTTCCATCGGTGCGCCCGAGCGCATGGCGTAGTCGATGAGTTCGTCCTTGGAGGCAGGCCAAGGAGCATCCTCTAGTTTTGAAGCCAGTTCAAGAGTCCAATACATATTGTCAGGATGTTTTTGAGTGGTTAGTAGATGTTGTTTACCTGGGCCGTGCTCCGTGCGGGGAGGTTGCCCATTGAATCGGCGACAAAAATACTATTTTTCTTTTTAATCCGCCTCTTCCCTCCTATAATTTTATCTCCGCTACCCCCGAAATCGCATTAAAATGGCGCGCCAGGGCATAGAGGTAACTTGACAGGCGATTGAGGTAGGGGACGACATGGTCCAGATGGCCCAGACCGACCACTTGTCGCTCGGCGCGCCGACACACCGTCCTGCATACGTGCGTTTGTGCCGCCAAGGGGCAACCGCCAGGCAGGATGAAACCGCTGAATCGTCCGCAGGTGGCTTCCAGGCGTTGCGTTTCGGTTTGCAGGTTGGCCTCTTCGGTGGGGCCGGGCACGTAGGTGGCTTTCGCGTAGCCTGCCGCCAGCGAACCGATGGCGAAGAGGCGGCGCTGCACCTCGTGGAGGGCGGGGCGATAGGCTTCTGGCGCATTGGCGGCCAGCCATCCTAGGTGGCTGCTTAGTTCATCGAGGGTGCCGCAGGCTTCGATGCGGGCATCGTCCTTGCGCACTCGCTCGCCGGTGCTTAGGGAGGTGGTGGTTTGCATGGGCTTTTTTTAGAGGATGGGAGAGGATGGGAGAGGATTTTAGAGGATTGGAGAGGATGGAGCGGATGGGCTGTTGGAGCGGCTTTGGCTCAATAGCTGATGAGGTAGTCCTCCTTGTTTAGACGCTGCTCTACATATACTAGGCCAAACTCGTAGAGGTCGAAGGTGACGCGGACCTGTTGTTGGGCTTGCAGGCGGCGCCAGGCGGTGCGGTCGGCGGCTTTGCGGTGGATGCCGCGGATGACTAGCGCACCTCCATCGCTCAACTGCTCCACGGCTTGCTGGGCCAGGGCGGGCCATGCTTCGGGCGCGTCCAGATAGACGAAGTCGAGGGCCTCGGCTGCGGGCAGGGTGGGCTTTGCGCTGTCCGCCGTGGTCCATTGGCACGACTTGCAGCCGCTCCTCAGGTAGGCCGCAGGCGCGGCGAGGCCCTTCTGTATGACGATGTGGCCGCGCCGCGGATGCGTGTCGTTGCTCAGGCGGAACAGCAGGCGCAGGTCGCCCAGCGTCATGCCGTCGTGGCGCCCGCCGCCCATGGGATGGGCCGTGAGGAGCGGGGCGTAGGCATAGTAGAGGCCGCGCTCGTAGATGACGCCCGTCACCTTGGCCCAGGCAAACGGCGAATGAATGCCGTAGCCGCAGCGGTGGCGGAAGCGCAGCAGGCGAACGATGGGCCGCCATACCTTATTATATATATAATAGGAGTAGGAAATCATTTTCTGAAGGCTGTGGGGTGGGGCGCAAGGATGATGATGGGGGCGCAAAATCTGTATTCCTCTTCTGCAAAGGTAAAGATTCACTGCGGGATGGGCAAGCGCCGTTCCACCTTTTTGTTCCTCCATCGGCAAGGCAAGATGTTACAATAATGTTACCAAATGTCGGAATTTGCAAAGTCTACTATGCAAAATTACAGTCGCAGAAAAGAAAAATGAGGATTTTGTGTATTTTTCTTGGGCTGCCTCTTGCGGATTTGCAAAACCGCCGTATCTTTGCATCGTGTTTTTCATAGTATTAGATTTAAGGTTAACAAGGTTGGGATACAGCGGTATCCCATTTTTTTTGCCCTTTTCCCAGAAAAACCCTTCCGCTGCGGGTTTCCCCATCTAACCCAAAATGCGTACTTTTGCCTAGAATTTCAATTTCCATCCCATGAATATCATCGACCTCATCCATCAGAAGGATTCCACGGCTTTCAGTTTTGAAGTGCTCCCGCCGCTCAAGGGCACGGGCATCGGAGGCCTGCTTCGCACCATTGACCGCCTGGCAGAGTTTGCGCCCGCCTATATCAATATCACCACCCACCGCAGCGAGTACGTCTATACCGACCTGGGCGATGGACTGATGCAGCGCTCGCGCCTGCGCCGCCGTCCTGGCACTGTGGCTGTGGCCGCCGCCATTCAGAATGCCTACCACATTCCCGTGGTGCCCCATATCCTTTGCTCGGGTTTCACCCGCGAGGAAACCGAATACGTGTTGCTCGACCTCCAATTCCTCGGCATCGAAAACCTCCTCGTGCTCCGTGGCGACAAGGCCAAGGAGGATGCCAAGTTTACGCCTACTCCCGATGGCTATAGCCACACCACCGAACTGCAGGAGCAGATCAACGCCTTCAACGAGGGCCGCTTCGTGGACGGCTCGCCCATCAAGGTGCCTGGGAAGCCCTTCCACTACGGCGTGGCCTGCTATCCCGAGAAGCACGAAGAGGCGCTCAACCTCGAGACCGACTTCCAATGGTTCAAGCGCAAGGTGGAACTGGGCGCGGAGTACGGCGTCACCCAACTCTTCTACGACAACCAGGCCTACCTGCGCCTTGTGGAGCGCGCCCGCGCCGAGGGCGTGAATGTGCCCATCATTCCTGGCATCAAACCGCTCACGAAGTTGTCTCAACTGACGATGGTGCCCAAAACCTTCCATTGCGACTTCCCCGAACCGCTGGCCAAGGAACTGCTGAAGTGTCAGACGGACGAGGCGGTCAAGGCCGTTGGCATCGAATGGGCCGTGGAGCAATGCCGCGAACTGATGGCCCACGGCGTTCCCAGCATCCACTTCTACACGGTTTCGGCAGTGGACAGCATTGCCGAGATTGCGCGACGGATTTACTAGGAAAGCACGTTCGCCGTGCGCGACCTTGGTTTCAGGTAGGTTCTATAGCGAATCAACGCTATCGAGCCAGCAGCCGTAGGGCTGCGTTGAAACCAGGGGACGCAGCGACCGTTGAAACTAAAGGAGCGCAGCGACCCCTTGCCTCGTAATATAACACATCGCGAACCCTCGCGTGTGCAAAACTCGTCTTTTAACATTTCGCAAACTGTTGCGATATGTTAAATGGATTTGCATTTCGCCGGAAAATGTATTATCTTTGTACTAGCGAAGAGGAGAGAGCCCATAGACAAAGGGTTTTCTCCTCTTTTTTCATGCGAAAATGCCCCAAAAAACCATTGTTTTACAAAGCATTTAGAAAAATTTATATGCCGAAGCGGATTTTCTAAATGCTTTTGCGGAAATTTTTCGGGCCAAGTTGGTGCGCGAATTGACGATATAGAGAATCGAAACGTTAAAAGATGTTTATTTTCCTCGGGTGCATTTTTACCATTTCGGGTAACTACTCAGGTGGTCATTGAAAGGCAATGTACCGCACGTTGCTTGCAACGTGTGGCTCCGAGAATTTCAGAGGTTTGTACTCATTAAAACATCGTATTTTTGGTTCCCATTTCCGCGGAGCCACACGTTGCAAGCAACGTGCGGTACATTGCCTTTCAATGAAAATCCACCTGAGTAGTTACCACGAATCGTAACTACTCAGATCAATCGTAATTGCAAGGTGTGGCTCAGCGGAAATGATAGCCCAGAATTCTTGGCTCACCGGATAATTCCCGTGTCAACTGAACAAAACAAAAACATGTAGGTCGGTGCTATAAATTAGATTTCAAGGGAAGGCAGGGTTTCTATTCTGCTTAGATGTCTTCACGCCTCTTGCACCATATCTTTTTGTTTTTCCCGCTATGCTCCCTCATAAAAACCTACGGCACGATAGCCGCGAATCCATCGCATGCTAATTTATAGAACCAACCCAAACAACTAGGGATGGCACACCTATAATAAAAAGAAAGTTGTAATTTTGCGGTTGATTCGCCTACGGATTCAGGTGATTTGGCCCGAGGGTCAGCGGTCGCGCAGCGACCTAGTTTCATAGTTCGATAGCATAAGAACGTGTACGCCTTGCAAGGCGTATTTTCCACTCCGCTTCAGGGCGAACTTTCCACTCCGCGCACCATGCGCGCCTGTTATATAGATTTCTATTAGTGTCTTCCCCCACGTGTACTAACTCCTAATTCCTAATTCCTAATTGAATAAATGCTTCCCATAGTAGCACAAAAAGAAATACGTGAACGCCTGGCCCGCCAAGTGGTGGAGGGGCGTGTGCCCCATGCTCAGTTGTTTTGCGGGCCCGAGGGCTGTGGCAAATTGGCCATTGCACTCGAACTGGCGCAGACGCTTCTCTGCCAGCATCCCACCGATGGCCACGCCTGTGGCCAGTGTCCCTCCTGCAAGATGGCAGAGGGATGGGTGCACCCCGACCTGCACTTCGTGTTCCCCGTTATCAAACCCTCGGGGACCAGCAGCGAGATAACGAGCGACTACTATCTCAAGGAGTGGCGCGAACAGTTGCGCCGCACCCTCTACTTCGACCGCCAGGACTGGTTGAAAGTGATGGGCGTGGAGAAACAGCAATCGCAGATTCCTGTGGCCGAGAGCGATAATATCCTGCGCAAACTCTCGCTCACCGCCTCGCAGGGAGGCTATAAGGTGATGCTCATCTGGTTGCCCGAACAAATGAACGTGCAGACGGCCAACAAACTCCTCAAAATCCTTGAGGAACCGCCCCGCCAAACCGTTTTCCTCCTGGTGTGCGAGCAGCCCGAACGCCTTTTGGCCACCATCCTGAGCCGTACGCAGCGCGTGGACATCCCGCCCCTCTCCACGGACGACGTGGCCAGCGCACTTGTGGAGCAACAAGGGCTGCAGCCCGACGATGCCCAGCGCATCGCTCGCCAGAGCGGAGGCAATTTCATCCAAGCCATGCGCCAAACCGTTGTCAATGCCGACCAGGGACTCTTCTTCGACATGTTTGTCATGCTGATGCGCTTGGCCTATCAGCGCGACATCAAGGGCATCCGCCAGTGGGCCGAATCTGTGGCCGAGTGGGGGCGCGAGCGGCAGAAGGATTTCCTGCAATACGCCCTTCGCATGGTGCGCGAGAACTTCATGTACAACTTCCACCAGCCCGAGCTCAACTACATGTCGCAACAGGAGGCCGACTTCGCCGTTCGCTTTGCCCGTTTCATCAACGAGCGCAATGTCATTCCCATCTCCGAAGAACTGGAGTCCTGCATCCGCGACATTTCCCAAAACGTCAATGCCCGCATGGTCTTCTTCGATTTCGGCCTCAAGATGATTGTCCTCCTGATTCGTTAGAGGTAGGTTCTATAAATTAACTTGGATGGATTCGCGGCTATCGTGCCGTAGGCTTTTGTTTTCATTCAGTTGCGTAGCCCGCTACGCTCCTTTATGAAAAACAAAAAACTACGGTGCGATAGCCGCGAATCCGTCCCTGCAAATTTATGGAACCTACCTAAATGGCATTCCTTAGCCCAGAGCGGCGATTCGCTGGAGGGCTTCGGCGCAGTTCTCGTGGCTGCCAAAGGCGGTGAGGCGCACGTAGCCCTCGCCCGATGGGCCGAAACCTACGCCGGGCGTGGTGACAAGGGCGGCCTCGTTGAGCAGGCGGTCGAAGAAGGTCCAGGAGTCGGTGCCCGCGGGCGTGGTCAGCCAGATGTAGGGCGCGTCCGTGCCGCCCACCACTTGGTAGCCCATCTGCGTGAGGCGTTCGCGCATCATGCGGGCTCCCTCCATATAATATTGTATGGTGGCGCGCACCTGCTGCTGGCCCTCGGGCGTATAGATGGCCTCGGCGGCGCGCTGGGTGATGTAGGAGGTGCCGTTGAACTTCGTGCATTGGCGGCGGTTCCAGAGGTCGCGCAGGCAGACACCGTCAAACTGCAACTCGCGCGGCACGACCGTATATCCGCAGCGCACGCCTGTGAAGCCTGCCGTTTTGGAGAAACTGCGCAGTTCGATGGCACAGCGTTTGGCGCCTGGTATCTCGTAGATGCTGTGGGGGATGTCGTCGTGCTGGATGAAGGCTTCGTAGGCCGAGTCGAAGAGGATGAGGCTGCCTTCGCGCAGGGCGTAGTCCACCCACTCTTGCAACTGGTCGCGGCGGAGCACGGTGCCCGTGGGGTTGTTGGGATAGCAGAGGTAGATGAGGTCAATATGCTCCGCGGGCAGGGCGGGCACGAAATGGCCCTCGGCCGTGACGGGCAGGAGGCGAATGGAGCCGCCTGCGGGACGGCCCGCCATGATATTGCTATCGACATAGACGGGATAGACAGGGTCGGTCACGGCCACACTGAGGCGGGTGTCGAGGATGTCGGTGATATTGCCGCAGTCGCTCTTCGCACCGTCGCTGATGAATACTTCGTCGATGTCTATCTGCACGCCGCGCGCTGTGTAGTCGTGGTCCACGATGGCTTGGCGCAAGAAGGCATAGCCCTGTTCGGGCCCGTAGCCGCGGAAGGTTTCTGCGACAGCCATTTCATCTACGGCGCGGTGCATGGCTGCGATGCTGGCAGGAGGCAGAGGGCGCGTCACATCGCCGATGCCTAGGCTGATGACGTTGCGCTCGGGATGGGCTTCGCGGAAAGCCTGCACGCGGTGGGCGATGGTGGAGAAGAGGTAATTCTGCTTTAGATTTTGGAAATGCTTGTTGATCATAAGGCTTGTTTTTTAGAGGAGGAGAGAGGAATTAAGAGGAAGATAGAGGACGATAGAGGATGATAGAGGAGATTATCGGAGCGCTCATTCCTAATTCCTAATTCCTAATTCCTAATTGATTCAATTTTTCCCTGAAACACTGTGGTGGCGGGGCCTGTCATTAGGATGTGGTTGTCGGTTTCGCGCAGGGTGATGTCTAGATCGCCGCCGTCCATGCGTATGATGCTGTGGCGGCTGGCGCGCTCGGTGATGAAGGCTGCTGTGGCTGTGGCGCAAGCGCCTGTGCCGCAGGCTTGCGTGATGCCCGAGCCGCGCTCCCAGACGCGCATTCGCAGCACAGAGGTGTCGCCGGCGGAGAGCACCTGTACGAACTCCACGTTTGTGCGCTGGGGGAAGAGGGGATGGCATTCGATGAGCGGGCCTATTTCGTCGAGTCTCACCTTGCCGAGGTCGTCGCAGAAGAATACAACGTGGGGATTGCCCATGCAAACATAGGTGCCGCGCCACGACTGGCCGTTCACCTGCAAATCCACATTGGCAAGGTCACCATTGGGCGTGCTGACCTGTTCGCGGTTTTGGAGGAGCGGCTCGCCCATATCCACGGTGACGGCTTCGGGATGGTCAATGCCGCTAATGTGCTTGATGCCCGAGAGAGTTTCGAGGGTGATGGCCGTGCGGTCTGTCAGGCCGTGCTCATAGACAAAGCGGCCTACGCAGCGGCTGCCGTTGCCACACATCATGGCCTCCGAACCATCGGCATTGAAGATGCGCATACGGAAGTCGGCCACCTCGCTGCGGCTGACCAGAATCAGGCCGTCGGAACCGATGCCCGTGTGCGGACGGCTCCAACGGATAGCACACTCGGCAGGATTGGGGATGGGGAAGCGGTCGGTGTTGACGTAGATGTAGTCATTGCCGAGCCCTTCCATTTTGGTAAATTCTATCATTTCTGAATGGCTGCTTGAATAAACGACATAAAGAGGGGATGCGGATGGAGCACGGTGCTCTGGTATTCGGGATGGAACTGCGTGCCGACGAACCAGCGCAGCGTGGGAATCTCGACGATTTCGACGAGGCCCGCCTGCGGATGGCGACCCACGCACTGCATGCCCTTGGCCTCGTACTGCTCAATGTAGGAATTGTTGAACTCGTAGCGGTGGCGGTGACGCTCGCGCACGGCGTTGGTGCCGTAGATGCTGGCCACGCGCGAGCCTTCGCGCAACTGGCAGTCGTAGGCGCCGAGGCGCATCGTGCCGCCCATATTGGAGATGGTCTTCTGGTCCTCCATTATGTCGATGACATTGTGGGGCGTGTGGGGGTCCATCTCGCTGCTGTTGGCATCGGCAAGGCCGAGAACGTTGCGCGCAAATTCGATGACCATCATCTGCATGCCCAGACAGATGCCGAAGCAGGGCACATCGTGGGTGCGGGCATATTCCACGGCGAGAATCTTGCCCTCCGTGCCGCGCTGTCCGAAGCCCGGGCAGATGACGAGACCGTCCATCGGCTGGAGTTTCTCTTCAAGGTTTTCGCGGGTGAGAAACTCGGAGTTGACGAACGTTATCTGCACCTTGCGGTGGTGGTAGGTGGCGGCGTGCGAGAGGCTCTCGTTGATACTCTTGTAGGCATCTTGCAGGTCGTACTTGCCCACAAGGCCGATGCGCACCACCTCCGTGGCCGAGCCGCGCAGTTCGAGGAAGTGACGCCAAGGACCGAGTTCGGGCGTTTCGCCTACGGGCAGCCCCATCTTGCGCATGATGGCACTGTCGAGTCCTTGCCGCTGCATATTGACGGGCACCTCGTAGATGCTGGGCAGGTCCTCGCTCTGGATGACGCATTCCAGGTCCACGTTGCAGAATCCCGCCACCTTCATGCGCATGTGGTCGTCGAGGTGCTTCTCTGTGCGGAGCACGAGCACGTCGGGCTGGATGCCGTTGCTGAGCATCTCCTTGACAGAATGCTGGGTGGGCTTGGTCTTGAGTTCGTCGGCCGCGCGGAGATAAGGGACGTAGGTGAGGTGCACACTCACGGCGTCGCGGCCCAGTTCCCATTTGAGTTGTCGGATGGCTTCGAGGAAGGGCGCGCTCTCGATGTCGCCGATGGTGCCGCCGATTTCGGTGATGACGAAATCGTACTGGCCCGTTTCGCCGAGGTGCTTCACGCACTGCTTAATTTCGTCGGTGATGTGGGGCACGACCTGAATGGTTTTGCCGAGGTAGTCGCCGCGGCGCTCCTTGTCGATGACGGATTTGTAGATGCGGCCCGTGGTCATGCTGTTTTCGCGGGTGGTCTGTATGCCCGTGAAGCGTTCGTAGTGGCCGAGGTCGAGGTCGGTCTCCATGCCATCTACGGTGACGTAGCATTCGCCGTGCTCGTAGGGATTGAGGGTGCCAGGGTCGATATTGATATAGGGGTCAAACTTCTGGATGGTAATCTTGTAGCCGCGTGCTTGCAGCAGTTTACCGATGGAGGCCGAAATGATGCCTTTGCCTAGCGACGATACTACGCCGCCTGTTACGAAGATGTATTTTGCCATGATGTTTTATTTCTGGTTTTTCTGGTTTTTCTAGAGATTCTAGATTTTCTAGAGATTCTAGAGATTCTAGATTATCTGGATTTTCTGGAGATTCCGGAGGCTCTATTCTCTATTCTTCCTTAGGGGCTGCCGCCATCTCCTCTTCCACATAGGCCAGGAAGGCGCGGTTGAGCATTCGCAGGCCGCCAGGCGTGGGATAGTCGCCCGTGAAGTACCAGTCGCCTGGATGATTCGGGCAGGAGCGGTGCAGGCCCTCCACGGTCTGGAAGATGAGTGTGACGGGGGTGGTGATGCCTTCGGGCGTGAGGAGTTGGGCAATTTTGGCCGAGATTTCCTCGTCGCTGAAGGGCGCGTAGATTTCCTTGACGTAGTTCTCGTCAGTGCATCCGTTGGCCGCCTTGATTTTCTCATAGACCTGGCGGACAATGCTGCCCATACCGCGCTCTTCGAGGAGGGCAAGGGCAGCCTTGAAGGCAATGAACTGGTCCATACTCGACATATCGATGCCGTAGTAGTCGGGGTAGCGAATCTGCGGGGCCGAGGAGACGATAATCATGCGGCGCGGGTGGAGGCGGTCGAGGATGCGGATGATGCTCTGGCGCAGGGTCGTTCCGCGCACGATGCTGTCGTCGATGATGACGAGGTTGTCCACGCCCGCCTCCAGGCTGCCGTAGGTCACGTCATATACGTGGGCGGCCAGGTCAGCGCGGCTGTTGCCCTCGGCGATGAAGGTGCGGAGTTTGATGTCCTTGATGGCCACCTTCTCACTGCGCACCCGCATACTCAGGATATGTTCAATCTCCTGTTCGCTGCCCTGCTCGTGAACCAGTTTGCGCAAGCGGTCGCGCTTCAGGCCGTTGAGGTAAATGTCCAGTCCTTCGACCAAGCCGAAGAAGGCCACCTCGGCTGTATTGGGAATGTAGGAGACGACGGTGTGCTCGATGTCATAGTCCACGGCGGGCAGAATCTGGTCCACCAGTCGGCGGCCCAACTGCTTGCGCTCCTCGTAGATGTCCTTATCGCTACCGCGGCTGAAATAGATGCGCTCGAAGGAGCAGGGCTTCAGGGGCTGGGGCGCATTGATTTGCTCGAGGCGGATGCTGCCGTCCTGACTCGTGAGGAGGGCTTGGCCGGGCTGGAGTTCGTGAATACTTTCAAAGGGCACGTTGAGCACAGTCTGGATGACGGGTCGCTCGGAGGCGAGGACAAGGATTTCGTCGTCCTGATACCAGAAGGCGGTGCGGATGCCCCAGGGGTCGCGCAGGGCAAAGGATTCGCCGCTGCCCGTCACGCCACACATCACATAGCCGCCATCCCAGAGCGTGCTGCTCGTGCGCAATACGTTGGCAATGTCCATGCGGGCCTCGATGGCGTGGGTGAGGTCGAGCCCCGTGCGTCCCTCGGCCATGCAGATATTGAAGACGCGCTCCACCTCGCGGTCCAGGCGGTGGCCCACCTGTTCGAGGAGGATATGCGTGTCGGCATATTTGCGCGGATGCTGTCCGTTGGCCACGATGCGGCGAAAGATTTCGTCCACATTGGTCAGGTTGAAGTTGCCGCAGAGCGCCAGGTTCTTGGCGCGCCAGTTGTTGCGGCGCAGGAAGGGGTGGATATAGTCCAGCCCGCTCTTGCCCGTGGTGGAATAGCGCAGGTGGCCCATATAGAGTTCGCCGATGAAGGGCGGGAGGGTTTCGGTGCGGCGGGCGGAAGGTTCAGGCGTGCGGGCTTGTTGTTCGTAGACCTTATTGAAAATCTCGGTGATGGCCGAGGTGCCAGCGGCACGTTCGCGAAACATATACTCATCGCCGGGTTCGGCACTCAGTCGCACGCAGGCAATGCCCGCGCCCTCCTGTCCGCGGTTGTGCTGCTTCTCCATGAGGAGATAGAGTTTGTTGAGGGCATACTGCGTGGTGCCGTATTTCTCCTGGTAGTAGTTGAGCGGCTGGCGCAGGCGTATCATAGCCACGCCGCATTCGTGTTTGAGAGGTTCCACTGTGTGTATTGTTGAAGGGGATGATTGATAGAGCAGTCGGTATAGGTCCTTCGTTTCAACGAAGCCTCCAGCCACTAGTCTCTGGAGGACAGCGTTGTGCTTCCTTCTGAAACTAGCAGCCAAGGTGCGTCAAAGTAAAAGGGGGAGGGTTCTAACTGTTAGTATTGAACTTTAGATTTCAAGTAGTTCGCGATATTTGGGCAGCGTCCAGAGTCGGTCGTCCACAATCAGTTCGAGCTTGTCGATGTGGTGGCGGATGGGGTCGAAGAGACTTTCCACGGTGTCGTGGTAGGCGATGGCCTTCTCGCGCTCGCTCTCAATCTGGTTGGCCACCTTGCGCGCGCCTACCAACTGGTACGATAGTTCGGAAATCTCTGTGGTGTGGCCTGCTATCTCGCGGATGATGCGCAACTGGTCGGCACAAAGTTGCTCAGCCTCTTCGCGGCCCAGCACCTTGGTCATGTTGCGCACGCCTTCGGCCAGGCGGTGCTGGTATTCCGTGGCAATGGGGATGATATGATTGACGGCCAGATCGCCCAGCACGCGCGCCTCAATCTGAATCTTCTTCGTATAGGTGTCCCATTTCACCTCGTTGCGCGCTTGGAGTTCGGGCAGGGTCATCACGCCCACTTCCTCAAACATCGCCACGCTCTCTTTCTTCAGATAGGCATCGAAGATGAGCGGACAACTGGTCTCGCAGTCCAGTCCGCGGCGCAGGGCTTCGGCCTTCCACTCTTCGCTGTAGCCATTGCCCTCAAAGCGGATGGGCTTGCACTCGCGGATATAGCCGCGCAGCACACTGAGGATGGCCTGCTGCAACTCGTGGCCCTCGCCCAAGAGTTTGTCAACGTCGGCCTGGAAGTGGCGAAGTTGCTGTGCCATTGCCGTATTGAGCACAATCATGGCCGTGGCCGTATTGGCCTCGCTGCCCACGGCACGAAACTCAAAGCGGTTGCCCGTGAAGGCGAAGGGCGACGTGCGGTTGCGGTCGGTATTGTCAATCTGGATTTCGGGAATCTGGGGGAGCGACAGGCTCAACCCCTGCTTCGTAGTACTATTTATAAGGCTATCGTCCGTACTATTTTCGATAGCATCGAGCATACTGGAAAGTTCCTGGCCAAGGAAACTAGAAATAATGGCGGGCGGTGCTTCGTTGGCGCCGAGGCGGTGGGCATTGGTGGCGCTCATGATGGAAGCCTTGAGCAGGCCGTTGTGATGGTAAACCGCCATCAAGGTGTTGACGACAAAGGTGAGGTAGCGCAGTTGGTCGTTGGCCGTCTTGCCAGGCGAGAAGAGCAGGGTGCCCTCGTTCGTGCCTAGCGACCAGTTGCAGTGCTTGCCGCTGCCGTTGATACCCTTGAAGGGCTTTTCGTGGAGGAGGACGCGGAAACCGTGTTCGGCGGCCACTTCGCGCATGAGCGACATGAGAATCATGTTGTGGTCAACGGCCAGGTTGCACTCCTCGTAGATGGGAGCCAATTCAAACTGTGCGGGGGCTACTTCGTTGTGACGTGTTTTGACGGGGATGCCGAGTTGGACGGCGCGGACCTCCAGGTCCTTCATAAACTCCATGACGCGACGGGGGATGCTGCCGAAATAATGGTCCTCAAGCTGTTGGTTGCGGGCGGCCTCGTGGCCCATCAGCGTTCTGCCGGTCAGTAATAAGTCGGGGCGGGCACCGGCCACGTCCGCATCGACGAGAAAATATTCTTGTTCAATACCCAAGTAGGCACAGACGCTTCTGACCTCGGGGTTAAAGTAGTGGCAAACGGCGGTGGCAGCTTTATCTACCGCACGCAGGGCGCGGAGCAGCGGGGCCTTGTAGTCAAGCGATTCGCCAGTGTAGGAGATGAAGATGGTGGGAATGCACAGGGTGTCGTCGATGATAAATACGGGCGACGAAGCGTCCCATGCCGTATATCCGCGGGCTTCGAAAGTGTTGCGGATGCCACCGTTGGGGAAACTGGAGGCGTCGGGTTCCTGCTGGATGAGCACCTTGCCGGAAAATTCCTCCATCACGCCGCCTTTGCGGTCGTACTCCAGAAAACTCTCGTGCTTCTCAGCGGTGCCTCCCGTGAGGGGTTGAAACCAGTGGGTGTAGTGCGTCACACCCATCTCCGTTGCCCATCGTCGCATTCCCTCGGCCACGCTGTCGGCGATACTTCTGTCGAGGGGCGACCCTTCCTGAATGACCGCGACAAGTGCGTCGTACGTTTCCCGTGTCAGGTAGCGAAACATCTTCTCGCGGTCGAAGACATGCTTGGCATACAAGCGGTCCATTCTCTCTTCGGGCGCTGTGGCAGAGATTGGCCTCTTGGCGTGCGCCCTCTCTACTGCGCGAAATCTAGTCGTTGACATAGAACTAAATAATTAAGAAGTAAGAAAATAAAAAATCCCCTCGATAAAGACTGAATGTCTATATCTCAGGTACTTAATTGTCTTTTTGTTTGTGTTGGTAAGTTTTCGGTGGCAAAAGTACAAAATAATATTTTTCCTGCAAGCCTTCCGAATTTTTTTTTCAGTTCTCCCCTGATTTTTTTCGCGGCACGCTGCGAATAAAAAGTTCGTCCTCATTGCTAAGCAACGTATCGCACGTTGCTCGTGTGAGTAAGGAGTTCGTTCTCATTGCAAGGCAATGTACCGCACGTTGCTCGTGTGGCTCAGCGGAAATGTTGGCTCATTGATAACTACTTCAAAGAGTACAAACATCTGAAAATCGATGAGCCACACGTTGCGAGCAACGTGCGGTACATTGCGTTTGCAATGAGAACGAACTCCTTCTATATAACAACCTGTTTTTTACCCAACGGGAATGGGGAGAGGCGGACGTGTACGCCTTGAAAGGGCAAACCGCGCCTTGCCCAGGGCAGAGCAGACTGCCCTTTTCAGGGCGTGCTTCAACCTCTGCGCACTATGCGCGCTCTGTTATTTAGATTTCTATTGGGGGCTCCCCCCAACCGATAAAATTACTAACTCCTATTCCCCTCCGCATTCCGCCATTATCTGGCAGAGGCGGTCCTGGAAGTTGCGGCCTGCGGTGGCACTGGGGATGCCTTGGTTGATGATGGCGAAGGCTAGGCGGTGGCCATTCGAGGCGGTGAGATAGCCGGCTAGGGCACTGACGCCCGTGAGGGTGCCCGTCTTGGCGCAGACATTGCCTGCGGCACGCGTGCCGTGCATGCGCTTGGAGAGTGTGCCGTCCTTGGCCGCAATGGGGAGGGCGGGCAAGAGGTGGTCGTAGATGTTGCCATCCTTGTAGGCATAGCGGAGGAGGGTGACCAGGAGTTCGGGCGTCAGGTAGTTGTAGAGCGAGAGGCCGCTGCCATCGGCGATCTCGTAGTGGCGGCTGCCGATGCCGAGGCTGTCAAGGAGCTGCTGCGTGAGGCGGGCGGCCTCCTTGCGCCCAGCACCTCGTTTGCCAGAATAGGCCGCCGTCTGGTAGAAGATGGATTCGGCCATCTGGTTGTCGCTCTCCTTGAGAGTGGTGGTGAGCACTTGGTCGAGCGTGTGGGTGCACTCGGCAATGCACTGTGCGTTGGCGGGTATATGGGCCACCTTGGCCGTGCCGCTGAGGCGGATGCCCTTGTAGCGGAGCTGCTGGAGGAAGGCATCGCGAAAGGCTCCCTTGCCCTTGCCGCTCAGGAGGAAGGCATCCATAGGCGGATTGTCGTCGTCCCAGCACCAGCCCCAACCTGCCTCGCTCTCTTCCTTGAAAGAAGCATCGAAACAGACATTGCCCTTAATCTGCTTCACGCCTGCCTTGGCGAGGTCGGCCACGAGTTGCTTCAAGTCGCTGCTGCTGAGGATGGGGTCCATACAACCGCGGATGTAGAGGTTGCCGCACAATGTGCCATCGGTCTGGTCGATGCTGTCGGTTGTCAGGAGGAGGGTACGATAGCGATAATTCACTCCGAGGGTGCGCATGGCTGTGATGGCAGTGACGAGTTTCATGGTTGACGCGGGGCGGAGGCGCTGCTGGTGGCCGTGGAGGAAGATGGGGCAGTCGTCCGTCAGGTCGTAGACGCAGATGCCCACCTGCGAGGTCTGGAGAAGGGGGTCTTCGAGCGCTTGTTGGAGGGCGGTGGCCAGGGCCTGTTGGCTCCCGACGGCGGTGGGCGTGGGCTCAGAGGCCAGTTCGGGTGAGCTTATGGCGATGGGCTGGACGGGCACCAATTTCTTCGTGGGCGCGCTGACCATTGCTGCTTCGGGCTCGTGATGCTCGTTGAGGGATGGCTGCGCGCTGGCCTGCTTGCTGGTGTGGCAGGAGGCTAGGGCTGCGCATAGCAGGACGGTTGTCAGGGATTTGGGGAGATGCTTCATTCTTTTTGTTTTTGGGAGCGGAAATACTGGCGATACTGGCGGTATTGGCGATTCTTGCATCAACTACAAAAAATAGGGCTGTGCCATTAGCACAGCCCTTGATTCTTTATGTTTTTTATTTTTGGCCAGCTTCGGCTTCGCGGAGGCGCTGCTGGGCTTTGGCTTCGTCGGCAGCGGTGATTCCGAGGCGCTTCTTGATGATCGGAGTGACGTCTTCGTTGAGCGCATCGTTGAGGAAGAGGCCCGTGGACTGTGCGGCGGTCTTGTCTACGATGTATACGTAGTTGCCTTCCTTGGCCACGGCGGTGACAGCTTCCTGCACGCGGAGGATGATGGGCTGCATACGCTTTTGCTGCTCGGCCTGGAGCGCCTTGTTGTTGTCTTCGTAGGCCTGCTGGAGGCGGTTCTCCATGTCCACGATTTCCTGCTGGCGGCGGGTGCGGATGTTTTCAGGCGTGTTCTCGTTGACTTCGTTCTTGTACTTCTCCACCTTGTTCTGATACTCGCGCTGCATGTCGGCGAAGTCTTTCTCGTAGTTGGCTGCGATGGTTTGGAGCTCATCCATGGCGGTCATGTAGGCGGGGAGGGCCTGTACTACGGACTGGTAATCAAAGCAAGCGAATTTCTGAGCCATCATGCTCAGGGGTGCTGCGCAGAAGAGCAGCAGTAGAATTTTCTTAATCATTTTGTTTTGTATTATGTATATATATTATAGGCGTGTGAAAGGGGATGCCGCTGGTTTGCTCGGTGTGCTGAGCTGCGTGCAAAGATACGGATATTATTTGGAATAGCCCAATCTGGCCAGTACCTCGTTGCTGATGTCAATGGCGGGCGAGGCAAAGATGATGCCGTTGTCGGCCGAGCGGTCGAGAACCAACTGGAAGCCTTTGGTCTGGGCGATACCTTTGACGGCGTTGTAGACTTCTTCCTGAATGGGTTCTATGAGTGCAACGCGCTTCTTGTAGAGTTCGCCTTCTGGACCGAAGTATTTCTTTTTGAGGTCGGCGGCTTCTTTCTCCTTGGCTACGATGGCCTCTTCGCGCTCTTTCTTCTGGGTTTCGGAGAGGAACATGGCCTCGTTCTGGTAGTTTTTGTAAAGGGTCTTGGCCTCGTTGTCGAGGGCTTCGACCTCGTCCTGCCAGCGGCGGGAGATTTGGTTGAGCTGTTCGTTGGCGCGCTCGTAGGCGGGGATATTGCTGAGGATGTATTCCATGTCGATGAGGGCGAATTTCTGTGCCGAGGCTGTGAGGCTGAATGCGCCCAGCAGCAAGGCGAGGGCTAGGAACTTTTTCATAGGATATGCTTGTTTGAGGGTGATTCGTATGTTGGGGGTAGGACGCTTGGCCCATACCTTTTAGAACTCCTGACCAATGATGAAGTGGAACTGCGAGCCGCCCACCTTCTGGCCATTGATGTATTTCGTGAAACCATAGGCCCAGTCGATACCCATCAGGCCGACCATGGGCAGGAGGATGCGGACACCGACACCTGCCGACTGGCGCATGTTGAAGGGGTTGAACTTGCGCGCGTTGGTCCAGGCGTTACCGCCTTCGAGGAAGGCGAGGGCGTACATACTGGTGGTGGCTTCGAGCATCAGGGGATAGCGAAGTTCGAGGGTCATGCGTGAGTAGGCGTAGGCATTCTCGCCATTGTTGCCCGCCAGCGAGCCGTTGTCGTAACCGCGGAGGCCGATGGTTTCGGTGGCATAGCCAGTGGAATATCCCGACATGCCGTCGCCACCGACATAGTAGGTTTCGAAGGGCGACTTCTTCCATTTGTTGTAGGCGCCGAGGATACCAAATTCTGCGCGCGTCATGAGGACGGGACACTTTACCTGACCCGAGAGGGCGGTGAAGGTGCGGAACTTCATGTGCCACTTGTGGTACTCTATCCAGCGATATTTCTCTTGCGCCTCGCGCTGATAGGAAGAGCTCTGGTAGTTGTTGGCCAAGTTCTTGTAGTCGCGGCCGTCCCAGAGTGAATAGGGCGGAGTGAGGGTGACGGAGGCCTGGAACTCGGAACCCTTGCGCGGGAAGAAGGGATGGTCCGTTGAGGCGCGGTTGAGGTTCAGCGTGAGGTTGATGTTGTTGCAATTACCATCCGAGATGAGGAAGTACTGCCAACTCTTCAGTATATAGCGCGTGTAGGACAGCTCGGCCATGAAGTGGAAATAGTCGTCGGGCCAGCGCAAACGCTTACCGAAGCCCACAGATACGTTGAACAACTTCACGTACTTGTCGGGGTCGTAGTAGTTGGTGTAGTTGTAGTAGCTACTGTTGGTGCCGTAGCCATACATATAATTATAGATGGAATTGTAGTTGTTGTAGTAGTTGGAGTTGACGTCGCTCTGCTTACTATAAGAAATGGAGAAGGAGAATTGATTGGGACGCTTGCCGCCAAACCAAGGGTCGAGGAAGGCCAGCGAGTAGCTTTGGAAATACGTACCATTGGTCTGGCCCGAGAGTTGGAGGGTTTGGCCATCGCCTTGGGGGATGAAGCCAGCGCGCTTGCTGCCTTTGCCGAAGAGATTGCGCATGGAGAAGTTGGTAAACTTCAAGCCAACGCGGCCCACGATACCCGTCTGGCCCCATCCGGCGGAAAGTTCCACTTGGTCGCCGCCTTTGGTGACGAGGGGATAGTTAATGTCCACGGTTCCACTCTCTTCGTCGGGCACGATGGCCTTGCCCAAACCAGCCTGAAGGGCTTCGGGGTCAAACTGGTTCATAGCTGCGAGTTCGCGCACGCTTCGTTCGATGGCGTCCATGCTGAAGAGGTCGCCCGGTTTCGTACGTAGTTCGCGGCGGATGACGTTTTCGTAGACGCGGTCGTTGCCTGTGATGCGAATATGGTTGAAGGTGGCCTGGCGGCGTTCCTCAATGCGCATTTCTAGGTCAATGGAGTCGCCTTCGATGTTGATTTCCACGGGGTCGAGCTGGTAGAACACGTAGCCGTTGTTGTAGTACAACTTTCCGATGGCGTCTTCGTCGGTGTTGAGACGCTTGTCGAGCAACTCCATATTATATACATCGCCGCGCTTCATCTTGAGCACGTTGTCGAGGAAGGCCGTGGTATAAACCGTATTGCCCACCCAGCTGACGTTGCGCAAGTAGTAGCGTTGTCCTTCGTGGAGGTTGATGTAAATGTCTATGTGCTTGTCGTCCAGTTTGACGATGCTGTCGCTCAGCAGAAGGGCATCGCGGTAGCCCCAGGCGTTCATTTTGTCAATGAGGAAGCCTTTGTCCTCTTCGTATTTCTCGGGCAGGAATTTTTTGCTCTTGTAGAAGGTCACGAAACTCTTTTCGTGGGTTTTCTTCATGGCCTTCTTGAGTTTCTTGATCTGCTTGGGGCTGCTTACACCCGTGATATAGATTTTGTGTACCTTAATCTTTTCGTTCTTGTTGATATAGATGTCCACGAGCACGCGGTTGTCGCCCGTCACGTCTTCGCGCTGCACGATTTCCACCTCTGCATTGTTGTAGCCCTTGCTGTCGAAGTGTCGCTTGATGATATGCTTGGCGCGGTCAATCATGTCGGGCGTAATCTGTGCGCCCACGCCGAGTCCCAGCATTTGCTCGAGGTCTTCGCGTTCGGACTTCTTGATGCCATGATATTGGATGCTCGAGACGCGGGGCTGGGCTGTCAGGAAGATGTGCAGGTAGATACTGTTGCCCACGATGCTGTCGGCCTCAATGCGCACGTTCGAGAATAGTTTCTGCGCCCAATAGCGGCGGATGGCTTCGCTGATGTCGTTGCCCGGCACCTCGTAGATTTGGCCGATGTTCAGACCTGAGAGGCTCAAGAGGTAATCGTCGTCAAAACCCTTGATACCGTCGATGGCCAGTCCGGCCAGGATGTATTTCGGGTGGTCTGCCGTATAAGTGATGGTGGGCTTCTCCTGCACGTTCTGGGCCTGCATGGTTCGTGGTAGGGCAAACGCAAGTGTGAGTAACGCCAGGATGGAGAGAAGTTGCTTCATCGTATATTCGTGGTTATTTGAGAAGAATCTGAGGTTGGAAGGTTGTGCTTCGTCGCAAGAGTGCGGGAAAATTTATTGGGGCTGTGCCACTTGTTCGCTGGTTTTGCCGAAGCGGCGCTCGCGGTTTTGGTAGTCCACAAGGGCTTGGCAGAAGGAGCGGGTATTGAAGTCGGGCCAGAAGGTGTCGCAGAAATAGAGTTCGGAGTAGGCGCATTGCCACAGCAGGTAGTTGCTCAGGCGCAGTTCGCCGCCCGTGCGGATGAGCAGTTCGGGGTCGGGCATGAAGGATGTGGCCAATGCTTGGTCGATAGTCTGTTCGCTGATGTCGTCGAGGGCGAGTTGGCCTTGCTGCACACGGCTGGCAATGTTGCGAACGGCGCTTACGATTTCCCATTTCGAGGAATAGCTGAGTGCGATCACCATGGTCATGCCTGTGTTGCGGCTGGTGCGTTCGACCAGTCCGAAGATAGCCTCGCGCACTTCTTGCGGCAGTCGTTCGGTTTGCCCGATGACTTGCAGGCGCACGTTGTTGCGCATGAAGAGTTCCTCTTCCATCGCTGTCAGTATGAGCGACATGAGTGCGGCCACCTCTGCAGCGGGTCTGTTCCAGTTCTCCGTGGAGAAGGTGTAGAGCGTCAGGTATCCTACGCCCAAGCGGGAGGCTGCGGTAGTGATTTCGCGCACGGTCTCCACGCCTTGCTGATGGCCCATGCTGCGGTCCAGTCCGCGCGCTTTGGCCCATCGGCCGTTGCCGTCCATGATGATGGCGATGTGGCGAGGGATGCGATTGAGGTCTACGCCCAGTTGCCGGGCGAAGTCGCGGGTGGCGGCCTGTGTGTCGAGGAGAGGATTGTGGCTATCCATCGTATAGGGATTATGAATTGCTTGTTGAATGTGGGCGGCGGCCTTAGTCGCGGTTGCACGTGGGGCAGCGCGGTGCCAGGTCGTAGGTCAGGGTGAACAGGGTGAAGGAGTAGTGGTCCTTATTGCGGAAGCCCATCGACTTGATGCCGAGCGGTGCTTCCAGTCCGTCGAGTTTGTCGCTGGGCGTGAGGTGCATGCGCCATTCGAGGCCGAGGTTGAGCCGGCGGCTGGCCTTGAATTTTACGCCCACACCGAGGGGAATATTGCAGGTGAAGGCTTTGCCTGCCGTGCCATACGTGAGGCCGAAGCCCATTTGCAGATAGGGCGTCACACGGCGGTAGCCCTGGTAGCCCCGTGTGAAGCCGTAGGGCAGGAAGTGGAGTTCGTAGAGCGCGCTGAGGTCGAAGATGTCGCCACTGAGCTGGTAGTTCAACCGCGCGGGCCCCGAAGCATCCGGATTGGCTGGATAGAAATCGCTGCGCCCCTCGGTCGTGCCGTCCAAACGTCCATATCCCAGATTGACCTTGACGGCCATGCGGGGATTGAGGATAAAGCGACTTACGAGAGCGCCTCCGACATTCGAGGAACCGAACCACGCGCTATTGCAGTCGTTCAGCCCGAAGGCCAAGCCAACGCCTGCACCCAACTCCATGCGATATTCGGCATCATCGTCCTGTGCCGACAACTGGGATGCCGCCAGCAGGAAAGCGATAAAGAATGTCAGAATGCGCATAGCTATTTGGGCTTTGGGGGGGGCTGTTTTATTTTCTTCGCAGCTTTTGGCTGCTGGATTGATCGTCTTGGGCCGCGGTGCCTGGCAGAGGATTCTAGAGGATTCTAGAGGATATTAGAGGATTCTAGAGGATTTTTAGAGGATTTTTTTGAGGAGCTTAGAGGAGGATTGTAGGAGGGCTCATTCCTCATTCCTTCTTCCTTATTTCTTATTTCTCTTTCTTCATTCCTCATTCCAAATTGGAAGGGCCTCAATTTTCCTTCCACCCAAGTCGGAAGTGTCGGCCGCGCCAAATTTCGCCGCTTGTGGCGTTGATATACCATATAAAATGGTGCTCGTCGGTGGTGGCCACTACCTGATATGTGCCCAGCGCGAACGGGACGGGCAATTTGATTTTCTCGGGAATCCATGTGCGGCCATTGTCGTGGCTCGCATAGAGGGGGGCGGGCTGGCCGTCTTGGGTCAGGCCCGTCATCCACGTGGCGCCGTCGTAGCGGAAGATGGAGGCATCGCGCAGTGTGGGACAGTTGTATTGGTTGGTTTCGGCGGCGGGAATGCGAATCCAAGGGTATTCCTCTCCGCCCTTCACGTCAACGGTGCGGCGCCATACGTTGACCCGTCCTTTGCGCTGCTCAACGGCCACGAACACCTCCTGACCATCGTTGTTGCCCGCGGGCACACACACCGACACGATGCTGTCCGTCTTGGGAGCAAGGGCTGGCTCGTCATTGGCCACGGTCGTCCATGCCAGACCATCTACGCTCGACAGGAATTCCCCATCGTTCAGTGCTTGCATGCAAGTTTCGCCGCCAGCCAGGAGGGTCGTTGGTGTCAGACTGCTGCCCAGGGCTGTCCATGCGAGGCCGTCTGTGGAACTGAGGATTTGGTGGTCGGCATTGAGCGCAAGGAGTTTGCCGTCCTGCCCATGCTGTATCGTTTGGGGCAAGAGGTTGGTAAGGGTCTTGGTGGTCCATTCTGTTTGCGGCGCCACGGTCTTTGCGGTATAGGGGATGCGCACAGCCTTGGTTTCTGTGCCTTGCAGGCCGTAGAGGGTCAAGATGCCGTTTTGGGCCACGGCGCGCAGGTTGGTCATGCTGCTAAGCAACTTGTTGGGCTGGGCCACGCGTTGCCAATTCATGCTGTCGCCCTCCTGCTTGTGAACGAGCACGCACACCTCGTACGAGCGTTGCGAAACGCCGTCCGCTCCAAATACGGTCACCATACGCGGCAGGCTGAAGTCGGTGCTGTCGGTCGATACGAAGGCCGTATCTCTGCCCGTTGTGAGCGAGCGAATCATATAGCCGCCCGTGGCATTGATGGCGCTGAAGGTCACCTTCGTGATGTCGGTGCCGTAGGGCAGGGAGTCGCGGTTCCAGATGCGTCCGTCGCAGTTGTAGCCCGGGCGCTTGAAGTGGTCAATGCTCATCGGATAGATCGAACCCGTCACGGTCACGCGGTAGGTGCTGTCCTCGCCTGCTGCATTCTTCGTGAGCAGATAACGGTTGAGCGTACCGAGTGTTAGGTTGGTGATGATGCAATCGCTAGCCAGTGTCGTGTCAATATCGTCGTCATTGAAGCAAGCCAGTTGTCCGAAGGTCATCAGGAAACCCAGCAGTAGCGTGACAAGGGGATAGAGTCTCATGCTTTGTGATTCTTATTTATTATAGGTAGGTTCTGTCAATCAGTTGCAATGGAAGCCACGCCTCCTCTCTGCATGACATATCGTGAGTATCGCCCAGCCCACCACAGCCGCCAACCATCCTTTTGGTCAGCCCACAATGGGGGCTATACAATCTCTCAAGATGCAAAAGTACGACAAAATTCTCAGTCGCAGGCCACTCCCCTGTATTTTTCTGATATTTTAAGGTAGGTTCTATAAATTAGCTTGCGATGGATTTTTGTCTATCGTGCCGGATGTTTTTTGTTACATGAGGGAGCGTAGCGGGCTATGTGACCGAATGAAAAACAAAAAGATACGGTGCGAGAGGCGGAAAGACATCCAAGCCAAATAGAAACACCAACCATCCTTTGAAACTTGAATTCTGGTATATAATGGAAGAGGGAGAATGTGAGCCCACATCCTCCCTCCAACTTTTTGATTAGAATGGATATCTATTCTTTAGAAGAATCACTCTTGTCTTTCTTCTTTTCATCTTTTTTCTTTTCATCTACCTCATCAATGGCAATCTGGTAGTTGTTGATTACAGCACCAGTTACTAAATTGAGAAGAAGGAAAGCAGCTAAACAAAACCAAGACACATGATATGTCGTTATTACGGCTGAGTTTACATGAATAAGTCCGTACTCCGATGCTGTAATATGATTATATCTGAGATCCGTCCAATCTTCTCCGGTGAGTTCTCGGAATAATGTAAATATGGCCTCGCCTAAATCCCCAAAAGGATCAGGGGAATTCGAAGGAGCATTAGGAGCAACTTCCATTAATTTTTCGTATTTCGCCAGTTGTTCGCCTTCAAGAGTTGTTGGGTCTGGAAGGCGGAACATGGAAACACCTGCAATTGCATACAAATACACAAAAATCAAGAACAGTATCAAGTTGTAGAACATTGACGTCATCGACTTTACGAGTACCGTTACAATCAACTTTATTTCCTTGGAAGTCCTAAGCAATCGAAGAATACGGAACACTCTTAACACTCTCAACGCTGTCATCATTGATGCAGATGCGAACAAGGTCTCGGGGATATATCCAATCAACACCAACGTAAGGTCAAACACATTCCATCCATCGCAAAAGAATTCCTTTATACTTCTCGCCGCAATAAAACGCAGTAGAATCTCGAATGTAAATATATACAAGATTCCCTGCTGAATCATCTTGACAGTCAGATTGTCCGTGTAGGTTTCTACGCCTATAAGGACTGAATTTAGGATGATAATTCCTGTAATGAACAATTCAAAACCTTTGTTATACGCAATTAATGATGCGATTTTTTTTATCTTTGACATAATTATCTACGTTTTTTTGTCGCCGAAAAGTTCGCCATTTTTTTGAACTGTGCCAACTTCTGCTCCACATGCAGGGCACTTTCGTATTGTGCCATGTTTTACATTTGTTTCTTGCTCACTTAGTGAACTTTTTTCGTTTAGAGGATCAATTGGTTTAGTCTATCTGTGAGAGTATGTTCTTCATCTTCTCCTTCAGCTTTGCTTTTTGTCCACGGTCTTTTTCCATACAAAGGAGTATTTGTTGGCTACGCTTTCTATCTTTGTGGGATCAATGTGCTGTTCCTCAAGCAACATCAGCTCCCTGTCAACAAGTAGAATCTCCCCTGTGAGAAGAATTAGTGGGCGGTATCATTAGTTGAATTTGCGAGCGGCATAAAAAATATGGGGATGCATCATTGTGATACATCCTCATATTTTTAATTGTGAAAAAACTTAACGCATTTCATTACTGCGCTGCCTTAGTCATTTTCTTCGTAATCTTCATATATCGTGCCCATTGAGATGCAGACATATCACCCTGGGCGTTTTCCATCTTGTCACTCAATTCTTGAGCCTTCTGCAAAAATCCAGCATACTCTGTTATGGCAGTCACATCGCCATTGGAGGCTTTCTTCATTAGAGCTATATATTTGTTGACATACTGCTCATAAGAATCTAACATTGAGTCCCAGTCTGCAGAACTTGTTGATGAACTACTAATAGACTCGTCGTCATCAGAACTGTCATCAGAACTGTCATCAGAAGAAACAGATGAATTATCACTGCTTCCGCTCTGTTCCTTATATTCTTCTACTTCTTCGACTATTGAAGACAATCGAATTTTTGCAGGTGTATTTTCTCCAACGTTTTCATGATTATTAATCTTGATGGTTACGGTTTGGCCTGGAGTAGCCTGTCGTAAAACTTCGAAATCGTCGAATGACCAGGCATCAACTTTTCCCGCAGAAATGACAGTCCCATTCTCATCAAGAACATTTACACCGATATAGGCTTTCAAATTCTCGGGGAGAGGTTCGATACATTTTAGTTCAACAGTTACTTCATCAATGATTCCTTTCTGATACTTGTAGGTCTTGTCTTCAAGCGAGAAATACTGCGACAACTTTCCGTCAATGGTGGTGTTATCAACGGTTACATCAAAAGAGTTGTCAGAGCCAGAACTGTTTTTGCCACCGCACGATGCAAGGCAAATTGCCACGATGGCAATTGTTAAATACTTAAATGTCTTCATGATAAGTTTGATTTTAGATTAATGAATAAATTGTGAATGCAATCCAAATGATGTTCCAAATAGCAACTTTTACATTGCTTTTTGACTTAAAGATAGGAACAAAGCAGAGAATTGTAATTACAACGGTGGCAATTACCAAGAACCAAATAGCAATCTCTACGCTTTTAAACATACCTTCAAAATCAAAATTTTTGCAGGCATCAGCAATACCGCTAAATCCGATTGCGAGATACGCAACAGCTACGATTACCTCTGAAAGAGGAATTACCCAGGACAAACGTCCTTTGGGCGTTTCTTTTGTGACATCTGTACTCATGTCTGTTATTTTTTTTAAGTTTTGACTACAGCCTTTAAAGCGCTTCGTCTTTTTCTTTTTAGAATAGTTCAATACCTGCGAACTTGAGGCCAAACTCTAAGCAAACCCAAATGATATTTAACCACGCAACGTTTCTTCCCCAGCTACGAATACCATCCATTACCATGCCTGCATTCTTATCTTTGCCAAGGATGGACAAGACTAAGCCACCTACACCACAGATGATTTCTAGGACAGGTTCGAAGAACACTCCAAGACCGATGACACCAACTACAAGTGATGCAATAGAAAATACTTTCTTCATAATGCTAAAAATAGTTATTGTTAAGAGATTAAAAACACAAAGCTCCGACAATGCCAAAGAGTATGTAGAAAATCACAACAAAAATGGATACCAATACTTATTAGTTTTGTCCGGCTCTTTGTGCTTCTTTTTCTTGGAGCCAGCCATCTTCTTGTCTACGTACCCAAAGGCCTTGTCTCTTGTGAGACATTATTTTCCGAATAATTTTGAAAAGAAGCCTGACTTTTTCTGAAGGTACGGCGCAAAATCAGGATCATTAGCGAAACTAATTCTAGCTTTATTTACACATTCTTCATATTTGGCCTCATATGCTTTCCTCATCGTTTGCTCTTCGAAAACTTGCATGGATTGATTTTGCTTCATTGAAGAAATTTGGGCAGACATCGAAGCTAAAAACTCCAATAAATCAGCTCGTGTGTTCGGAACAGGGAACATGCGTATTACATTTGCCTTTTCTTTTACTTTATTACTAACTCCATATATTGGAATGGAAGATGATACTTTATCGCGATAGGCGACTTCGATGGCTTCTAATTTTGCGGACAATTTTTCGTAGGAACTGTTTGCTCCAACATTCGAGAACGCATAGCCACACTCGGGGCACAGGGCAGATCCTCCTACAACCTGAGCTCCACAACTAGGGCATTTAAGTACATTACCATATTTCTGGTTAGTTGCCTCCTTAGGAGGGGCAGGGCGAAGCCAGTCTTCCTGCCTTTTCATTTTAGCCAGTCGACCATCAATGACGACATCCAGTTCATCTGGGTCTACGCCCTCTGCTTGAGCACGCTTGTGTAATACTGCACGTTCTTTG
>SFID01000110.1 GCA_004555425.1 Bacteroidales bacterium
AAAAACGTGATGAAGTTCCTAAGGGAACTTTGTCTTGCCCTGACCGAATTATGGAGGTTTTTTATCAACTTCGTCACTATGAGGGGTCACATCTGCTACTCTCTGTCTGTGGCCAGAAATTAATTCAGCAGACCCCAATTAGACAACAAGCGGTAATACGTCTGGTAATACAGAATATAGCGAAAAGTAAAAGAGCAGCTCAACAACAGTCTCCCCAAAAAGCCAAAGCCACCCCCGCAAAAGCCCAATAAAAAAGGCATAACTCCCCGCACTAACTGAATCCAGCCAAGGTGTGGTGAATTATGCCTTTTATAGTTCAAGTGATTCTGCAGGGATTCGAACCCTGGACCCACGCCTTAGAAGGGCGTTGCTCTAATCCAACTGAGCTACAGAACCAAAACCGCGTGCAAAGTTAGCGGTTTATTTTGGATATTCAAAATTTTTTCTTGCAAATGTACTAGGCCATATATATACAACCTGACTTACAACCTGACTCGTCGGAATAAGTACTTCCTCTTAGAGTGTATCGCTGACAATAGCTCCGCTAGTTAGAGGCTGGCTATTAGGCACAAACTTGGGAGTGCTTGCAGGGAATGTATCCTTAGCGGGTATGGCGGGCTGTTGCTTAGCTTTATTGGTTGTTGCGGGAGACTTGCCGCCGTAGGGTTTGATGTTGTGGTGGCAGATGTAGGAGGTGCTGGTGAGGGTGCCAAAGCGGTAGCCTAGGTTCTTGTAGTACTGAATGATATGCGGAAGGGCCTGCACGGTGGTCTGTTTACCAGGAGCATCGTGCATGAGCAGGCAGATGTCGTTGGCGTTGGACTTGCAGGAACTCCGAATAATCTTTTCTACGGGCACGTGAGCACCTGAGGCATCCTCTGAGCTGACATTCCAGTCCACATACTGATAGCCGCGGTCGCGCACGGCCTGCGAGAGGCGAATCATGGTGAGCGGGTCGCCCGAGGCGCGGTAATACATCGTATTGCTGCTGCCGCCAGGGAAGCGAATGATATTGGTCGTTGAGCCTGTGTATTGCTTGATAACGCCCTGTATTTTATCGAGATCGGCAAAATACGTTTCGGTGGTTTTGTAGATGGAGGGGCTGTGCGAATAGGTGTGTGCGGCTATGGCGTGACCTTCTCTGTATGCCTCGCCAATGTATTTGAGGTTTGCCTTCGACTGTGCGGTCACGAAGAATGTAGCCTTGACGCCCTCGCGGCGGAGCACTTCAAGCACTTTGGGTGTGTTTGCTGAGGGTCCATCGTCGAAAGTGAGGTATATCACGCGTTCGCCTGCATGGTTGCCTCCCATGCGTGAGCCTTTCTCGCCCTGATAGCGTTGCATCACATCGGCGGCATCGGGGGCTTGGTAATTGTGTGCGGCGGCAGCAGTATCCTTCGGTGCTGGCTGCGTGGTGAGTGTATCTGGCGAGGTTTGCTCACTACATGTGAGGCTATCCGTCTGTTGGAGGGTATCTTGGGAATCAAGCGCGACATTTTTGGGCTGCTGTCCGCAGGCTACCAGCAAAAGCGCGAGGGAAAAGAGGAGTGATTTCTTCATTTATTTTTATAGTTATGTACGACAAATCTATGTAGCTCTTTTGTAGTTATTAGGCAAAGTTACCGCTTTATAATTATTAAGGAGACGCTACAGCCGTGATTTGTTGCAATCTATTAGGAAAATACTGGAACCGCGCAAGCAAATGCCAACTAGAGAGAGCAATTCTTTCAGCTAGAAGCACGGCTAGTAGGTCAAACCTCGCGCACTGGACGGTACAGCGGTGCCCTGGCATCTCGGATCTCGGATGGACATTTGATAATTATTGTAAACGAAAGGGGGCGCGGAATAAATATAAATCGTACCTTTGCGGGGTCGCGTGCTGTGCCCGTGGCAACATCTTTGGTGGGCAATTCCCCTTTTTGCACCTATCTTCCACTTATGAATCACGAACAATTTTCATCCAAGCTTCTTGAGCGCGCCGTTGGCGAAATGGCCAAACTCCCTGGTGTGGGCCGTCGCACCGCTCTGCGACTGGTGATGCACCTGCTGGGACAGCCTGCAACGGCAACGGCTGCTTTGACCGACAGTCTCAACCGCCTGCGCACAGAGGTGAAATATTGTCGTGTGTGCCACAATATCTCCGACACGGACCTGTGCGAGATTTGCAGCAACCCGTCCCGCGATGCCCGCACCATCTGTGTGGTGGAAAACATCCGCAGCGTCATGGCCATTGAGAACACGGGGCAGTATCGCGGTCTGTACCACGTGTTGGGCGGTGTCATTTCGCCGATGGATGGTGTTGGGCCTGGTGATTTGCAGATTGCTTCGCTGTTGGAGCGCGTGGCAGACGGGGAAGTGGACGAGGTAATACTCGCGCTCAATCCCACGATGGAGGGCGACACCACCGGCTTCTATATCCAGCGCCGCCTGAGCGGGCAATCCGTCAAAATGACCACGCTGGCCCGCGGCCTGAGTGTGGGCGACGATCTCGAATATGCCGACGAGATGACGCTGGGCCGCTCGCTCGTAGCCCGCACACCGCTGACCTAAACACATCAAGATCTCCTTCTTTTCTTCACTACTTTGATTCTATGTTTTATCCCCGCATACATTTCTTCGCAGCCCATGTGCTGGCCGCCCTCCTCTACCTCTGTTTTGAGCAGGGGTGGTTGGCCGCTGGCTTCATCGCAGGCAAAGATTTGAACTACACACTCAGTGTGCTGGCTGTAGCCATCACCTTGGGCGGCGTGTATCTCTGCTTGCGCCTCCTGTCGTTGCAGCGCATCCGCCAACGTTTCCAAGGCATCAGTCAGGAGGAAGCCGCGCGCCGCTACCAACAGGTGGCGGGTTGGCGCACTGCCCTCCTCCTTATCGTCTATCTGACGGACATCCTCCTTTACTTTGGCAGCGCAGACTATGCCAGTTCGGCCAAGTACTGCCTGATTATCGCGCTCATTGCGGCCGTGTTCTGCTGGCCCTCAAAGAGCGAACAGCAATCCCTCACGACGGACAACGCCTAGCCCCTACCCTTTCTCTTTCCCATGAAACTGAGCATTATTATTGTCAACTATAACGTCAAGTACTTTGTCCACCAATGTCTGGACTCCATCTTCCGCTCCGATATTGAGCAGAAGCAGGTGGAGGTGTTCGTGGTGGACAATGCCTCCTCCGATGGCAGCATCAGTTATCTGAAGAAGCACTTCCCCGCCCGCCAATATCCGCGGTTGCACCTCATTGCCAACTCGCGCAACGTGGGCTTCGGGCGTGCGAACAACCAAGCCCTACGCCGCGCCAACGGCGAGTACATCCTCTTTCTCAATCCCGACACTCTGCTGCACTCGGAAACCCTCAGCCGTTGTCTGGAATACGCCGATGCCCATCCCCAGATGGGCGCGCTGGGCACGATGATGCTACGCGCCGACGGTTCGTTCGCCTTTGAATCGCGCCGCGGCCTGCCCACGCCTTGGGTGGCTATGTGCAAGATGACGGGCCTGAGCCACCTCTTCCCCCAAAGCCGCACGTTTGGCAAGTACTACATGCGCTATCTGGACAAGGAACAGCCCGTGGAGATAGACATCATCTCGGGGGCATTTTTCCTGGCGCGCCACAGTGCGCTCAACAAGACGGGAGGCTTTGACGAAGACTATTTCATGTACGGCGAAGACGTTGACCTCTCCTATCGCCTGAAGCAGAATGGCTACGAGAACCACTACGTGCCCTATCCCATCCTGCACTACAAGGGCGAGAGCACGCACAAGAACACGTTTCGCTACGTGCACGTCTTCTACAACGCTATGCTCATCTTCTTCAAGAAGCATTTCCACACGTACTATCTCGGTGCGTCCATCCCCATCCGCATGGCCATCTACTTCAAGGCCATGCTCAGCCTCATCTACCAACAGGCCAAAGCCTTCCACAAATACCTGCTCCCCGTCAAGCGATACAAGAAGCACAAGTTCATCTACGTGGGTAGCCACCGCGAACCCGTGGAAGAGATGGCGGAACGCTGGTGGCTGGATTTGCTCCACGTAGAAGCCTCTCAGCATATCGGTCCTGAACTGTTGCCCGATGAACTCCTCTCGCGATTTGGCATCAACGATGTCTATACACACGTCGTTTACGATGCCCAGGATTTCAACTATGGCGAAATCCTCGATGCTTTCCACCAAAGCCGCCACCACGCCCATATCGGCATCTACCATCCCGGCGAAAACGTGCTCATCACGGCTTCGCGGGTCTATGAAGTTACTGAAGAATAATCCTTTCCCCCTATCCCCGTGATTTTCCTCCGTGCCCTTGAACCCGAAGACCTCGACCTGCTCTATGAAGTGGAGAACGATGAGCGCGCGTGGAGCGTCAGTGCTTCGCGCACACATTTCTCGCGCTTTTCCCTGCGACAATATCTGGCTGGCCAACCCGCCGATGCGTTCCAAGCGGGCGAACTGCGGCTGGTGATTGCGGACGGCAAGGAGGCGGTCGGGCTCATCGACCTCACCAACTTTTCGCCCATGGACGGCAGGGCGGAGGTCTGCATCCTGATTTGCCCGGCCCATCGCGGTAAAGGCTATGCCCGCGCTGCCCTCGGCCTGCTGGAGAACTACGCGCGGCAGTTTCTGCGCATCCGTATGCTCTACGCGCTCATCTCCGCCCGCCACAATCCAGTCAGCCTCCGTCTCTTTGCATCTGCCCAGTACGAACAAGTAGCCACTCTGCCTGCTTGGCACAACCGCGGTGGCGAATACGAAGACGTGGTCCTCATACAGAAATTTCTTGATAGCCCGCAAAGGGCTGGCGAACGCACCTAGCCGTGCCTTCGCCGCCATACCATCTACGCAGCGAAGCCTTCCAGCCTCTCGCTGCCTTTTTTATAGGCAAGCGGTAAGGCTCAAGAAAATTTTCAAGGTCTGAAAATATTTTTTCATGGCGTGAAAATAAAATATCGCGGCTGAAAATAAAGTAACTACTCAGGTCGAAAATTATTGGCAAGGAAGGTAGTTCGGCACGTCCCTTCAGGGCGCTCTTCCCACTCAGCGCACCATGCGCACCTGTTATTTTGATTTCAATTGGGGGCTTCCCCAACCTTTACTCATTCCTCATTCCTAATTTTTAATTTCCCATGACCCACAACGAACTGGAGGATTTCCTATCCGAGAAGGGCGTGAAGCCAACCGCCAACCGTATTCTGGTGGTTCGCGAACTGATGCAAGTGTCCCACCCTGTGAGCCTGGCCGACGTAGAGACCTTACTGCATTTCTCCATGGACAAGGCCAGCATCTTTCGCGTGCTTGAACTCTTCGCAGAGAAGGACATCGTACACGTGATAGAGGACGGCAGCCGCTCGCTCAAGTACGAAATGTGTCCAGGCTCCTCCCACCATTCGCCCGACGACCAGCACGTGCATTTCTATTGCGAACAGTGCAAGCAGACCTTCTGCTTCGAAACGATGAAAGTGCCCCTAGTAGAAATCCCCGAAGGATTCCGCGCCCACGCCATCAATTATATGATAAAAGGCGTGTGCCCGAAGTGCGCCCGATAGCGTTTTGCTATCATTTTTCCCAAAATATCAATCTACTGGCAACTTTTGCTAGTGAATTTTTGCTAAATTTGCGGTCGTTATCAGCGTAGATACGGCCCAGAGGATGCTCTTCCTCGGTGCGTATCTTCCTAAACAGCAATTCTAACAACTAAGTTATGAGACAGTATTTACTCCTTTCCCTTCTCGCCCTTTGGCAATGCTTTGCCGCTGTGGCCGGAACAGTTTCTTTCTCGCCTTCGTCCGTCAATTGGCAGGCCAACACCCATGCCGAATATGGCGCAGGCTACCTCTGGGGCGGCGTTGAAGGCCTCGAAGTGGGCCTCTACAAAGCCACGAGTACCTATTCCGTCACGCCTGGCACGGGTTCATATCTCAAGGTAAGGCAAAATCAGGTTATGGAAATCGCCACCCTGCAGGGCCAGATGATTACCAAGATTGTGGTCAACTACCAAACGCCCAAATATACCTCAAGCATTTACTTTGGACAGAACGGTGATGACTCTAGACTCATTGAAGCCAGTGGCACCAGCACCACTTGGGAGGGCAATGCCACACGCCTGAAGATGAAGTTCAGCAAGGACTGCAACCTTGTATCTGTTGAAGTGACCTACGAGGGCGAAGTCAAGGAACAGGTGGCCAAACCCGTGTGCACACCAGCCTCGGGCACATACTTTGAACCCTTCGAATGGACCGCCACAACGAGCACCGAAGGCGCCACCCTGCTCTACTCCGTGAACGGTGACGAGTTTACGACCTATACAGGCCCGCTGACCATCAGCGAAGGCTGCACCATCGATGTGAAAGGCGTGAAGGATGGTGCCATCGACAGCGAAACGGTAAGTTTCAGTTATGCCTTCCGCCCCCTGACGGATGTCAGCAGCATTGCCCAGGCCAAGGAATATCTGGACACCGAAGAGGTGGTACGTTTCGTGAATCCCGTGGTGGTCACCTTCCAGAACGACATACAATATTATACGTACGTACGCGATGAAACTGGTTGCCTCCTCATCTACGGTATGCTGCCCAAATATGCCAACGGCGACGTGATGCGCGGTGGCTTCTACGGCAAGATGGTGAACGACCACGGCATGCTGAAACTCGTCACTGCTGTAGATGTGGACGTCAAGACCAACGCTTCCTTCCCCGAGGCGCAGCCTGGCGAGGGCGAAGTAGAGCCCGTGCTCATTGACAAGACGGCCAATGTCAGCACCGAAATGCAGAGCCAGTATGTGGCGTTCAACAATGTGCTCTTCGACCAAGGCAATGAGGACGTGAATCCATACATCTCCAACGGCACGCGCCTCACACTCAACAATTATTTCGGCATTGAGTATCCCGAAAACGGCATGTACTCCGTGACGGGCATCATCTCCGTATGGAATGATGTGGTAGAACTCTACCCCATCGCCTTCTCCACCGATCCGATTGTCACCAACATTGACGCAACTCCCCTCAGCGGCAACACGACCAAGGCTGTCTATACGCTAGACGGCAAGCGCGTGGCGAATGAGCGCGCTGGACAGCCTGGCGTTCGCATTGTCCACGAGAACGGACGAAGCTACAAGGTGCTGAAAAGGAACTAGGTCCTTTTCAGGAAGGCCACTCCGTCCCATAGTTTCAACGAAGCCTGCTGCTTTTAGTTTCAAGTTCCAATCGGTAATTTCGTTCTCAATTCTTTGTATGGTGCAAAACATGGAGAACTTTAAACTGGAGGTCGCAGGCTTCGTTGTATCTAGGAGCTTGGTGATATATATCGCAGCAAGGGATTCCAAATTCTAAAGGGCTCTCTCGTACTAATTGATTAGTCAAAACGGATACTGAAGGTAGGTTCTATAAATTAGTTTTAATGGAAGGTAGTGTTTCTATCTTGCTTGGATGCCTTTCCGTCTCTCGCACCGTATCTTTTTGTTTTTCATTCGGTCACGTAGCCCGTTACGTTCCCTCACGAAAAGCAAAAACCTACGGCACGATAGCCGCAAATACATCGCAAGCTAATTTATAGAACCTACCTGAAATAGTATAGGTAGGTTGCGGGCATAATCTTCTGATAGGTTCTATACGCATCAAACGTATTTTTAGTACCAGCCCTAAACACAAACAAATAAAAGACGCCCCTCGTAATTAAAAGGCTTTGGTAGGCCACTGGTACCGCTTGGTTTAATATTAGCATATTATATGGTTCAAGAAGACATACTCCCTATCAGAGAGAATGATTATCAACAATGGGTGAACACCCTAAAATCCCGCTTTCAGTCAGCGAAAGTTAGCGCATCGCTAAAAGTAAATAACGAGTTGTTGCGTTTTTATCTTTCGGTTGGAGAGGACATCTCCAATAATCAATTTGATAATCGCTATGGTAGCCAATTCTACAAGCGTTTGAGTTTAGATTTGCAGCGAGCAATTCCAAACACTAAAGGCTTTTCTCCTACTAATCTGAAGTACATGAGATACTTCTATGAATTATTCAAGGACGAAATTCAAAATCATCCACAAGTTGTGGACGAATTGATTTGCCTGCCTTGGGGACATATTCGCTATATCATAGACAACTGTAAAAATGACTCACACAAGGCTCTCTTTTTCGTAAGTAAAACGATCGAGAATAATTGGTCAAGAGCAGTGCTTCTTAATTTTTTGGGAACCGATTTGTATGACCGGCAAGGTAAAGCTGTTACAAATTATTCCCGAACACTTCCTAATCCACAAGGCGAGTTGGCTCAACAAATCACAAAAGATCCTTACAACTTTGACTTTCTCACTCTCTCTGAAAAATACATAGAGAAAGAACTGAAAGATGCTTTGGTTACCAACATAGAGCGCTTTTTATTGGAATTGGGACAAGGGTTTGCCTATATGGGCAGAGAGTATCGAGTCAAAATTGGCAACACGGAGAAATTTATGGATATGCTTTTCTACAATGCCAAACTGCATTGCTATGTCGTTGTCGAAGTAAAAACAGAAGTATTTGACGCGCAAAACCTCGGCCAGTTGGGTTTATATGTGTCAGCCGTAAATCATCTGATTAAATCCCCAGCCGACAATCCGACCATAGGTTTGTTGATTTGCCGGAGCAAGGATAACGTTGTTGCCAAGTATGCTTTGGAAAGTACCTCCTTGCCCATTGGTATATCCGAATATGAATTGGCTAAAGTCTATCCCCAAGACTTCCAATCAACCTTACCCAGCATTGAACAAATCGAAAAAGAACTCAGCAAACAAGTTAAGGTAGGTTCTATAAATTAGCTTGTGATGAGGTTTCGGCTATCGTGCCGTAGGTTTTTGTCTTTCGTGAGGGAGCGTAGCGGGCTACGTGACCGAATGAAAAACAAAAAGATACGGTGCGAGAGGCGAAAAGGCATCCAAGCAAGATAGAAACTACCTTCCATTATAACTAATTTATAGAACCTACCT
>SFID01000111.1 GCA_004555425.1 Bacteroidales bacterium
ATCGTCAATTCGCGCACCGATAAAGCCAAGAAAATTTCCGCAAAAGCATTTAGAAAATCCGCAAAAGCATATAGAATTTCCAACTTCCGATGTATTTCTGCCTTTATAATGGCCAAAAAAAAGAGGAGAAAGCCCCGTGTTTAGGGCTCTCTCCTCTTCGCTAATACAAAGATAATACATTTTCGCGCGAAATGCAAATCGCGTTAACATTTCGCAACAATCTGTGAAATGTTAAAAGACGAGTTTTGCACACCCTAGGCTCCGCGATGTGTTATATTACGAGGCTGGGGTCGCTGCACTCCCTGGTTTTAACGGTCGCTGCGCTCCCTTAGTTTCAACGGCTGCTTTGCAGCCTAGTTTCAACGGAAGCCTACGGTTTCCTAGTTTCATTCGGGGACTGCGTCCCCTAGTTTCAACGCAGCCTTTGGCTGCTAGCTCGATAGCTTTGATTCGCCATAGGTAGTGTGTTATATTACGAGGACGGGGTCGCTGCGCCATTTCGCCCTAGTGTCGGTCGCTGCGCTCCCTGGTTTCAACGAAGCTTTCAGCTTCTAGTTTCAGTCGGGGACTGCGTCCCCTGTTTCAACGCAGCCCTACGGCTGCTGGCTCGATAGCGTTGATTCGCTATAGGTAGGTTCTATAAATTAGCTTGCGATGTATTCGCGGCAATCGTGCCGTAGATTTTGTTTTTCGTGAGGGAGCGTAGTGGGCTACGTGACCGAATGAAACGGGGGTGTCAAACAAGGCCGTGCCGCACTGCGCGCGCCAAAAAACATTAAAAGGAGCGGTTGGGGTGGGGATGCTTCTTGCTTGCTTGGAGATTTCTCCCTACATTTGCCAGAAAATTCCCGATATGAAGAGTACGCAGTCCTTTATATTCACCTTGGGCCTCTTGCTCGCTCTGCTGCCGACCGCTCTCTGCGCCCAGCAGACGGATGAGGGGCGCGACGATTTGTACGTGCCCACCTCGCCATCCTTGGAGGGGACGCCCGTTGACAGTTTCCGCTGCCCGCTGGCTGTGGATTCGTTGCAGCCCGATTCGTTCGTGCCGACAGTCTTGTTTGCGCCGATACCCTATACCTGGACACCCTATTCGACCACCTCGTGGATGCACGGCGTGGGGCTGGATGGCTGCTACGGTTGGGGCGGAGGCCTCTACGGCATGGGGTGGCGTCTGCACGAGGGATTTAATGCCCAGTTGGGGTTGAGCACCTCGTTTGGCGTGGGGCGCAATCGGATGAAAGGCGTGGGGTTCGGCCAGAGTGCGGCCTTTGCCTACGCCCTGCCACTGGGCAAACGCTGGTCGGTGGCGGCGTCGCTCTATGCGCAGAATATGGATTGGGGCAACTACCACCTGCGCGATGTGGGCGTGGGTGCGGTGGCCGCCTTTCGTGCCACGGAGCGCATCAACCTCTACGGCTACGTGACGCACTCGTTCGTACGGCCCGACTGGCAGCGCACAGGTTGCCTCTACAGCCCCTTCATGGACTATGTGCGGACCCGCGTGGGCGCCATGGCTGAGTTTAAGATTGGCGAGAATACCTTCATTGGTATCTCCTTGGAGCACGCTAGTTATTAAATTAGGAATTAGGAATGAGGAATTAGGAATTGCCTTTCAATGAGAACGAACTCCTAATACTCACTCCTAATTCCTAATTGAATTAATTCCACATTGGAGAAATTCCTAATTCCTAATTCCTAATTGAATTAATTCCTCATTCCTTTGCTTTCCCTGGAAAAACAAAAATACCTGCTTCGCATGGAGTACGAGGCAGAGCGCGCGGAGTTTCGACAGGCTTTCGAGGCTGCGGGCATCGGTCGCCGCGTGAAGCGCGGCGATTGTTGGTGGCCCGTGCGGCTTGGGCGGAGCTATTACAACGCTATGGACCGCCTCGTGGTCGAAGTGTTTCGTACCGAAGACCTGGATATTGAGCACAACTTCGAGTACGGCAAACCCGTTTGCTTCTTCTCGCAAACGGACGGAGCCGTGCAGTTGTTGCCATGGACAGCCACGGTGTCGTATGCCGAGGACGAGCGCATGGTCATCGTATTGCCCAACGAGGGCGTACTCTCACAGTTGGGCAGCATCGAGCGTCTGGGCGTTGGCCTGGGATTCGACGAATCCACGTACAGGCTGATGTTTCAGGCGCTCGATGCCGTGATGACGGCGCGCGAGGGACGCCTGGCCCATCTGCGCGACATTTGCCACGGCGGAGTGCGCGCCCAACGCAGTGCTGCCCCTGCCGTGCCCGTCTCCCTGCCTTGGCTCAACGCGGCGCAGCAGGAAGCCGTGCGCGAAGTGCTGCGGGCACGCGATGTGATGGTCGTACATGGCCCGCCGGGTACGGGCAAGACGACCACCCTCGTCGAGGCCGTCTGCGAAGTGCTTCGCCGCGAACCGCAGGTGATGGTTTGCGCGCAGAGCAATACGGCGGTGGATTGGATTTCGAGTCAGTTGGCCGACCGCGGCATCGGCGTCCTGCGCATTGGCAACCCCACGCGCGTCACCGAATCCATGCTAGCCCACACCTACGAGCACCGCTTCTCGGCCCATCCCGACTATCCCGCGCTCTGGTCCATACGCCGCAACATCCGCCAACTGTATAGCACGCCGCGCAAAAGCCGCAGCCGCGATTTTCATCAGAAGGTGGCGCGACTGCGCGAGCGGGCCGACGAATTGGAACTGCGCATTCGCCATTCGCTCTTTGACAATGCCCGCGTGATAGCCTCGACCCTGGCGGGCGCGGCCCATCCCCTGCTCAGCGGACAGCACTACCACACGCTCTTCATCGACGAAGCCGCACAGGCCCTTGAGGCCGCCAGCTGGATTGCCATACAAAAGGCCGACCGAGTGGTCTTTGCGGGCGACCACAGGCAGTTGCCACCCACGGTGAAAAGCCGAGCGGCGCAAACGGGAGGCTTGGCCGAATCGCTGATGGAGACCGTGGTGCAGACACAGCCCGAGATGGTGCGCCTCCTGACGGTGCAGTATCGCATGAACGAGGAACTGATGCGCTTCTCGTCGGAATGGTTCTACGAGGGTCGCCTGGAGGCCGCCCCACAGGTGCGCCACCGCAGCATTCTCGACCTGAGTTGCTCGCCCCTGCAATGGGTAGATACGGGTTCGGGCGAGGTGGAGCATTCCGCCTCGGAAGCAGAAACGGCAAACGAAGTCACGCAGCCTTCGGCAGAGTCCCCTGCGCAAGCACCCGAAGCCGAGCCGCAGCTCGACTACCACGAGCAATTCGTGGGCGGCACGTATGGGCGCGTCAACAAGGCCGAGGCGCGGCTGACCCTCCGCACGTTGAGCGACTTCGTGCGGCAGGTGGGGCGCACCCGCTTGCAGGAAGAGCGCATCGACATCGGCATTATATCGCCCTATCGCGCACAGGTGCAATATCTGCGCACCCTCCTGCGCGCCGACGACTATCTGCGGCCATTGCGCAAGGCCATCACGATTAACACCATCGACTCCTTCCAAGGCCAAGAGCGCGACATCATCCTCGTCTCCCTCGTTCGCGCCAACGAAACGGGCAACATCGGATTCTTGGCCGACCTGCGGCGCATCAATGTGGCCCTCACGCGCGCGCGTTCCATATTGATAATACTGGGCAACTCCGACACGCTCTGCCGCCATCGCTTCTACCGCGAACTGTTTCGCCGCTGCCGCCGCGTGAAGGCAGACTAGGCCCTTGACAGCGGGCCGAAAAAAGCCTCCGCCCGAGCCTGAGAATAATCTTCTCGGCTCGGGCGGAGGTTTTATTTCTTCTAGATTTTCTGGAATCTCTAGATTTTCTAGATTTTCTAGATTTTCTAGATTTTCTAGAACTGCTAGAATCTCTATCTCCTCTTCTCTAAGGCACCAGCACCTTGCTGCCGCCGACCAGGTAAAGCCCGCGGCTCAGTGGCAGAACGGCAGTGCCGTCCACGAAGGCGTTGTGGAGCAAGCGGCCGCTCATATCGAAAACCTGCACGTGCTGGGGCTGGGTCGTAGCCACCTTGACGGCGCCAGGGATGACGGAGATGGCGGGGCGGGCGGGGCTTACGCTGGTTTGGTGAATGCCAACGGTGGTTTCCTCGCCGTTGAAGTGGTGCGACTGTCCCTTCTTCTGATACACGCGAATCCAATCGAAGCGCGTCTCATACGTATGCGATACGTCGGCAGGCTTGGCCCATGCACCATTGCCCACACTCTGGTTGATCATCAGGTGGAAATGCTTGTCGAAAGGCCATTGGCCGTTTTCCAGCGTCTCTGCATCGGTCGATTTGGAGTAGGTGAACATCAGTTTGCCGTCGACATACCAGCGCATCTGTGCTTCGTCCCATTCCAGACCATAGGTGTGGTAGCGGTCGAGGGCTGTTGCCTCGTTTCCGCCCGACTGCGGATTGCCCGTATTCTTAAGGTCGTAGGTCCAGTGGGAGTGAACGGTGTGCCAGGAACGGTGCTGGTCGTCGATGGTTTCCCAGATATCAATTTCGCCACAACTGGGCCATCCCGCGCTCTGGTCCTCGGGCATCATCCAGATAGCGGGGAAGTTGCCAATCCAGGGATTCGTGAAGGCGCGGCACTCCACCTTGCCATACGTGAAGCCAAACTTGCCCATCGTCTTGACGCCGCCCGTAATCATAGGTACGTTATCGGTGGATGGGTCGGGGTTGGGGATGGCGCGGATGACGAGTTCGCCGTCCTCGTGATAGACCACCTCGGGGCGGTCGGAGCACCAACGGTTCCACGTGGCGTTCATGCGCTGACAGCGTATCCACTTCGTGTCGTCTTCCTGCGTTCCATTTTCTCCGTCGAACTCATCGGCAAAGACCAGCTCGTACTCCGCAGCATCGGTCTGCTCGAAATCGGCCGTGAGAATCATATCTCCGTAAATGCTATCGGCGGGAATGGAGAAGCGATTAGCGGCAACGGTGTACTCGCTCCATTGGCGGTTGCCGTGGATATACTGCTCGCCTTGCAGATTGTGGCCACGGCGAATGGTCACCTCCTTAGCCGCAAATCCTGCAACAGCAGGCGTGGGCACCACGTCAAGTTTGCGATAAGCGGGCAGGTTGTACGGGAGGGCGGTATAGTTCGCGCCGTTCAGGCTTCCGTTGGTCGTGTTGATGCGCAGGCGGCCGTTGGTCTTATAGACGTTGATGAGGAAGTCCATCACTAGGCCCGAACGCTCCACAAGTGCTGCGCTACCTTCGGGCGTAACGTCTCCGCGGTCCACCACCATACGTGCGCGATACATACCAGCAGGCAGAAGTGGATGGAGGGCAAACTTGGGGAAGGTGAGAGCCGTAGTGCTCTCGGGGTCGTCAGCCTCGGCAAACGCGATCAGTTCGCTGCTCACCGTGGGACGGCCTTCAGCATCCGTAGATACGGAGAACTGGCCATCGCCATCGAGGTCTATATATAAATAGGCGTCAAGAGCGCGCGGACGCGTCATGGTGATGGTAATGCTATCGCCAGGAATGACGCCCAATGCTTGGGGTGTGAGGTTGAGATAGGCCGTAGTGGCTGTGGCAGAGGTACGAAGGAGGCCGCCCTTGCTCTTCTTGCCTTGGAACTTCATAGCCGTGAGCGCAGGAGCCTCGGCCGAGATGCTAGCATCCTGAGCAAAGGCCAAGGGATAGTCCGTTGTGGCATCGCCAGTCGTCTGGGCAGGCACGAAGACAACTTCCAGATTCACCTCGCCGTCCATGTAGGCCGCGGGCAAATCCAATAGACCGTCTTTAATCAGATAGGCGGGGATGGTGGTCTCCTCCCACTGACGGTTGCCGTGGATATACTGTTCGCCCGTGAGGTTGTGGCCATGACGGATGCGGACATAGTCGGCGCGATAACCTTCTGCGGGCATCAGGCGCAAGCGCTGGGACTGTCCGAAAGGCAGAGCCGTGGCCGTAGTGTCGAGAGCCGTGCCATCAGCGAGGCTGACCTGACCATTCTCGGCCTGACAAACCACCTGGGCGTGCTCTCCGTGCACATTCAAAAGCACATCGAAGATGCCGCCGCCGTTCTTGAGAATGTCATTTCCGTCTACTGTGCTGCCTGCGGGGTCCACACTGTCCCAGTCCACCTTGCAGCGAAGGCGATACATGCCTTCGGGAAGGTCGGCAGGCAGGGTGAAGGCGGGCGGATTGAGCACATTGCTATTGCTGACGGCCGCTCCCGTGCTATTCTTGCCCTTATAGTAGGAGAAGGCGACGATGTCGGTCTCGGCGGGAAGGGTCTTGTCGTCGTTGATGAGGGCATCAAACTGTCCGTCATTGCCATAGTCAAGATAGACGTAGCCGTGCATCCAGTCGGTAGTAAAGTTGAAGCGCACGGTCAAGGCATCGCCAGGGCGCGCCGTGACGTACTGGTCGGTGGCATCAACATATACGGTCTCGGTCGGCACACTGACGGTCTGCGCACCATCACTTGAACCAGCGAGAGTGGCACCACTGAGTCGGCGTGAGCCATGTGTGTAGCCCTGAGTCGTAGAGAAGGACACGGGATAATCCTGCGCCAAAACGGCTCCAGCAGGGAAAGCCACGGCCAAAGCCAGCAGCCAATGCTTGATAGTAGTCATTTTTTTCATAGGCGTATGTATGTGTTTTTCTTTAATTTCAATGGTCGTTGCGCACCAGCAAAAGGGAATGGAGGATACGAGGAGAGGCTCGCCGCGCCAAATAGCCCTTTGCGCCAAGGCGCAGCACTTGCCCTCACCATAGGCTTCTGCGGACAAATGTACGAATAAAAATCCTTGCGCTCGCCGTGTTTTTGCGTTTTTTACAGAAAAAGGAAGATTGCAAACAAGTTTTTTTGTAGGGCCGCGAATAATCCGTACCTTTGCAGGGCTTATTTTAGGCAGATTAGGCCTTTACGGCCCTTACAGCCTTGACTACTTTGACAACCATCAAGGCGATTCTATCCCTTCATGCCTTCTCTCCCCTTCGGTAGGCAAATAATTTCTAATCATAAATAATATCTTTTCTATGGAATGGTTAACTAACATCATTCAGAATCCCGGTTCCATAGCCCACCTCGTGGTCATCTACGCGTTGGTCATCAGTTTGGGCGTGAAACTTGGTAAGATTAAGTTTGGTGGGATTTCGCTCGGCGTCACCTTTGTGCTGTTCGTCGGAATCGTTGTCGGCCACATCTACAGCCATTATATTGTAGATCCGAAGACGAACGAGTTCATCACACATGCGGCGCAGAAAGAGACTATCGACTTTGTGAAGGAGTTGGGCCTGATTCTCTTCGTCTATTTCATCGGATTGCAGGTGGGTCCTGGCTTCTTTGCCACGTTCAAGAAGGGAGGCGTGGGTATGAACCTCATCGCTGCGGGCATCGTCCTGCTCAATATCCTCGTGATGCTGGGCCTCTACTTCCTCGTATTCCCGCAGAACAATTACAACCTGGCCATGATGGTTGGTACGATGTATGGTGCCGTGACCAACACTCCTGGTCTTGGTGCCGCCACTTCGGTTGTCAAGGACTTCGGCGGCGACTGGGGAGCATTAGGAGTGCCCGATCTGGCCTCTAGTTATGCTTGCGCCTATCCCCTTGGCGTTGTCGGCATCATCTTGGCCACGATTGCCATTCGCTATCTGCTGGGTATCAAACTCGAACAGGAGCAGGAGGCCATCCGCAAGGAGCAAGAGCGCGACCCGCACGCCACTCCGAAACACATGGTCATCAAGGTGACCAACAAGTCGGTAGTAGGCCGCTCTCTCCACGAACTCCACTCGTTCCTGAATCGCCAATTCGTCATCACGCGTTGCATTAAGAACGATGAAATGTTCGTTCCCAATGGTGACACGCAACTTGAATTGGGTATGCAGGTACATCTCGTTTGCGCTGAGGACGAGGCAGAGCCTATCTCCATGCTGATGGGTGAAGTCGTGGAGGGCAAAGACTGGAAGGACGACTACGACAAGGAGAAGGCGAACTACGTCAGCCACCGCCTCGTCATCACCAAGCCCGAAATCAACGGCAAGACTTTTGGCCAGTTGCACTTTAGCAGCATCCACGGTGTCAACGTGACGCGCGTCACCCGTAACGGCATGGACCTCTTTGCCGACCGCAACCTTCGTCTGCAAGTGGGCGACCGCATCCTCGTGACGGGTCCCGCCGAAAACATCGAGCGACTGAAGCGCGTGATTGGTGCTGAGGTGAAAAAACTCAACCACCCCAACGTGGGCGCCATCTTCTTCGGCATCATGCTGGGTATCATCCTTGGCCAGATTAACTTTGGTGCAGGCGTGAAACTGGGTCTCGCTGGTGGTCCGCTCGTTGTCGCCATCCTCATCGGTGCATTCGGCTATCGCTATAAGATCAATACGTACACCTCCACTTCTGCCAACTTGATGTTGCGCGAAGTCGGCCTGCTCCTCTTCTTGTCGAGCGTAGGTATTCAGGCTGGCGCGAAATTCTGGGATACAATCATGAACGGCGGTATCACGTACGTTTGGACGGGCTTCCTCATCACGATTGTGCCCATCCTCATTATGGGAATCATTGCGCGCAAGACGCTCAAGCTAAACTATTTCACCCTGATGGGCCTCATTGCAGGTAGCAATACCGACCCCCCTGCGCTGGCATTTGCCAATCAGACCGCGGGCAACGATGCTCCTGCAGTGGGCTACTCCACAGTTTACCCGCTGTCCATGTTCCTCCGCATTCTCATGGCACAGGTTGTACTGATGTTATTCCTGCAATAGGCATTTGGGGCTTTCGGCCAGCGCTGCCTGCGCTTGGCCTCGGCCTATCAATAATAAGGGCTGCGTCTTCTGGCGCAGCCCTTGCTTTTGTTCGCCCAGCATGGGCATACTCTAACGGGTGCAAGTCCCTAAGCCGCCCTGATAACGGGAAGGCTACAGCCAAAGACAAGGGTGTCCGTGGCGA
>SFID01000112.1 GCA_004555425.1 Bacteroidales bacterium
CGTTTCGGCTTGCTGCTGTCGTTTCGGCTTGCTGCTGTCGTTTCGGCTTGCTGCTTCTTCGTTGTTCATTTGGTCGGGGATTGTGGGTTATAGGTCGGTTTCCGAGGTCTGCGAGGGGTCAGCCGTGGCGCGTTCCCGTGCCTCCTCCGCTTCCCTCATCGCGGCGAGTTCTGCCGCCGCCTCTTTGTCGTGTCGGTACATCTTCGCCCGGTTCTTCGGATTGGCAAGCCATTTGCCGAGGTCTCCGGCGTTGCCCTGCCGTGGGTCTTTCCTTACTTTTCCGCTCATTGCTTCGGGGTGTTTGTAGGGTTGTCGGTTCGGTTAATCATTGCGCCATATATCCGGCGAGGGCTGCGGCTTCCTCCGTCTCGCTGTCGGGCGTTACTTTGCCGCGCATCATCCAAGCCTCTATTTCGTCCCGGTTGAAGAAAATCAACCTGCCGTTAGGCTTGTAAAAAGGAATTTCGCGGCGGCTTGTAAGCGTGTAGATATACGCTTTTGTCATACCTGTAAGTGTTACAACGTCATCAACGTTCAGCACTTTTTTAGCCGCTAAAAGCGTGTTGCGCTTCACCTCATCGAGGGCGGCGAGAATTTGGGTGTTAATATCCATATTGTTTTTATTTTGAGGATTGTTATTAACCAATCGGTCTGCAAAGGTAATATGATTATGCTATAATCACAAATTTTCAAGGGATTTTATTAACCGTTGAGGTTATTTTCTTATTTCGGGCTGTCGGTCGGGGTGTCCGGGTTCAATGAAATTTGCCGCTCATAAGGTCAACCGCCGCCGCTTTCTTCTCGTCAACCAATCGGGCGTAAATCTGCGTTGTCTTAATGTCCGAGTGTCCAAGCAATTTTGAGACGGTGTAAAGGTCTGCGCCGAAAGTTATAAGCATCGTTGCAAAGGTGTGCCGGGCGGTGTGCCAAGTAACCGTTTTTTTAATCCCTGCGGCTTTCGCCCATCGGCGCAAATGTCGGTACGTTACAACTTTGTCGCAAAGGTAAAAAACCGGGTCGGTGTCGCGCTCATATTTGGCGCGAGGTCTGAGCCATCTGCAAGCCTCCGGGGATAGGGGTAAAATGATTTCGCGCTGCGTTTTCTGCATCCGCAAATGTAAGACGGTGCGCCCTGCCTCCGTGCGTACATTCGCCCAAGTGAGGGCGCGTAAGTCCGAGACGCGCAAGCCGCAAAAGCAAGCGAGTAAAAACGCCGTGCGTGTGGCTTCGTTCCGCTCCGGGGTGTCGATAAGGCTTTGCACCTCCTCCGGGGTTAAAAATTCGCGTTCCTTTGGCTTTTCTTTCGGTCGGTCGCGTGGGTCTATCTTCGTGAGGGGGTTAGCCTCTATAAGGTCGGCGCGTACCGCCTCACTCATCAACGCTGAAAATCGGCGCAAATAGGTGTTTTGCGAGGTCTCTTTTAATCCGCTGCGCTTTAACCGGGCTATCAGTTCCGCGCAAAATTCGCGGTCTATCTGCGACAATTTAACGGCATCGAGCCGCCATTTTTTCAAGTGCGAGCCGAGACAAGCCATTAAACCGCCTTTGCCCTCTCCGTGCTTCTGTCGGTATGCCGCGAGAAACGCGCCGAGGGTTATTTTATCCCCTGCGCTCCGTGGCTTAATCCCTGCTTTGCGGTTCGCAAGGTCGATAATCCTTTGCGCCTTTATCGCGTTGGCGGCTCTCATCGTGTTGGCGTTCATCATCCGGGCGGCTGCGTCAGTCTCCGGGATCAGGTAGAGTTTCAAAAATTCGTACCTCCTGCGGCCATCGGCGCAAGTGTCGAGGTATAGAGATTTGTTGCCGCTTGCTAATTGCTTCCATCGCAATTTTACAGGCTCTTTCGGGGTGGGTGTCTTTGGTGTCCGTGCCATCGTCTTATTATAGGGTTTTGAGTAACAAGGTAGTCACTAAGTAACAAAATAGTAACGGTTAAGTGTTACAAGCCGCTGTTTTGCTTTGACTCTTATAACGTGCGAGTTACGATTTTTATTTGCGTTTATATATGATTATACTATAATCACGCTACATTTTTGACCGATAAGTAGTTATTTATCAGTTAATTAAGTAATAGTTAAAAATTTATAAATCGCGTTTTTTTCTTCGGGTAACGTATCAGTAACAAAACACAATCGGCGAGCCGTCCGGGGGCGTGTCGGGTCGGGGTTTTCGGGCTTAATTTCGGTGAATTTCGCGTCTCTCGCGTTGCGCGTGTGCGCGTGAGGGATTGAGCCACTTTTGCGTTATCGTCGAAAATAGGGGCATTTCTGTGCGTCCTGTGGGGTGTGCCGTTTCCGAGGGGTAAAAGCGAGGGGCGCGGCGGTCTGTTGCTGCGCCCCTGCCTCCGTCAGCTCCGGGCGGCACGACTTTTGCCCGGCTGCTGTGTGGTTCTATCCGTCTGCGAGGGTTTCAAGCACATCGCCCCAAACGTTGAGGCGGTCGGCTTCCGAGGTGAGCCGGGCGAGTACCGCCGCCGCTCCGTTGGGTGCGGTCAGCGTTCCGAGGATTGCGGATTTATCGGCATCGGCGGCGGTGGCTGCATAGTGCGCCGTTACCCTCATCAGTGCCGGGATAGTTCCGGCGGCGAGCCGTCCGAGTTCGTGTAAGGTCTCGCCCATCATTTCCGCGCCCTCCCTCATCTGCTCCGGGGCTTCTGGTGTGCAAAAATAGTCCAGGACGGTTGCGGCATAAAGCGCGGCGAGGTTGCGGCGGCTGTCGTTGCCGCCCTGCGGTGTCTGCGGTTGGTCCTGCTGCTGTTTCATCGCTTCGGGGTGTTATCGGTCATTGTTTCGGTTTCGTGGCTCTCTGCGCCCTCCTTTGGGGCTGTGGCGTCCTCCGGCTCATCGGTGGCCGCTGCGTCCGCTTCCGTGAATGTGATTACCGCGCCGAGTTTCCCGGCTTTGCGTTTGAGGTCGGCGAGTTCGGCACGGCGGCGCAATTCTGCCGCCTCATCCGCTTTTGCGGTCGCTTTGGCTTCCTGTTCGCGGTGGTACTGGGCGTGGGTGTAAGCCGTCATATCTGCCTCAAATTGGGAGGCTGCGCTTGCGAGGCTGAAAAGTTCCTGCCTCCTCTCCGTAACATTCAAGTAAAGCGAGATTAGGCGCGTTAATGTTTCGTGGGCGCGGTTGGCTTTGCCCTGCCTGTCCATCGTGCAAGCGGTTACGGCGTATTCGTTAACTACGTCCATAAGGTCGGCGAGGCGGTTGGCCGAAATCGGCATATAATTGCCGAGGTCTCCGACGGTGGCGAGGGTCGTTATTACCGTCTCATCGTAATCCATAACGCCGTTAAGTGTTACCGTTCCCCATTGCTGCACAGCCTCCGCGAGATAGCGGTTAAAATCCGATGCCGTGGGTTCGGTGGTCGAGGCTGTTCCGAGGGCTGCGCCCTGCTGTTTCGTTGTTTCCATAATCGGGAAATGTTTAGTATTTGGTTTATAATTCATTTTGTTTTGCTGTCTGCGGTGGCTCATTTGCCGTAAAAACTTACCTGCAAGCCCCTGCGCAATTTGCGTTTGTAGACATCGCCGGGCATCGAGGCGGCGCGGCGCAATATGTCGTTGAGGGTGTCAACGCCGAGCATCGCAACCGCTCCGGCTACTCCTACGAGGGTGTTAACCTTTGCGCCATCGGGGGCGAGTCCGTAAACCTTAATGCGAAAATTGCGGTTTATCCAAGCCGAGGGATAAGCGAGGGGCGAGGGCTGTTTTTTAGGTCGTGCCATAAATTGTAAACTCTTTGTTATCATTTTCGGGGGCAAAGTTAACTATAAGTTTTCAATTGTCAAAAATTTTGTAAACTTTTTCTTTTCATCTTTGGTTATTTTGATAACTCATTGTTTATTCGTACCTTTGCACGGTGTTAACAAAATGTTTACAATTATGAATGATTTAAGGATTAAGGAACTTTGCAAGCAAAAAGGATTAACGCAAAGTGAGTTAGCCGAGCGCATTGGCATTTCCCGCGTTGGATTGTCCAAGGCGATTAACGGTAATACCACAATCGGCACGTTAGAAAAAATCGCGGCGGCGTTGGGTGTCGAGGTTTCGGCATTGTTCGCCGCTCCTGCCGAGGGGGTTATCAACTGCCCCTATTGCGGCAAGCCCATCGCCCTGCATCCGTCCGAGGTCGGGGGCTGCTCCGCTTCCCCTGCCTCCGAGGGTTGAGCCGTCCGACATCGCCGAGCCATCGCCGCCGCCGTTCCTGTCGTGGGTTCGGTGGCGGTTCTGCTTTCGGTCGGTTAAGCATTTGCTACCATTTGCTTGCATTTGCTTGTTTTGCTTGTTGGGTGTCGGTCTCTCATCCGGGCGAGGTGTCGGGGGTCGCGTATGTGTGTGCGAGGGCGCAAGCGTGGCAAGCCGCCGCCCCTGCTTCCGGCATCTTCCGGGGGGGCGGCGTGATTACCTCAAAATCACAAAACGCATTTTAAGGCGATTTGACGGCGTTTGTTGGGTCGGGTGGTACTCTTTATTATTTTCGGGGTTATCGTGGAAAATAGGGGCGTTTCTGCGCGTTTTAGGGCTATTCTCCGTTGTGGGTCGCTCCTGCGGTTTGCGAAATCGAGCGAATTTGGCAAAAAACGGGGGATTTTCGGGGTTGAGGTCTGCCGCCTGTCTGCCGAGGGTTCGGGGTTCGCCGGATAGCAAGCCGGGCGAGCGGTGGGCGTTGAGATCTCGCCCATCATTCCCGGCGGTCGTTTCGTGGTCTGCGGATTTTTCGTTACCTTTGCGGCGGTGTTCCCGGTCGTGTTTCGGGTTTCCATCGGTTGCCCTGCTTCGGTCGGGGTTAACCAATCGGGTGGGCGTGGTCGCTTCGGGGCGGCTGCGCCCTTTGTTTTGTCCTCTCGCCTTACCTCATCGCCGAGCCGTGAGCGGTGGCAATCCCCAAACATCGCCGTTTTGCCATCTGCGGTGCGCTCTGTTGGCTTTCGTGGGTCGGGGTGGTATGTTTTACCGTCCGAGGGGATAAACGCGAAATTTGCGCCGTTTCCGTGGCTCTGTTCGGTTTATTTGTGTTTGCTTTTCGTGGTCTCCCTGCCGCCTCCTCATCGTTGGGGATGTCGTGCCGTCCTGCCATCGCTCCGGGTGTGCCTCATCGCCGAGACATCGGGCGAGGGTCCGACGGTCAGCCCTGCCGTGGTGGGTGTACCTATGCGCGTATGCGTGCGGTCTCCGGCTGTCGAAGTCGGCGCGTCCTGTTTCGGTCGTGGGGTTCTTCCTTTCGCCCTGTCTCTGTCGGCGGCTGTCGGTCTGCTCCGGCTGTCGAGGTTCGCCAAGATTGTAAGGCGATATTTCCGCGTTAGCGGCGATATTCAACCTAAACCGAATTTTTGAGGGGTAAAAGTGCGCCGTGTCGGTGCGCTTTTTGTAACTCTTTAGAGTTCTTTTTTTGTTTGTTCATACGACCGTAAGGGAGTATAACAATTACATTACATTACATTATGTTATATTATAATGTTTGCATTTGCTTGTTTTGTTTGCATTTGCTTGTTTTGTTTGCATTTGCTTGTTTTGCTTAATATCAATAAAATCAATAAATTACACATCGTCATTGTTTAGATTGAGTTTAGTTCCGCTTTAGTTCTTGCTTTAGTTCCGCTTTAGTTCCGCTTTAGTTCCGCTTTAGTTCTTTGTTAGTTTTAAGTTAGTTCTTTGGGGCTGTCGAGGGTATAAAGCGAGGGCGGCAAAATCGGGCTTTTGTGCCGTCATTCGCCGCCCTGTTGTGGCCTCAGTAGTTAGGGGGTTAAGGTGGTTTATTCGGGGCTGTCCGGGCTTGCGTGGTGCTTCCCTGCGCGTAACTCCGCGCCCCTGTTGCGTTGGTCGGGTTCTTTGGAAATCCCTTTTACCATTCGGGGCGCGGTGGATTTGGCGCGGTTGTGCTGCGTCAGTTCGGGGCGTGGCTCTGCGGTCTCCGGCTCTGCCATCGGGCGAGGTTCGGGGGCTACTGCTTCCGCTCCCTCTTTGCGTTTCCTCTGTGCGAGCAAGTAAGCGTAATTAACGCCTGCCGAGGGGATTTTTACGCGCCCATCTGTGCCCATCTCAAAAACGCTGTACCACAATACCGGGGCGGTCGCTCCGTCCTCAAAAAAGGCGTTTAGGGCATCAACAGCCGCGAGGTGTTGGCGGTACTTCTCTATCTCCTCCGGGTCGGTAAGATAAACCGCCGTGGCTTCGTCTATCAGCCGCGCCGCATCTTCCGAGACGGTAAACCGCCCATCGCTGCCGAGGGTCAGGAAATCGAGTAATTGCCGGGTATCGCCGCCGCTCCGTTCCGCGCTCTCTTTCGCCTGTCGTGCGGCTTCCGCAAAGGGTGTGCGCCATTGCTCCGCCTCCTGTTCGATTTGGGTGCGTATCGCGTGGCTGCGTACCTTTGCCGCGTCCTCTTTGGCGGCTTCGATATATCGGCGGCGAGCCTCCGCGCCTCCTGTGGCGTAAACGTCCGCGAGGGCATCGGCTGTAAATTCGCCTATCTGTAAGCCTCTGTAAAGGTCGGCGAGGCGGTTGGCGGTCTGTGCGAGTTCTGCCGCTCCCTGCTTCCATCTCCGGGCGAGGTGGGGGCGATCGGCTATTTTAAGCCGCTGGGGTGCTTCCTGTGCTTCCATCTGTGCCGGGATTAAAAGGGTTGTTCGTTTCCGTTGCCCTCTCCGAAACGGCGGCTAATAGCCTCCTTTTGCGCTTCGGTCAGTTCTCCGGCGGGGTTGTATTCGTCGAGGGTTACGCTTTCGCCGTCCGCATCGGTAACGTTCACGGTCGTTTTGCCGTTGGTCGTGTCAACGGTAATTATACCGTCGCCGTAGTTAAATTGCTTCTTCATTGCTTTGGTTTTTGGGTGTTATTTTGTCCGTTTTTGCCCTCTGTGGGCTTTAATTGTCATTCGTGGGGGATTGTGCCGCCGAGGTGTCCGCGTGGCTCTGTGGGGCTTCCTGTGCGCGTCTGCGCCGTTCTTTGGCGAGCCGTTCAGCCTCTTTGCATCTTTCGCGGTATACTGCCGAGGTCTGCCGCATCCTCTCGCGTCTGGCTATCTCCTCCGGGGTCATTCCGTCAGTGGGTGCGCGAGGTCTGCCGGGGGGCTTCCGTGGGGTCGGGTCGGCATCGCGTAAGGCTCTGCGCTTTTCCGCCGCCCTGCGTTGCGCTTCTTGATATTCGGGCGTGAGCCTCCGAGCCGCCGCCGCTTCGAGCTTCATTTGCTCCTGCCTCCGAGTTATCGCGGCATCGTATTCGGCTGCTATCCGTGCCGAGCGTTCCGCCGGGGTTTCCCTGCGCTTCATGCAAGCCGTTGAGGTGGCGGCGTTGGCTTCCGTTTCTGCGGCGATCCGCGCAAGTTCCGAGGGATCGAGGGCGTTTAACTCCTCCCTCATCCGCGCCCAATATTCGGGCGGTATCATTTCAATAATAGCCATAACCGAGGGGGTTAAATGCAATTATAAACCCATTTATTGTAAGGGTCGCTCCATTCGTAATCGTCTGCCGGGCGGCGCGGCGCGTCCTGTGGTACGGTTATTCTGCCATTGCCATAAGTGCGCCGCCCATTCGCGTCTATCCGTTCCCCATATCCGAGTTTTACGATAATTCCGCAGACGTTGACTTCGCCGCGCTCATTCGGGGTAAACTGCGCCGGGCTTCCGGCTGCCGAGGTCGGCGCGGTGGGGTGTTCCTGTTCCCTGCGCTGCCAAGTCCTTACGGCGGCTTTCCAATCTTTCATTGGATTGTTGCCTACTCTCCAGCCTTTCGAGGCGTAAAAATCCACGAAATTAGCGGCATTGACTGCGTAGCCCTGCGCGGTTATGTATTGTTGCACCTCATCAACCGAGGGCGGCGCGAGACGTGCCGGGGCTGCTTTGCGTTGAGGTTTCGGGGTGGCTTCCTCCTCATCCATCGCCGAGCCGTCCGGGGCTTCGGGTTCTGCGGTTGCTTTGTTTCCCTTTTTCCCTCCGCGCCTCCCTGCCTCTCTGCGCTTCTCGCATACATCGGCGTATTTTTGTGCGGTGCGGTCAAGGTCTGCTCTTATAAGTGGAAACATCGAGAATTTAACAACCGGGTCGGTTGGTTCTTCGCCGTTCAATACATAAAGAAAAATTGCGTCATTGATTTTTAGCCGCAATTCGGGGGGCATTTCCAAAAGTGCCGCCGCCCAATCGAAACGAAATATAAAACCGCCTTTGTTGTCGGGGGCTTCCTTTTTCATAGTTGTTTACCCTCATTAAGCCGCTTATGCTGACGGTCGAGTTCGGGGCGTATCTCTCTGTTAAAATACTCCATTGCTTCGGGGCTTAATCCCTGCGGCTCTTTTTCTCCAAGTCCGTAAAACACTATTGCGTAATATAGTGCTGTGTTCTGTTCCGTTGTGGGCTGTCGCTCACATTCCGCGAGCCATTCAATAGAGAATTTGAAATGCTCATATTTCGCGCCCTTTAGCATTTCGGGCGTGTATTCGGCGGCGGCTTCCTGCCGCTGTCGGTTGGTGGGTTCGCTTTTGGTGTTCCGGGTTATCATTGTTTTTGCTGTTGAGGCTGTTTTGAGGATAAGTAATAAATTTTATATCGGCTTCCGTCTATGTGTTTACGCCATAACGAAATGATTTTATAACCGCGCCTTTTCAATCTCGCTATCACTTCGCCCGGATCATCAATTCCGTTAAAACGTAATTCGGCGAGCGAGCGGGGGCGGCTTAACAAAAGCCGTTTAACCGTTTCGGCTTGCTGCTGTCGTTTCGGCTTGCTGCTGTCGTTTCGGCTTGCTGCTTCTTCGTTGTTCATTTGGTCGGGGATTGTGGGTTATAGGTCGGT
>SFID01000006.1 GCA_004555425.1 Bacteroidales bacterium
GAAGCATTCACGAGCAGCAGCATAGTCCTTTTTCATGTTGAGATAGATACATCCCTTCATGTACCAAGCAGACTTGTTGTTGGGATCCTTCGAAACAAATTCGTTGGCCACGGCTTCTGCCTCAGTCACATTTTCTTCGGTCATGTAGGTGTACAGCAGGTTCTGCATGAAAATGGGGTCGCCACTCTCGAACGCAGCTTCTTTGAGGGCGTTCTTGTAAGCAATACTATCGCCCTGTTCCTTAAAACTATTCATCTTGATGATGTACATATCGCGCTTGTTTTCGTCACCTTTCAGGCCCATATTGGCATATTCGATGGCCTTACCCCAATTCTTATTGGTGTAATGGATGCGTGCGAGGTTCTGAGCGGCTTGCATGTACACCTTCTTGTTGGCCTGGTAGATGGTATCGCGCTGAGCGTCGTTGAAGATAGGGTTCTGGGGCAACTGCATGAACTTCTCGAAGTACTTCACAGACTCATCGGTATTTCCCATCAAGCTCTGGAAATATCCAGCGTGGAAATAATAGTCGATGAACATCATCACGTACTCGCGGTTGGACTTCATGGGCGGTTTCGGAGCGTCATATTTTGACTTTACCTTACCTTTGGCATCGGGAGTTACGTCGTACTCATGGCTCTTGAGGAAGTAGGAAATACTCTTGTCGAGGTACGTGCAGAAGCGAACGGTGTCGAAAGGCATGTTCTGAGCAGCCATTTGCAGCTCGGGCAGGAAGATTTGCGTAGAAACCTCTGCAGCCTTACGATAGACGTCAGCATACTTTGTTGTCTTGGGATTCTCCATAGCGCTTTCAAGCAGGGTGATTGCTCCATTGACATCATTCTTTGTAAGAAGCTCATCTGCTTTGAAGATGGCATTGTTTTGTGCGTTGATGGCGAGGCAACCTGTCAGGGCCAAGGCCATCGTACAAAGTGTCTTTCTCATGTTGTTAGTTATTTGGGGTTATTTGAATTAGTTCTCGCTTTCAGTGGAAGGCATTTGCTCATTATTGAGGGCAGTCTCCGTAGTTTCGGGGTCTTGAACCTCGATTTCCGCGTTTTCTTCCTCTTCGGCGTTTACTTGGCAGACGCTACCGATGGAATCTCCGCGTTTGGTGAGGTTGATAAGCTGCACACCCTGGGTGGCTCGGCCCATCACGCGAACGGTGGAGAGGCGCAGACGAATGGTGATGCCGCTCTTGTTGATAATCATCAGGTCGTTGTCGTCGGTCACGGCCTTGATGGCTACCACCTTGCCCGTTTTCTCTGTGATGTTGAGCGTCTTCACACCCTTGCCGCCGCGTCCTGTCTTGCGATAGTCCTCAATGGCCGAGCGCTTGCCGTAGCCAGTTTCGCTAACCACGAGTACGCTTTCGCGTTCCAGGTCGTTGATGCAAATCATGCCTACCAGTTCATCGCCATCAGCATCCAGAGTCATACCGCGCACGCCAGTGGCCGTTCGGCCCATGGGCCGTACAGCATCTTCGTTGAAACGGATGGCGCGGCCATTCTTGTTGGCCATAATAATCTCGTCCGAGCCATTGGTCAGGCAGACGCTTACTACGCGGTCATCCTCGCGGATTGAAATTGCATTGACACCGTTTGTGCGGGGACGGGAATATTCTGTCAGGCGTGTTTTCTTGACGACACCATTCTTAGTGGCGAAGAGCACATAGTGGCTTTGGCAGAATTCGGCATCGGCCAGTTTCTTGATATGCAAGCAGGCGTTGATGGCATCATCGGGCTCGATGTTGAGCATATTCTGGATGGCGCGTCCCTTGCTGTTCTTGCCACCTTCGGGGATGTCGTACACCTTGAGCCAGTAGCAGCGACCCTTTGCCGTGAAGAAGAGCATGGTGTTGTGCATCGTGGCGGGATAGATGTATTCAATGAAATCTTCATCGCGGGTGCTACCGCCCTTGCTGCCCACACCGCCGCGGGACTGAACGCGGAAGTCGGCCAGCGGCGTGCGTTTGATATATCCCAAACGGCTGATGGTGATAACCACTTCGTCGTCTGCATAGAAATCTTCGGGATTGAATTCCTCGCTGGAGAGGCGAATTTCGGTGCGGCGTTCATCGCCATATTTCTGCTTTACTTCGATGAGTTCGTCTTTGATAACCTTCTTGCAGAGTTCGTCGTCGCTCAGAATCTGCTCGTAGTAGGCAATCTTGCGTTGCAACTCGTCAAATTCATCGTGCAGTTTCTCTTGCTGCATATTGGTCAGCTGCGCCAGGCGCATATCCACGATAGCTTTGGCTTGGAGGTTGTCGAGATTGAAACGTTCCATCAAGGCTTTCATAGCTTCCTGTGGATTCTTAGAAGCGCGGATGATGTGCACCACTTCGTCAATATTGTCGGAGGCGATAATCAAACCTTCAAGGATATGTGCGCGCTCCTGTGCCTTGCGCAGGTCGTAGCGGGTACGGCGAATCACAACGTCGTGGCGATGCTCAACGAAGTGGCGAATGCAATCCTTGAGGGTAAGCATTTTCGGACGTCCGTGCACGAGGGCAATGCAGTTGACGGGGAAACTCGTCTGGAGGGCTGTCATCTTGAACAGCTTATTGAGCACAACGTTGGCATTGGCTTCGCGCTTCAAATCAACAACGATACGCATGCCATCGCGGTCGGATTCATCGTTGACATTGCTGATGCCATCAATTCGCTTTTCGTTTACCAAATCGGCAATGCTCTTGATGAGCTCTGCCTTGTTGACACCGTAGGGAATCTCGCTCACCACAATTTTGTCGTGGAGCGTACCATTTTCTATATCCGTACGCGCGCGCATAATGACGCGACCCTTACCAGTTTCGTAGGCACTTCTGACACCCTGCATGCCCATGATATATCCACCCGTGGGGAAGTCGGGGGCCTTGACATACTCCATCAATCCCTCAATGTCTATGTCGGGGTTGTTGATATAGGCCACGCAGCCGTCAATGACCTCGCCCAGATTGTGGGTGGGCACGTTGGTGGCCATACCTACGGCAATACCACTCGCACCATTCACGAGGAAATTGGGGATGCGCGTTGGCATGACGGTGGGTTCCTGCAGTGAGTCGTCGAAGTTGGGCACCATATCTACGGTTTCCTTCTCCAAATCCTGCATCATGGCTTCGCCGACCAGGCTTAGACGGGCTTCGGTGTAACGCATAGCAGCAGCGGAGTCGCCGTCCATCGAACCGAAGTTACCTTGACCTTCTACAAGTGTGTAGCGCATTGCCCAATCCTGTGCCATACGCACAAGGGCGCCATACACACTACTATCGCCGTGGGGGTGATACTTACCCAGTACATCACCGACGATACGGGCCGACTTACGCGTGGGTTTGTCGTGCGTATTGCCGAGACCCAGCATACCATACAGGATGCGGCGGTGTACGGGTTTGAATCCGTCACGCACATCTGGGAGTGCACGAGCCACAATCACCGACATGGAGTAATTAATATACGAGGTCTTCATTTCCTCCTCGATATTAATCGGGATGATTTTGTCTGTTGTTTCCATTTATAATGTGAAAAATTGATTGAATATTCGTTTGCAAAGGGTAGGGGGATGAACAAAGAAACGAGCCATAAGGTCCTAATTCTCTAAATCTAGGCAAAAGTACAAAATCCTTTCGATTCTCGCTCGCTAACGAGGAACATTTTTCTAACGAAACGCCCATTAAGCCCATTTTCAAGCGATTTAAGCGATTTCTCAAGGTTGCCCGAGGGGTTGTCGGGGGAGAAGCTGAAATTCTGAGAAGGTTAAAGAAATGCCATCTTAGATAAGCTGGGTTCAATAAAGTAATATCAATGGAATCTTGGATTAGTATCTAACTTGAATACCTTTACACCTCTCTCACCGTATTTTTTTTGTGTTTTAGAACCTACTTATACAGAAACCTACATAGGGAATTCCTATTGCAATTCCTCACAATTCTGTTTCAGCAAGGGATATTCCCAGTGCTATCTACTTTGAACCAGCTGTTTCATACGCTTGAAACAGTTGTTTCATACGCCTGAAACAGTTGTTTCATACGCCTGAAACAGTTGTTTCATACGCCTGAAACAGTTGTTTCATGCGCTTGAAACAGTGAGGATGTGGGATTTTGCAACGGAAAAGCCCCATAAATAAACGGGAAGTCGGCACTTTTTCGCACCTCTCTCAAGACCTCGTTTTTTTCGCCTCACGAAGCCACCTCTCACTGGCTCGATGCGCGGAGTGTCTTCGCAGGATTCTTTTACGTATTATCCAATGCTGGTGGGGGCGTTTGTTTTTCGACCGTCGAACTTAGGAGTGCTGACGGATTCCTCAGCTTTCGTTGCTTTCAAAAAGTTTGCTCGATTCATGTGATGCGCGAGTCGATTTTTGTTGTGAGTTTGCAGTTCTGCGAAATCAAAAAATACGATAGATTCGCGGAAAATCGGCGCGTTGTTAAGGGTGGGTACTGTAATTTTCTTTGCGATGTATTCGCGGCAATCGTACCATAAATTCTGTTTTCCATAAAGGATCGTAGCGGGCTACGTGACCGTATGAAAAACAAAAAGATACGGTGCGAGAGTCGGAAAGGTATCTAAGCAGGAAAGGAAATCTGCCTTGCATTGAAACTAAGTTATAGAGCCCACCTCTAACATATCACTGAAAAGATACTTTAGCAATATTGCATAAACAAATAGTTATCAACAATCTATAAAGCATAGAATAAAGACGTGCAACAATCTAAAACGGAGCGTATTCAAAAAATAGTTAACTAAATCAGAGAATTTCAGAAATAAAAATGTATTTTTGCAAGGAATTTTATGAGTTTGGCAATGGCATCTTCAATCTTGTTGAACCCCTATTCTTAGTTTCTACAGCCATTCTGCCGCCTCTCTCTTGGTGTTGCCAAAAGAAAATTTATATCATATCTCTAATGGATAATTTGTACAAAATCAAAAAAGGTTTAGACCTCAACCTCCAGGGCGTTGCAGCGCAGGAGGTGTCCGTTGTGGCGCCTTCCAACGTGTATGCACTGATGCCTGCTGATTTCCATGGCATTACGCCAAAGATGGTAGTCAAGGAAGGCGAAGAGGTTCAGGTAGGCTCTGCACTTTTTGTGGACAAAGCCACTGAGCAAATCAAGTTTTGTAGTCCCATCAGCGGAAAGGTGAAAGCCGTTGTGCGCGGTGAGCGTCGCCGCATCCTCCGTGTGGAGGTGGAAAGCGATGGCAAGATGCAGCGCGTGCAACTGGTCAAGGCTGGTTTCCAGCCTGCCACTCGCGAAGAAGCATTGCAGTTACTGCTAAATAGCGGTCTGTTTGCATTCTTCCGCCAGCGTCCCTATGACGTAGTGGCTTGTCCGACAGATTTGCCAAAGGCAGTCTTTGTTTCCACCTTCTCGAAGATGCCGCTTGCTGCGGACTTTTCCTTTATCGTAAAAGGACAAGAGGCTGATTTCAAGTCGGGTATTGCGCTGTTGGAGAAATTGGCCAAGGTTTATGTAGGCATTTCGCCCGAGCAGATCAACACACCCATTCTGCCCCTTGACAGTGCACAGGTGAGCGTGTTCTCTGGTCCGAATCCCGCAGGCAACGTAGGCGTTCATATCAACCGCGTTTCTCCTGTCAATAAGGGTGAAATCGTTTGGACTGTTGGTCCTGAAGTAGTTGTTATGATGGGTCGCCTGCTCCGTCAGGGTATGGTTGATTTCACACGTCGTATCGCCGTTGCTGGTAGCGAGGTGGAGAATCCTGCTTATCTGGACACAGTAATTGGCGCTCCCCTGAAGGATGTACTCGCTGGCAAGCTGAAAAAATCTACCAGCAATCAGCGTATTATCAATGGTAATCCATTGGTAGGCGAAAAAACAGATTTGGAAGGTTATCTCAGCGCTATGGTAACCGAGGTGTGCGTTCTGCCCGAAGGCGACGATGTCAACGAACTTTTTGGTTGGGCGATGCCGCGCTTGGACCAGTTCTCAACGAACCGCAGTTACTTCTCGTGGTTGCTGGGCAGCAAGAAAAGCTATGCACCTGATTGCCGCATCAAGGGAGGCGAGCGCCACATGATTATGAGCGGAGAGTACGACCGCGTATTCCCTATGGATATCTACGCTGGCTACCTTGTCAAGGCCATTATTACAGGCGACATTGACCGTCAGGAGCAATTGGGTATCTACGAAGTGGCCCCCGAAGACTTTGCTGTGGCCGAGTTTGTGGATAGTTCCAAACTTGAACTCCAGCGTATCGTGCGCGAGGGCCTGGACATCCTGCGCAAGGAGAACGCTTAATCAGAAACTTCCCTGGTAGCTCGCTGCCTGCGCAATGTGCGATATGATATGCAATCAGTAAAGAACTGGTAGCTGTCATTTCAAGCAGTTAGCGAAACCAAAGTTTTATACCTGGAATCCTTAAAACAAAACAGAATATTCATGTTACGTAATTTTTTGAACAAGGTGAAGCCTCACTTCGAGGAGGGCGGCAAGTTGCACGCCTTTCAATCCGTGTTCGATGGTATGGAGACCTTCCTTTTTGTCCCCAATACGACCGCACGAACAGGAGTGAGCATTCATGATTCCATCGACTCAAAGCGAATTATGTCGGTCGTTGTGCTGGCGCTGCTCCCCGCTTTGTTCTTTGGAATGTACAATATCGGTTACCAGAACTACCAAGCCGCTGGCGTAGATGCCTCCTTCTTCGAGATGTTCGGCTATGGTTTGTTGGTGATGTTGCCCAAGATTATCGTGTCCTATGGTGTTGGTCTGGGCATTGAATTTATAGTGGCACAATGGAAGAAAGAAGAAATTCAGGAAGGCTATCTCGTTACGGGTCTTCTCATTCCTATGATTGTGCCTGTGGGTTGTCCCTTGTGGATGTTGGCTTTGGCCGTAGCCTTCAGCGTTATCTTTGCCAAGGAAATCTATGGTGGAACCGGTATGAATATCTTCAACCCCGCCTTGATTGCCCGCGCCTTCCTCTTCTTTGCTTATCCCACGAGCATGAGTGGCGATAAGGTTTGGGTGGCCTCTGAGAGTTTCTTCGGCCTTGGCAATAACCTCACCGTAGATGCTATGACGAAGGCCACGCCGTTGGGTGAAGCTGCTGCAGGCATAGCAAGTAAGACAGAATTTACAGACCTTGTAGTCGGACTTATCCCTGGTAGTATCGGTGAAACCAGCGTGATTGCCATCGCAATCGGTGCCGCCATTCTGCTGCTCACACGTATTGCTTCTTGGAAGACAATGAGCATGGTGTTCCTTGGAGGAGCATTGGCTGGTTTCCTGTTCAATGTCATCGGCCTTGAAAATAACGCCGTGGCAGAAATGCCTTGGTGGAATCATCTTGCAGCAGGCGGTTTCTGCTTTGGTGCTGTGTTTATGGCAACCGACCCCGTCACGAGCTGTCGCACCGAACAGGGCAAATACATCTACGGCTTTATCATCGGTGCCCTTGCCATTACAATCCGCGTGCTCAACCCCGGTTATCCCGAAGGTATGATGCTCGCCATTCTCTTCATGAATATGTTTGCTCCCGCTATTGACTACTGCTTCGTACAGAGTAATATCAACAAGCGTCTGCGCCGTATGAAAACAAATGCCTAATATAATACGAACGAAAGATTATGAATACCAATAGCAATACTTATACGATTGCCTACGCCTCCATTATGGTGGTTGTCGTAGCATTTCTCCTCGCGTTCGTATCTTCCAGCTTGAAACCTACGCAGGAAAAGAACGTCGAACTGGACAAGAAGAAGCAGATTCTCGGCGCCTTGAATATCCGCCACCTCGAATCAAACGACGCTGTTGAAGCAAAGTACAACGAGGTTGTGCTGGCAGATATGATTATCAATGCCGAAGGCAAGGTTCTCAACGAAGGCACAGAGAAAGATAAGGCAGGATTCACCGTTGCCAATAAAGATGTAACGCCCGAAAACATGCCCATTTATCGCTGCGCCGTTGAGGGCGACACCCTCTACGTAGTTCCTATGACAGGACGCGGACTTTGGGGCGGCCTCTGGGGTTATGTGGCTGTGAAGAATACCAAGGAAGCCATCGTCTATGGTGCCTACTTCTCTCATGAAAGCGAAACGGCTGGTCTTGGTGCCTTGATTGCCGAAGAAAAGTTCCAGGATTCGTTCAAGGGCAAGAAGCTGTATGCAGATTCCACCAGTCAGCAGGTTGACCTTACCGTTGTGAAAAACGGCAAAGTGGAACCTGGCAAGGAACATATCCAAGTGAACGGCATCACAGGTGCAACGCTCACCAGCAATGGTGTGGCAGATATGGTTACCAACGGCCTTCAGGCATACGATAAATTTCTTCGCGCAAACAGATAGTTGATGTAACACAGTAAGCGAATGGCCAGCAGGATAGGGGAGCACACCTAATTCAAATGTTCCTCGCGTTGAAAACCACTCCTTATTATATATAAAGGAATAGTCCGCAGGGCCTCTCTTTCGCTTACCCAATATAAAAACTTATGAGCCAATTATTCTCCAAAGAAAATAGAGCGGCATTTATGAATCCGCTCAACATCGACAACCCCGTAGCCGTACAGGTGCTGGGTATCTGTTCGGCGCTGGCTGTGACTGCACAGCTTGAACCCGCCATCGTGATGGGATTGTCGGTTACAGTGATTACGGCTTTTGCCAACGTGATTGTGTCGCTCCTGCGCAAGACTATTCCCAACCGCATCCGAATCATCGTGCAGTTGGTCGTAGTGGCAACACTCGTAACCCTCGTGAGCCAGGTGCTCAAGGCATTTGCCTACGATGTGAGCGTACAGCTGAGCGTCTATGTCGGTCTGATTATTACGAACTGTATTCTGATGGGCCGTCTCGAAGCCTTTGCCATGCAGAATGGTCCTTGGGAGTCCTTCCTTGATGGCGTTGGTAGCGGTCTGGGTTACGCCTGGATTCTTGTTGCCGTAGGAGCCGTTCGCGAATTTTTCGGTGCTGGCACATTGCTCGGCTTCCCCATCATCCCCGAGAGTATGCTCGAAGCCAACGGCGGCTGGTACGTACACAATGGTATGATGACCATGCCCGCAATGGCCCTGATTCTTGTCGGCTGTATCATCTGGGGACACCGCGCCTATAACGATCATAAAGCAAAGAAGTAGTAAACACATTTCCACAGGCTGGATAGTTTTCTGTCAAGCCTGCAAACCACAAAATACCAATTATTATGGAACAAATGCTTAGTCTCTTTGTCCGCTCCATCTTTGTGGACAATATGATATTTGCCTTCTTCTTGGGAATGTGCTCCTACTTAGCAGTTTCCAAGAACGTCAAGACTGCGCTCGGTCTGGGTGTAGCTGTCACGTTCGTGCTGATTATAACAGTGCCTGTTGACTATCTGCTTCAGACCAAGGTGCTTGGTCCCAACCAGTTGGTGGATGGAGTTGACCTCTCCTTCCTCTCGTTCATTCTCTTCATTGCCGTCATTGCAGGTATGGTGCAGCTGGTCGAGATGATAGTAGAACGCTTCTCGCCTTCCTTGTATGCCGCTCTGGGTATCTTCCTCCCCCTGATTGCAGTAAACTGCGCTATCATGGGTGCCAGCCTCTTCATGCAACAGCGTATTGGCATGGACCCCAACAGCAGCCAGTATATCGGCAGCGTGGGCGATGCTTTCGTCTATGCCCTCGGTAGCGGTATCGGTTGGTTGCTCGCCATCGTAGCCCTTGCCGCTATTCGTGAAAAAATGGCCTACACAGATGTGCCCAAGCCCTTGCAGGGCCTCGGCATCACTTTCATCACCGTAGGTCTGATGGCTATGGCCTTCATGTGCTTCTCAGGTCTGAATATCTAATCATTAGCAATACACAGCAATAAACAATGGATATCAATCTCATATTGTCAAGTATCGGAGTATTCCTCGTGATTATACTCCTCGTGGTAACCATTCTGCTGGTTGCCAAGAAATACCTCTCTCCCTCGGGCAACGTCAATATCACCATCAATGGGAAAGACACAATAAGCGTGGAGCAGGGAGGCAGTCTGTTGAGCACTCTGGCTGCTAACGACATCTATCTTCCTTCTGCTTGTGGCGGTAAAGGTAGCTGCGGACAGTGCAAATGCCAGGTAAACGAAGGCGGCGGCGAAATTCTGGATTCAGAGCGAGGCCAGTTCACCCGCAAACAGGTGAAGGAAAACTGGCGTCTGGGATGCCAGTGCAAAGTTAAGGGCGACCTTTCCATCACCGTGCCCGATTCTGTAATGGGCGTGAAGGAATACGAATGTACCGTTATTTCCAACAAGAACGTGGCAACCTTTATCAAAGAGTTTAAGGTTCAGCTCCCCGAAGGCGCACAGATGGACTTTATCCCAGGCTCGTACGCTCAGATTAAGATTCCTACCTTCTCTATTGACTACGACAAGGATTTCGACAAATCTCTTATCGGAGAAGAATATCTGCCTGCTTGGGAGAAGTTCGGCCTCTTCCCTCTCAAATGCGTCAATACAGAGCCCACCATTCGTGCCTACTCCATGGCCAACTATCCTGCGGAAGGCAACGTGTTCATGCTCACCGTGCGTATTGCCACACCTCCCTTCAAGGCAGACCGTAGCGGATTTATGGATGTCAATCCTGGTATCGCTTCTTCCTATATCTTCAGTCTCAAGCCTGGCGACAAGGTAATTATGAGCGGCCCCTACGGCGATTTCCATCCCCACTTCGATTCCAAGAAAGAAATGATTTGGGTAGGCGGTGGCGCAGGTATGGCTCCGCTTCGTGCACAAATCATGCACATGGCCAAGACCCTCAAGACGACCGACCGCGAAATGCACTATTTCTATGGAGCCCGCGCGCTCAACGAAGTATTCTATCTCGAAGACTTCCACGGTCTGGAAAAAGAATTCCCCAATTTCCACTTCCACCTCGCCCTTGACCGTCCCGACCCCGCAGCCGATGCAGCAGGTGTTCCCTACACAGCAGGCTTCGTTCACCAAGTGATGTACGAGACCTACCTCAAGAACCACGAGGCTCCCGAAGACATTGAATATTACATGTGTGGTCCTGGCCCGATGTCCAAGGCTGTAGTCAATATGCTTGACGGCTTAGGCGTAGAGCCCGAAAGCATTATGTACGATAACTTCGGCGGATAAACAATAAATGGTAAGGTCCTATCAATTAGTTTTCTTCGCAAATAGTCCTTCAAATATATGTATGTAATATGGAAAGCCTATCTGCAAATAAATCTAATTGCATAGGACCTCGCCTTTGAATCATCCATCATCATGAGAATTACTATTGCTTCTCCATGCTGCTATGCTGCAGTTGGCAAAAAAGAAAATCAAGAAGACTCCCTTTTTCCACTCAAAGGAAATGCGACAGCCGATACAAGGGTCTTTATGGTTTGCGATGGCATGGGCGGACACGAAAACGGTGAAGTGGCCAGTGCATGCGTAGCGGAAACCATGGGGCGTCTGACTGCGCAACAACCGCTCGGCACCACTTCTGAAATGCAGAATGCCTTCGAAAAGGCGCTGCAAGAAACCTATCAACAATTGGATTTGTTGGATAAATCCGATTCGATAAGAAAAATGGGTACAACGCTTACCTTTCTTGCCCTGTGTACGGATGGTGTATTGGTTGCCCATATTGGCGATAGTCGTGTGTATCAGGTGCGCCCAGAGCAGGGTGTCGTATTTCAAACGCGCGACCATTCTCTTGTAAATGATTTGGTGGCAATAGGCGAACTCACCGAAGAGCAAGCCAAAACCTATCCACATCGCAATATCATCACACGTGCCATTCAGCCGCATCAGGAACTTCCCGCAAAGGCCACGTTCAAGGTACTAACAGATGTGCGTAAAGGCGATCTGTTCTTTCTTTGTTCGGATGGAGTTATAGAAAAACTGGAGGACGACCTCTGCCAAATCCTCACAGAAAAACTGCCTTTGGAAAAACGTCTGGAAAAACTTAAACAGGAAGCTCTGCAACGAGACACGCGTGACAACAATAGTGCCTATTTGATTGAAGTGACAGAGGTGAGTGGCACTTCTATGAAATCTGAAATCCAATCTGATTCTACCACACAACAGGATGAGACGAATCCTAAAATTGTTGATACTGACAAAAAATCTCGTCCGAACTGGTTGCGTTGGTTTTTCCTGTTGCTGACAATTCTTGCTCTTGCTCTCGCAGCATTCTTTATGATTAAAGCAAAAGGGTAAATTTTAGCATCGCCCTATACATTGTTGCTTCAACAAAAAAGTAGTACATTTGCAAGCATAATTATAACCCCCCAAAAAACCTCAATACTATTATGGACACTCAAGATGTACGTAAACAATGCGAACTTGTTGCCCAGGAATGGGCTACCAATCCGCTTTTTGACAAAGAAACGCAGGAAGCTGTGAAAGCTATGCTCACAGCTGAAGACCCCACCGAATTGATTGACTCCTTCTATCGCAGTCTGGAATTTGGAACTGGCGGACTCCGCGGCATTATGGGCCCTGGCACCAATCGTATGAACAAATATATAGTCGGTATGGCCACGCAGGGTTTCGCCAATTATATCAACAAAGCCTTCCCCGAAGGTGGCAAGAGCGTTGTCGTGGGCCACGACTGTCGCAACCACGGCCGTATGTTTGCCGAAAGCGTAGCTGCCATCTTCTCAGCCAATGGCATCAAGGCTTACCTCTTTGAGAGCCTCCGTCCTACGCCCGAAATCTCCTTCGCCATTCGCCAGCTTGGTGCTGTGGCAGGCGTGAACGTGACTGCTTCACACAATCCCAAGGAATACAATGGCTACAAGGCATACTGGAGCGATGGCGCTCAGGTGCTGGCTCCACACGACAAGGGTATCATTGACGAGGTGAACAAGGTGAAGCTCGAAGACGTAAAGTTCGAAGCCAATCCCGACTTGATTCAGATTATCGGTGGCGAAATGGACTACGACTACATGACGGCAGTTAAGGAAGCTATGGTAGACCAGGACGTTATCCTTCGCCAAAAGGACCTCAACATCGTTTATAGTGCCATGCACGGAACTGGCCGCGTGATTGTGCCCCTCTGCCTCCGCTCTTGGGGATTCCAGAATATCAATGTTGTTCCCGAGCAGATGGTTGTTGATGGTAACTTCCCCACTGTTGTCAGCCCCAACCCCGAAAACGCCGAAGCCATGACCTTGGGTATGAAGTTGGGTACAAAACTCAATGCTGACCTCGTTGTTGCCACCGACCCCGATGCCGACCGCCTCGCCATCGTATGCCGTGACCCGAAGGGAGAATGGCAGATTATCAATGGCAACCAGACTTGCATGATGTTCGTTTACTACATCATCAAGAACAAGAAAGCCCTCGGCACGCTCAAGGACAGCGATTTCCTCGTAAAGACCATCGTAACCACCGAAGTAATTGCCGAAATGGCCAAGAAGGAAGGCGTTGAACTCCGCGACTGCTACACAGGTTTCAAGTGGATTGCTCGCGAGATTGCTCTTAGCGAAGGCAAGCAGAAGTATATCGGCGGTGGCGAGGAGAGCTTCGGATTCCTTCCCTACGACAAAGTGCGCGACAAGGATGCTCCCGCCTCCATCTGCCTCATCTGCGAAATTGCTGCATGGGCCAAGGATCAGGGCAAAACTCTCTACGACCTGCTGATGGACATCTACAAGGAGTTTGGCTTCAGCTACGAATATACCATCAACGTAGTTCGCCCCGGCAAGACGGGTGCTGACGAAATCAAGCAGATGATGGAAGATTTCCGCGGCGATAAGGCTCCCAAGACGCTCGCTGGCAGTCCCGTTGTATTGACCAAGGACTACGAAGCCCTGACCACGACCGACGGCGAGGGCAAGGTGCAGCCGCTTGACATGCCCGCCAAGAGCAATGTTTTGCAATGGTTCTGCGCAGACGGCACCAAGATTAGTGTTCGTCCGAGCGGCACTGAGCCAAAAATTAAGTTCTACTGCGAAATCAAGGATCAGATTGCCACTGCCGAAGAATACCCCACAGCGGTGGAGAAGGCAAAGGCCAAGGTTGAAGCTATCCGCAAGGACCTCGGTGTCTAATCAATTCAACTGAATAATATAGGGGCTGTGTACGCACAGCCCCTTTTCCATATTCTCACCGCAACAAGAAAATGTACTACCTATTATATCAGAACTCCCAAATCCTACTTCAAAAAGAAGGGGCTTCGTATCAGCTACCAGAAAGCGATACTCCCCTCCTGCCTATTCAGCACTCATTTTCGCTGACAGCTCCTTCGGGCGAATTGTGTGTGGCTGCAAATGTGTTCACTCCCCAAATACCCCAACAGTCGCCTTACGAATGGATAGGCATAAGGCAGGCGTACGACCTACTGCCTGCATCCATTTATCAGGTCGTAGTGAAAGGGGCCGAACTGACCTATTGGGAGGCAACGACCAAGTACTGCGGTTCGTGTGGCTCTCTATTAGAGCAACATACTGACATATCCAAACGATGTCCAAAGTGTCAGCGGGAATTTTGGCCTGCTTTGGCACTCGCCGTCATCGTAGCCATCACCCGCAATGAAGGGAAGGAACTGCTGATGGTACAGGCGCGCAATTTCAAGGGAGATTACTACGGACTTGTGGCAGGCTTCGTTGAAACAGGCGAAACGCTAGAGGAAGCGCTGCAACGGGAAGTCTTGGAGGAAACGGGCTGTCGCATCAAGAATATTCGCTATTTCGGCAGCCAGCCATGGCCATACCCTAGCAACCTTATGGTCGGTTTCACGGCAGAATGGGATGGGGGAGAGTTGCAATTGCAAGAGAGCGAGCTCCGAAAGGGCGGCTGGTTCACGCGTGAGACACTGCCCAATATTCCGGGCAAGGTCAGTTTGGCCCGAAAACTCATCGACGCTTGGCTAGATTCTACCCAAAATCCTCAGTCAGACACCTGATAACGTATCAAAACGGGCTGCAAAGCCCCAATTTCGACCCCCAAAAAGCCACAAATTATCTTACTGCAAAAAAAATAAAACTAAAAAGTTTGGTTCGTAAGAAAATAATCCCTACCTTTGCACACGCAAAACAGCAATACGGGTAAGTGCTGTACGGCCAGCTCCCTTCGAATCCTCCAGGGCTTGACCGCAGCAAAGGTAGTTGGTTGTAGCGGCGCGATGCAGAGAGCTTACCCACCCGCCTCTTTAGCTCAGTTGGCCAGAGCACGTGATTTGTAATCTCGGGGTCGTTGGTTCGAATCCGACAAGAGGCTCAAAAGTTTTGTGCAAAAGATTTACCTACGGCACGATAGCCGAAAATCCATCGCAAGCAAGTTTATAGCATCCACCTTTAAAGACTTACATTTCCTGACTTCTTTCACATACCGCCTAGACCCTGAATAATCATTCCTACCTTTTCTGTAGGTAAACGACTAAACCTGATTCCCTTCTAATGGTTTCATCCCACCATCCTTATCGCCTGCACATACGCATCCTTTCTGCAGTGATGCTTTGCGCCTTCCTCTATCTGTATATTGGAAGTACGGTATTCGTGCATACACACGAGGTGGATGGACAGAAGGTGGCGCACTCACACCCTTATTCTGCGCCGCATCAGCATGGCAATGGCCATCAGATTATCACACTAGCGCAAATGGGGGCAGTACTCACCACACCTCCCGTTTCGTTTTCGTTGAATGTTCAGTTGCAAGTGGTTAAAGAGCCTTGGCAGTTATTCTCCAAGGCTTCTGTCTGTGCTGTTGTACTGACCAGCCTAATTCCTCGCGCTCCGCCTGTGTTTTCTTTGATATACTAAACTTTTATACCGATAGTTCCGCGCCCTTTGCTCGGAACAGTTACTCGTATTTTTATATGGTGTCGTCTACAAGCATACGCCATCAATCAAAGAAAATCTAACAAATCTTATGTACAAAATTCTTGCAATACTGCTGGCACTTCACGTGTCAGCAATAGGGTTGCGTGTATATGCCAACCCCATTCCGCCTGTACCCACAGATGCACACGTGACGGGACACGTGATAGAGAAAAACGGAGAGCATCTTCCCTTCAGTACCATCCGTCTCTTTCCACAAGAGGGCGAGCCAATCGTTACAACCACGGACGCCACGGGTCATTATTTCCTCAAAAACCTGCGCGAAGGCAAATATCGCATAGAAGCCTCGGCTGCTGGTTATGTCAGCGCCTCCAAAACCGTAGAGGTGATTCGCAATCGCATGGTGGAGGTACAGTTCGAACTCCTGCCCGATGTGATAGGCTTGGAGCAGGTCGTAGTGACGGGCAACAAGAACGAGGTGTTGCGCCGCGGCAGTGCTTCGCTCGTCCAAGTGATGAGTGGCAAGTTGCTGTCCGATGTCAGTGCAGCCAGTCTTGCTGATGGATTGAATTTCCAGCCCGGTATTCGTGTAGAGAACGACTGCCAGAACTGTGGTTTCACACAGGTGCGCATCAATGGGCTGGATGGCCATTATTCTCAGATACTTATGAACTCGCGCCCTGTCTTTTCTGCACTAGCGGGCGTATATGGCCTTGAACAAATACCAGCCAATATGATAGAGCGCGTAGAGGTGATGCGCGGTGGCGGCTCCGCTCTCTTCGGAAGTTCTGCCATAGGTGGCACAATCAATGTCATCACGAAGGATCCCGCACACAACAGCGCTGAACTGGCGCATACATTCACCTCCATCGGACTCTCCAACGCCTTCGACCAAAACACAACCCTCAACGCCTCCATCATCAACGACAATCAGCGGCTCGGCGCATTCCTGTATGGCCAAAGCCGCAATCGCCAGGGCTACGACAATGACGGCGACGGCTTTACCGAAGTGCCAGAACTGAAATCGCAGGTTCTGGGAGTCAGAAGTTTCTTGCGCACCAGCGATCGGTCGAAACTATCCCTAGAATACCACACCACACACGAGTACCGCCGCGGTGGCGACCAGTTGAACCGACCGCCCCACGATGCTTTGGTGGCCGAACAAACCGAGCACAATATTCACGCTGCCGATGCCACCTACAATGGATGGGCAACAGGTGGCAAGGATAAATGGAACGTGTTCACCTCCCTGCAAAGTACGGCCCGCAAGAGTTATTATGGCAGCAACTCCGACCCAAATGCTTACGGACGCACAACCGATCTGGTCATCGTTGCGGGCGGACAATACACCCACCTCTTTGATAAATGCCTCTTTATGCCCTCCGAATTGGTGGCAGGCTTGGAGTACAAGCACAACTACCTGCACGACGTCACCCTTGGCTACGACCACGATGCCCTTCAGCGCGTCCACATCTTCTCGGGTTATCTCCAAAACGAATGGCGCACGGACCGCTGGGGCTTCCTCCTCGGAGCACGCATAGACAAGCACTCATTGATTGACAACCCCATCATTTCCCCGCGCGCCAACCTACGCTACAACCCTACGCGAAACGTCAACCTGCGCCTTTCCTATAGTACAGGCTTTCGCTCGCCGCAAGCGTATGATGAGGATTTCCACGTGGCCGTCGTTGGTGGCGACCGCGTAGTAACCATCCTTGCCGACGACTTGAAAGAAGAAAGCAGTCAGAGCGTTAGTGCTTCCGTTGACTGGTATCACGCCTTCGGAAGCGTGCAGACAAACCTGCTTGTCGAGGGGTTCTATACGAACTTGAGCGATGTATTCGTGCTTCGACAGTTAGACCAGATTGATGCGTACGGCAATCAAGTGCTTGAGCGACAGAATGGGGATGGTGCCCGCGTTTGGGGATTCAATATCGAGGCTCGTGCAGGGCTGGGCACGAAGTGGCAGGCGCAGACTGGCTTCACCTATCAGCAGTCGCGCTACAAACGCCTTGAGCAGTGGAGCGACAATCCCGCAGTCCCTGCTGTAAGACGGCTATTTCGTACCCCCGATGCTTATGGTTACCTCACGCTGAAATACAATCCGTTGAAGCAACTGGCCATTTCAGCGCACGGCACGTGTACAGGCAAGATGGTGGTGCAGCATCTAGCTGGTTCTGGTACGCCGACAGATTGTGCAGTGACCACTCCCATCTTCGTAGATATGGGGATGAAGGTCAGCTATGACTTCCGTCTCTTCCAGTATTCCACGCTGACACTCTCAGCAGGCATACAGAATATATTCAATAGTTACCAGCGCGACTTCGACCAAGGCCCCGAGCGCGATTCTGGCTATATCTACGGCCCAATGATGCCCCGTTCCATCATTCTGGGCATGAAGATTTCTCTCTAGGTAGGTTCTTGAAATTAGCTGTCGATGTATTTGCGGCTATCATACCCTAAGTTTTTGTTTTCCATTCGGTCGCGTAGCAAGCTATGCGCCCTTACGTAAAGCATAAACCTACGGCACATAGTCGCAAATACATCGACAGCTAATTTATAGGACCTACCTAAAAACAGAAAGATACGGTGCGCGAGGCGTGAAGACATCCAAGCAGAATTGGAACCCTGCCTTCTCTTGAAACTAGTTGATAGAACCTACCTATAAATAGTACCTACTGCCACAGAAACCCCTACCGCATAACCTGAAAACCCAGAATTCAAAAACATAACCCCACATTTGCAATCAAACAAACGACCTACTCACTGTTTCAAGCGTATGAAACAACTGTTTCAAGCGTATGAAACAACTGTTTCAAGCGTATGAAACAACTGTTTCAAGCGCATGAAACAGTAAGCATCTCTGATGTTACAACGGAAACGCCCTATCTATCAATAGATTAGAGCAGAGAAAATACTTCGGAATAAAACCATTGTTTACAACACCTCCTCAACAGCAAGTTATAGAGACTAGACATATCCTGTGTTCCATTAAAACTAATATCTAGAACCTACCTTATATTGAAGGCGTTGGGGATATTTTGATACACGGACACCACAATACTCCTTGGCTGCACCATACCCTGTGTAGATTTAGTGATTTTTAAAACCATTGTATGCAATTAAATGGTAATTTTGCAGGCGATTCTTAGAAGGGTCTTTGAAACCTCGGGTAAGAGAGGAGGATTGTCCCTTTTTTGTTTGATAAATATTCTTCATATCTGTGCGCTTTTTGTTGCAGCCCGCAGGAAATCTCCTTGTAATGTTGGTTCGACAAAAAGACTCAATCTCTTCAAAACAAGTATAATATGTCAACATCGGGAAATACTGATGTGCGCGAACTTACCGCGCTGATTGACCGCGAAGCCGAGTTTGTCTCCACGCTCATTGATGGTATGCAGCGTACCATTGTCGGTCAGAAACACCTCATTGATTCACTTCTCATCGGCCTGTTGAGCGATGGACATATCCTCCTGGAGGGTGTGCCCGGACTGGCCAAGACCCTTGCCGTCAAGACCCTTGCCGGACTGAGCGATGCCAAGTTTAGCCGTCTGCAGTTCACCCCCGATATGCTGCCCGCCGACGTGACGGGTACGCAGGTTTATAGCAGTAAGCGCGAGGAGTTTACCGTGAAGCAAGGCCCCGTGTTTGCCAACTTCGTGCTGGCTGATGAAATCAACCGCGCGCCCGCCAAGGTGCAGAGTGCACTGCTCGAGGCGATGCAGGAGCACCAGGTAACTATCGGTGAGCAAACCTTCGCCCTGCCGCAGCCCTTCCTCGTGATGGCCACGATGAACCCCATCGAGCAGGAAGGCACCTACGCCCTGCCCGAGGCACAGTTGGACCGTTTCATGCTCAAGGTCGTGCTGGATTATCCCACCCTTGAGGAAGAGCGACTGATTGTTCGCCGCCACGTGAATGGTGCCTTTGAGAATCCGCTGCCACTCGTAACCACGCAGCGTCTGCTTCAGGCACGCGAGTACGTGAAGAAGGTGTACATTGACGAGCGCATTGAGCAGTACGTGACCGATATCGTCTTTGCCACCCGCTATCCCGAGCAGTATGGTATGAAAGAGGTGAAAGCGTATATTGCATACGGTGGTTCGCCCCGTGCATCCATCTGTCTGGCACAGGCTGCCCGCGCCCGCGCCTTCATGAAGCGCAGAGGCTACGTGATACCCGAGGACGTGCGCGATGTGGCCCACGACGTGCTGCGCCATCGCATTGGCCTGACGTATGCGGCCGATGCTGCCGAGGTGACCACCGAGGACGTTATCACAGAGATATTGAACAAGGTACAGGTGCCGTAATCCCCAGAGGTTTTGGACGAGTTACTCAAAAAAGTAAGGAATATCGAGATCAAGACGCGCGGTGCGGTCAACAATCTCTTCGCAGGCGAATACCATGCAGCCTTCAAGGGGCGCGGTATGTCGTTTGCCGAAGTGCGCGAATACCACACCGGCGATGACGTGCGCGATATTGACTGGAATGTGACGGCGCGCCTTAGTCGTCCTTACGTGAAGGTGTTTGAGGAAGAGCGCGAACTCACCGTCATGCTGCTGGTCGATGTCAGCGGCAGTCTTGACTTTGGCAGCGGTCCGACCAGTCAGCGCGAATTGCTGACCGAGGTGGCCGCCACGTTGGCCTGCTCGGCCAGTCGCAATAAGGACAAGGTGGGCGTCATCTTCTTCTCCGACCATATCGAAAAGTTTATTCCGCCGCAGAAAGGCCGTCGGCATATCCTGCGCATCATCCGCGAACTCCTGGAATACCAGCCCAAGAGCCGTCGCACCGACGTGGCCGCTGCCCTCGACGAACTGATGCGCGTGATGCGTCGCCGCTGTATCGCCTTCGTGCTGAGCGATTTCCTCTGTCCTATTGAAGCGATGCGCCAGCCGCTAATGGTGGCCGCGCGCCGTCATGATGTGGTGGCCCTGCGTATGGCCGACCTGCGTATGCAGAGCCTGCCTGATGTGGGTTTGCTGCGCCTGCGCGATGCCGAAACAGGCCACGAGGTCTATGTAGACACCAGCAGCCGTAGTCAGCGACAGCACTTTGCGGCAGCCGCAGCCCTTCGCAGCAAACAATGGCACGATCTGCTGGCTAGCCTGCGGGTGGACTGCGCCGAAATCAATGCCGAAACAGACTACGTGAGCGTCTTGCAAACCCTCTTTGCCAAACGCTCGCGGTGGGTTTCGTGAGATGCTCCTTAGGTTTTCCCCCATGGGTTTGCAAATAGGACCAACTGGAAAACCTACACCTTTATATATTATATATGCATAAGATTCAGACAAAATACCCATCCCTACGTGCTTGCATCCTGCTGCTCCTCCTAGGTATGCTCTCGGGCATAACGCTGGCGCAGCAGGTGGTTGTGTCTATGAAGATGGACACCGTGCAAATGCTCATTGGCGAGCAACTGGGACTGACCACCTCCGTGGTGGCGCGCCCAGGCTGCAAGGTGAAGTTTCCGCATTTCAATGAAGGCGACACCCTCACCACTGGATTGGAGGTGGTTAGCCAAACACCCGTGCGCGAAACCAGTGTGGACGCAGGAGCGCGCCGCCGCTACGAGACCACCTACTACGTGACCGCCTTCGACTCCGCCCTCTATAGCATCCCCGGCATGGAGGTAGAGGTAGATGGCAAGGCATATACTGCGCCCGAGGTGATAGGGCTGAAAGTGGGCACCGTGCCTGTACCCCTAGACTCGTTGCATCCCGATTTCTTCTTCCCCGCCTTTACTGTGCATCCTGCCCCTTTCGTGGTGGAAACCCAATGGGTGGTCGGTGCGCTGAGCGGCATACTTATCGTCATAGCCATGCTGCTGGTGGGCGGCCGATTGGCTTCGCGCCGTCCCTTGCGCCGCCGCAGGGTTATCAAACCGCAAGTGCCTCCCTACACAGAGGCGCGCCAGGCAATGGATGCACTGCCTGCCCTCGAATCGGATGCACCGCTGGATGGCGGCAAGGCATACTACGTGCGGCTGACCGACATCCTGCGCCGCTACCTCCTGCGCCGCTTTGGCATACAAGCCCCCGAGCAAACCACCGACGAAACGCTGGCAGCTATCCACCCATATATCAGTCAGGCCGAGCAGGACGGCATGGCCCCGCTGCTGCGCACGGCCGATATGGTGAAGTTTGCCGGACAATCGTCCACGCATCAGGAGCGCAAGATGCACGCAGACTATGTGCGCAACTTCCTCGACAATACCCGCGATGAAAGCATGGAGCACCCGCAGCCCATCGTCACGATGGAGGTGCTCAGCGAAGGTATGCAATGGAAATTCCGTCTTGCCCTCTGGGCCAGTATGGTTCTGCTGGTGGTGGGCGGTATCGCCCTGATACTTTGGACCACGGTGTCCGCTTGGCAGTTCTATTCCTATTGACGAGTGAGCCAGGCTCCTGCTGGGATGATTCCCTCAGTTGTGAATCGCTAACCGTGCTTCCAAGATTCCTTCCCTTATTTGAAAAATGATTACATTCGCCAATCCCTATTACTTCATACTCTTGGTGCTGCCCGTCCTGATGGTCGTGTGGCACTTCCTGCGTTCGCGAGGGGCAGAGGCCGCGTTGACCTATGCCTCCACCGAACCGCTGAGTCGGCCCGTCCGCACGGTGCGTACGATGCTTGTCCACTTGCCTATGGCCTTGCGCGTGCTGAGTGTGGTGGCCGTTATCATCTGTCTGGCGCGACCGCAAACCTCCAACGCCCTACGCGAAAGGGAGGTGGAAGGTATTGACATCATCCTGACGATGGATATTTCCACCAGTATGCTGACCCCCGACATCCATCCCAACCGCATCATAGCTTCGCGCGATGTGGCCATAGAGTTCGTGCAGAATCGGCCGAACGACAATATCGGTCTCGTGCTCTTCGGCGGTGAGGCTTTCATGCAATGCCCTATGACAACGGACCACGCCGCTCTGCTCAGTTTCTTCCAGCATATCAACTGCGACCTGGCCAGTGCAGGTGTTATTTCGCCAGGTACAGCCATTGGCATGGGCCTGACCAACGCCGTGAGCCATCTGGAGAACAGCCACAGCAAGAGCAAGGTGGTCATCCTTCTGACCGACGGTGTGGACAATACGGGCGAGATTTCTCCCCAGACGGCTGCCGACTTGGCCCATCAAGCTGGTGTGCGCGTCTATACCATTTCGCTGGGCCGCCCAGGCAAGTCGCGGCAGCCCATCGCCAAGTTGCCCAACGGCGAATACTACGAGGCCGACGTGGAGAACACGGCCAACCCCGAGGTGCTTCGGCAGATTGCCCAGACCACGGGCGGCAAATTCTACACTGCCGATAGCCGTGAGCGGTTGAAGGCCATCTACAAGGATATTGACGCCCTAGAGAAAACCAAACTCCGCGTGCTCAACTACGACAAACACTACGACATCTACCAAGTCTTCGCTCTCATAGCCCTCTGCCTGTTGGGAATCGAGGCGTTGCTGCGCTTCACCCTGCTGAGACGTTTGCCGTAACTCCTAATAACCTATTATTTTCTTAAAAAACGTAATAGCGTGTTTCAATTCTCCGACCCACAAGCATTTTATCTGCTGGTGTTTCTCCCCGTTCTCTTGGCGGTTTATTTCGCCATGGGATGGGTGCAGCGCAAGCGGATGCAGCGTTGGGGCAATGCCCAAATGATGCGCCAACTCACGCGTGGCTATTCCGCCTGGCGTCCCCTTGTCAAGGTCTCCCTGCTCTTGTGCGCCCTCGCCCTCGTCATCTTCATGCTGGCGCGTCCGCAATGGGGCGTGCAAACCGTGGAGGACGAGAGCAAAGGCATTGAGGTGGCCATTATGGTGGATGTCAGCAATTCTATGTACGCACAGGACATCAAGCCCAGCCGTATGGAGCGCACCCGCCTCCTCCTGTCCACGCTTATTGACAAGATGAAGAACGACCGCATCTCCTTGGGCGTGTTTGCGGGCGAGGCTTATCCGCAGCTGCCCATCACGAATGATTACGTCTCGGCCAAGATGTTTGTTGACAACTTGGAGCCAGGTATCGTTTCGTGTCAGGGCACCAACTTCGCTGCTGCGATAGATCTGGCTGCCAGCAGTTTCACCGACAACGAGCAAGTAGGCAAGGCCATCCTGATTATCTCCGATGGCGAAGACCACGAGGAAAATGCCGAAGAGGCTGCCGAGGCCGCGGCCAAGAAGGGCATCCACGTCTATGTGCTCGGCATTGGTACTACGGCGGGCGCCCCCATTCCCCTGCCGCGAGGAGGCGTCATGCAGGACGAAACAGGACAGGCCGTCCACACCGCTCTCAATGAGGAAACCTGCAAGCGCATAGCACAGGCGGGTAACGGTGCTTATTTCCATGTTGACGAAACCAACCACGCACAGGAACTCCTCCTTGGCAGTTGGCGCAAGTTGAAGCAGGCCCCTACGTCAGCGTCTTACGAAACTGCCGACGAGCAGTTCCAAGCCATCGCCCTGATAGTGCTCATCCTCCTGCTGGCCGAATTTTTCCTGCGCGAAACCCAGCCCAGCAGTACCCTCTGGCAACGGTTACGCAGGCGGTAAAAGTCTTTGGCCCCCCATTTTTTGTACCTCCTTATTCAAGAATCACATGAAAACTCCCACAGCCCAAAATCTCCCTTCCTTGTGGCTACGCCGTAGCCTCGGGTTGCTGACGGCCTGTGTGCTGGTGCTGACGGCCAGTGCGCAGAACGCCTTTTGGCAAGAGATGCACAAGGGCGAGTACAACTACAAGCGCGGCAAGAACGACCGCGCCTTGTTCCACTATATGCGCGCCCTGCGACTGGACTCCACCAATATGATGGCCTACTACAATATGGGCGATGCAGCACTGGCCTGCGACAGTGCCGACTTGGCCCTCAAGGCTTTCAGCAAGGTGGCGAGCAGCAGTCGCGATGCCCATTTGCGCACCCTCGCCTTCCACAACAAGGGCGTCATCTACCAAGCGATGGCAATGGCTTCAAAGGAGCAGGGACAGCGCAACCAACTCCTCTATCAGGCCATCGATGAATACAAACGTTCGTTGCGCCTGAACCCCAAATCCGACCCGACGCGCTACAACCTGGCCCTTTGCCTGAAACTCCTCCGCGACAGTGGGGAAAACCCCAAGCAGCCACAACAGCAGCCTCAACAGCAGGAAGATAAAAAGGAACAAGAGCAGGAGAAGCAGCAAGACGAAAAGGAGAAACAGCAACCGCCGCAACCGCAAAAGCAACCGCCGCAACAACCTCCGCGCTCGCAAAATCAAATGATGGAATACGCTCGCCGCAAGGAGCAAGAAACCAAAAAGAAGATGCAGGGCGTGCAACAGGCTTTGCCTTCGCGCCGTAAGAATTGGTAAAAAGGGTGGGGGTAAGGAGTTCGTTCTCATTGCAAGGCAATGTACCGCACGTTGCTTGCAACGTGTGGCTCCGCGGAAATGACACATATATATATAGTGTATTTAATACAGCGAATCGCTACACCTCCTATCTTGCAATAATAAACACCAAAATTTCGCGGAGCCACACGTTGCAAGCAACGTGCGGTACATTGCCTTGCAATGAGTACAAACACCCTACTCACACGGTACGTTTCTCACCTCAGTGTGCAAACCTGGAATGTCAGAGATTCCCGTTTTTGTCTCGGATTTCGTCAGTTGCCGCCGCCCGATGGCAACTGGCTAGCTGCCAAACGAAACGGAAATGTCAGGCAGCGAAGCGGGAATGTCCGTTACCAGATTGGATAAGCCCCATAATGAATCGGAAAGGCAATAAGCCTGTTCAACAGACGGCCGCAAACATCTATCCCTTCCACCCACATACACCAACCAGCGAATCATACAAATCAGTTTCGTATATGACAATCCCACAACATAGCCACGCACGCAGACAGACCAGCCTCCTTCTCGTATGGCTGCTAGGCATGCTGCTACCCCTCTATGCCCAACTCCAACTGCAGGTACAAGCTCCTTCTCATATCAGTGCCAACCAACAATATTTCCAGGTTCGCTATACCATTCAGTCCGACGACGCTAGCAATTTCCGCGAACCAGCCACTAGCGACTTTGAGTTACTGGCAGCCCCTGGCGTTTCCACTTACAGCAACACGAGTATTGTGAATGGGCGAGTGAGTAGCAGCAGTTCAACCACGTACACCCTGACCTATCGTGCCAAGAAAAAGGGCAAGTTCACCCTCCCCGCCGCCAGTGTGCAGGTGGGCGGTAAGACGATTCGCTCAAGTGGCGTGAGCATCACCGTGGACGGCACGCCCAATAATGCGCCCAGCACAGGCGGTGGCGCATCCTCGCCCCAAACCTCGGGCGGGCAAACCTCGGCAAGCATTAGTGACAAAGACCTCTACGTGCGCGCTAGCATTGACCGCACCACCGTGTACGAACAGGAGGCCGTCCTGCTGACGTATAAGTTTTTTGCTGCCCCCCATGTCGGCCTCAATAATGTATCGTTGGCTGCAAAACCCGACTTCAAAGGCATCGTCTCGCAGGAAATCCCTATTCGCGAGATTCAGCCTGTTCGAGAGCAGATAGGCGGGCGCACCATGATTACGGGCGTGATGCAGCAGTACCTGCTCTTCCCCAACCAGGCGGGCGAGGTGACCGTGCCCAGCGTCACCTTTGACTGTCAGGTGATTCAGCAGACCGCTGTGGAGGATATGATTGATGCATTCTTTAATGGCGGTGGCCGTGTCGGGCGAACTCTCAAGCGCACCGTGCCAACTATGACCTTCCAGGTGAAAGCCTTGCCCCAGCCCCAGCCCGCTGATTTTGCTGGCGGTGTGGGCGAATTTGCGATAAAGGGCGAACTCGTCACGACCCAGCCCAAGGCTAACGAAGTCTGCACCTACCGTCTGACGGTGAGCGGCAAGGGTAACCTGCGCATGCTTATCGCTCCGACGTTGCCCGTACCCGAAGGCTTTGATACGTTCACGCCCAAGACGACCGACAAGACCCAACTCAGCGCCAGCGGCATCACGGGCGAGATGGTGTATGAATACACCTTCGTGCCGCGCAGCATGGGTGCTGCCACCTTGCCTGGTATCAGTTTCTCCTACTTCGATGTGGCCACCCAGACCTACAAGACCCTGCGCACAGACGAAATCCACCTGAACGTGGCCAAGGGCACGAAGTCCGACGAAGAGTACGAGCGCGAACGGCAGAACCGTGCCAGCGATATTCGCGACATTCATGCAGCCTCCTTCAATGGTCAAACGGCCAATAGTTTCTGGGACCATCTCTCGCTGCACACCATCATTTCCTTCTACCTCCTGCTTCCCTTATTATATATAGGAGTGATGAGAGCCCTGCGCCGTTACAGGATGGGAGGTGCTTCCACTGCTCAGGGACGTTCGCGCAAGGCTAGTCGCCGCGCCCGTCAACAGTTGAAAGAAGCGGGCAACCTACTCCAGAAAGGCGATGAGCGCGCTTTCTATGCCGCCATGCTCAAGGCCCTCCATGGATTTCTGGCCGACAAGTACGGCATTGCCCTGAGCGAAATGACCCACGAGCGCATTGAGCAAGCACTCCAAGTACACGCCACCGAGGAGCAGCGTCAGCAATTCATAGCCCTCATTGATACTTGCGAGATGGCCCAATATGCTCCCGTAGGCGACGCGGTCCAGAAGGAGGAATCCTATCGCCAAGCCCTTGCTCTCTTGGAAAGCCTATAAATGAGCCCCTCTAAAATATTTCTTTTCCCATGAAACGAACCACTCTCTATATCCTGTGCCTCCTCTTGGCGATGTGCACTGAAGGCTTCGCGGCCGCCAATCTCCAGCAAGCCGACAGTGCTTACAAGGCGCGCAACTACTATCAGGCAGTAGCCTTGTATGAGGCTGCACTCAAGCAACAGCCCACCGCCGACACCTATTATAATTATGGCAACGCCCTCTGGCGCGTCAAGGATACCGCCCAGGCCATCCTTGCCTACCATCGTGCTCTGGCCTTGTCGCCCGAGCACGAAGATGCACGCTTTAATCTGCAATTTTGCCAACAGCAACTGGCGCAGCCCACGGCGGCAGGCGAAATGTTCTTCATCTCCCTCTTTCGCCGTTGGATGCAGTCACACTCCGCCCTCCATTTTGCAGGTTGGGCCTGCATCTGTTTCGCCTGCTTCTTTGTGGGACTGGTCCTCTATCGACACACCGAGCGCCGATGGATGGCTTACGCTGGCAAAGCAGTGATGATTGTAGCCCTGCTGCTGACCATTACGCTGAACATCTTGGCCGTCTGGAACCACTATGCCACAGCGAACGACAGGCGAGCCGTGGTCATGCAGGCCACTCCCTTATATAAGGCGCCCAACGCCAGCGAATCGCCTGTTCGCACCCTTGCCGCGGGCACCACAGTCACGATTGAGGAAAGCCAACTGGGCGGTTGGTGTCAGGTCTCCTTGCCCGATGGACGTGCGGGCTGGATTACTGACAAGGCATTGCAAACCATTCGCGTGGGAGTAGCCACGCAGGAGTTGGATCTCTAGTGCTTATTTCCCTTTCTTTCATTAGTCCCTCCCTTTCACTAGTTCCTTCCTTCCTTAGTCCCTCCCTACCTTAGTCCCTTCGCTTCACTATGTTCACTGTACTAAGCATTCAGTCCCTAGACCGCACGCTGACATTGGCGCTCAATGGCAGTGCGTCGCTGTATCTGGACCATTTGGCTTGGTTGTCCACCAAGACCATCACGTGGTTGCCACTCGTGCTGGTGCTGATTTTCGTTCTGTTGCGCAATAACGATTGGCGGCGCACCCTCTCCATCGTTCTTTTCCTGGCTCTCGCCATTTTATTGGCCGACCAGATGGCTTCGGGCATTTGCAAACCCCTCTTCGAGCGGTTTCGTCCATCGCAGAATCCCGACTTGATACATTATATAGACGTAGTTCGCGGTTATCGCGGAGGCTCCTACGGATTCTTTTCCAGCCATGCCGCCAACACGATGGCCGTAGCCACCTTCCTAACCTTGCTCGTACGCAACAGTTCATGGGGTTGCTATCTCTATTCCTGGGTAGTGCTCAATTGTTGGACACGTGTCTATCTTGGTGTTCACTATGTGGGCGATCTGCTGACTGGTTTGCTGTGGGGCGGAATAGTAGGTTGGCTCACATATCTAGTTTGGCAGAAATTTTTCGGGCCCAAGCGTTCCTCGCGTGGCATGCAGGGCGATCCAAATATCCAAACCCTAGGCGGATATGCAGTGATAGACGTGAATATCCTCATTAACTCCCTCATCCTCACTTATCTCTTCATCGCCATAGCCGCTTTTATTATTGTCTAAAATACTTCTTTCGGTTCTGCTCGCTGCCCTTCCATTCGCACTTTCAAGGTAGACAATACAAAAAATACCCGAAAAATATTCAGAATGTTTTGCTAGTTCAGATAAAACCCCTATCTTTGCACTCGCAAAAAGGAAAGAACCCTAGAGCAACGCCGAAATAGCTCAGTTGGTAGAGCAATTCATTCGTAATGAATAGGTCGCCGGTTCGAGTCCGGCTTTCGGCTCACAGATTGAGGCAATTCTTGCTCAAAATCAAGTCAAATGTAGGACACTGACGGTATTATATCGCCAGTGTCCTATGCGTTTTTCCCCGAGCATCTGCGAGGGGTCAGACAAAACTCAGACAGTGTACAACAGACATTTTTCAAAATCCCATTGAAAAAGAGGAGGACGAAAAATGTTAAAAAAATGTGTGCTTACGCTATCCGCCAAAATCGGCAAAAAGACATTCTTCCCTACACGTTGCCCCAACTTCATACGGGTAAAACTTGGTATGTGGATTTCTTCTGTTTAGACCCTGTTGATAATGTGATGAAGAGGAAAAAGTATCACCTCGACAGATTGAAGACGGTTACTGAAAAGAAATCCCGTGCATCAGAACTTATTGCTACTCTTACTTTACGTTTGCGCTCTGGCTGGAATGTTTGGGTCAAGACTGAAACTTCACGCGAACATACACCTTTCGCCGAGTGCGTTGAATTGTATCAAGCCTATTGTATGCGCTCAGCAGAGAAAGGCATGATGAAAAAGAAGAGTGCGTATGGTTATCTTACTTATCTTGGTATGTTCACGGATTGGATAGAAAAGAATGGTCTGTCTGTGAAGTTCTGCTATCAGATAGACCAATATCTCCTTTCCGACTTCTTGGAGCACATCCTTATTGACAGGGAAAGTTCGGCTCGTACCCGTAACAATTACCTTGGTTGGCTGTCTTCTTTCTGTAGTTGGATGGTGGGTAAGGGCTATCTGAAAGAAAACCCCACGAACAAAATACCCAAGTTGAAGGAAGAGCCCAAACTACGCAACGCACTGAGTTTGCAAGAAATTAACCAACTGCACACTTACCTTGAAAAAAACAATAAACACTTTTTACTGGCCTGCTTGATGGAGTACTATACATTCATCCGTCCGATAGAGTTAGCACAAATCAAATTGGAGCACATCCATCTATCAGAACAGAAGGTGTTTGTGCCAGGAACAATAAGCAAAAATAAGAAAGACGGGATGGTCGGCTTAAACGATACCATCATCAAATTGATGGTAGAGTTACACATCTTCGACCACCCTAATAACTGCTATCTGTTTGGTAAAGACTTCAAGCCCAGTGAGAAGCAGGCGCAGGGACGTATCTTCCGCGACTACTTTATGAAAGTTCGCGAAGCCCTACGTTGGGATATGAGCAAGCAGTTCTATTCCTTGAAGGACAGCGGCATTCGTGACCTTGCCAATGCCGAAGGTATTGTGGTCGCTCGTGACCAGGCGCGTCACAGCGACATCAGCACCACGAACAAGTACCTCAAAGGCGACAGCATGACGGTACATGAACAAACCAAGCACTTCAAGGGTGCTTTCCGTGCGCCTGGAGAAGTCTTTGCCGCCCCAAAAACAGATTGCGCCCCTGCGCATACGGCAAAGGCTGAACCCAGCACGGAATGTCCGGGCGGCTCTGCGCAGTCGGAGCCAGTCCCGTCCGCACCCGAAAAAGAAGTGCTTCTTCCGCTGACATCGGGAGAAAAAGAGGGTACAAAGCAGACAGATGAAAAACGCCACGGTGCAACTGAGGAAGCCACCTGCGGTAAGCGTGAGGCAAGTGCCGCCCAAAAATCATGCGCCCATGCGCATACGGCACGCAGGACCTCACCGTCCGCAGGTTGTCAAGGCGGCACTGCGCAGTCAGAGCCAGCCACTGAGGCGACCGATGGCAGCACCGTACCACAGAAAGAAAAGGCTGCTCCTACCCCCTCTTCTCCCGTAAACACTCCCGAAACCATTGTTGAGGACACCGCTGTGCAGGAAGCCCCTGCAAATACAGCCCGCGACTTTGACACCCTTATAGCAGGCAAAGTCGCGGGAAAGAAAAAGCGGCAGCGTATCAAGTCCACGATGATTTACTCCACCTCGAAGAAGTAGCCTTTTTTGAGCGGCTGCACCCCTTGGTCGTCCAAGGTAATCTCAATCTTTTGGCAAAGGAACTTCCTGCCATTGATAAGATAGACCCTGTTGGGGTCGGTCGCGCGGTCGGTAAATGAAATCTGCCGCACCACGCGCGTATCAATGTTGAGATTTCCTGCCGTGAGGCAACGGTTAACGGGCGAGCCCGGGTAATGCAGCAGGAACTGCATGCAGCCCGGCACGTGGACGATGCTGTCGTCCACACGTGAGCGGTAATAAGGCACGCCCACGGGATAAGGCAGGTTCACGGTATAGAACAGGTCGGGCTCATTGACCTTGTTCGGCTGGAAAGACTGCGTGAAGACACTTCCGCAGTTCACCGCCACCTCCATCACGTCCTGCTTCTCCGCCTCGTCCTGCGTGGTGTCCTCCTCGCTTTCGATGTACGTTTGCAGGTTGAAGAGCGTCTTGGAACTCGCCTGCAAAGTGTCGGCGGTGATGAGGTAAGGCACGTGGAAATCATCGTATGGCCTATCGTCAACATTGGCAAGTTTGTCATACGTGTAATAACCCGGCACACCCTGCACGATGTACTCCATGTATTTTGTTTTCAGCACTGCCTTGTCCTCCGCCATCGAGGCGGGGACGATACGCAGTTGCGTGTCCACCTTGAAGTCCTCGTCACGGAACAGCGGCCCGAGGTGGTCCACTTCGGGAAAAGAGAAGCGTTCCGTGTCCGCGTTGTAGAAGATGCCGAAGCGGTCGCCCGAAGTAGTGGCGTAGAAGAGGATGTTGCTCTTGGCACGTTCCTCTTCGCTTACCGATTGGAAGGCCGCGACAAGGTCAGCGTCCGCCACGCGGCGCACGTCCATTTTCTCGTAGGCCTCCTCCCCGATGGCCAGTTGCCTGTCCACGATGTCAGTAAAGGCGTAGCCCACATTCCCCGAAGTTGTTTCTTTCTGCTCCCCGTCCGTGTCAATATCCGTGGAACGCTCGTCAGTGGCCGAGTGGATTTCCACGGTAGAGCCACTTGTATAGAGCGTGGTGCGGCTGACTACCCGCGCCCTTTTCCCCTCCACTAAAACGATTACGCCGAACAAGTTTCGCAGTTCGGTGAAGAACTCCTTGACCGTCCAGTGCGGCACGCAACCCGCGAAGTGGAGCGTGCCGCGCGCATTGGCTACGAATACTTGCCCCATCCAGCCCTGGTGCAGGGCGTTGTCCGCCGGGGCGAGGGAGTAGCCCAAAGCCCCGAGGACACGTTCCACGATGATGCAGAGATACGGCTGCGGCGCAAGCACCAAGTTTTCGCGCAGGTGCAGGCGCGGCGGGTCGGCCGTATAAGGCATGGAGTTGGGCGGGTATTCGATAAGGTCCGGATAAAAGTCCGACTCGTTCCCTTTGAGGATGAAGCGGTACGTCCGCGCATCATCCCTCCAAATTCTGTCACCGCTGGAATAGTCCCCCCAAAAGGCATATTGATGCTGGTTCGCCCAGGCCGCATCCGTGTCAGACCAAATAGGAAAGCAGACGCAGTCGGTTTCCTCTACCGAGCCATGGAGCAACCTGTCCGTTTGCTCAATGGTAAACGGGGCGGACATCAGCATACGCATCGTACCCACGTCCGTCTGTTCCTCGTTTGGGTGGTATTTGTCCCACAGGTTGCCGTAAGCGCGTCCCAAGTCGAAGTCGTCGATATACTTTTCGCCGTCCTCTCCCAGCGTGTCGAAGTTAAGGGCAGAGTTGCCCGCGAGCAACTGCACCTTCACTTCGTCCTGCGTAACATTGGTCACGATGGCTGTGCCTTCCAAGGTCAGCAACTCCGTGACCAGGCGAAAAGGGAATTTCTTGCCTGCAAGGAATTTCAGCGACACGGAGCGGTACTGCAACGCGCCAAAGATTTGCAGGTTTTCCATGCAGCCCGACAAGGGCAGCACCACGTCCAGCGTATAGTCGCCCGCCGAAGTGAAAAACGGATTTTCTCGCGTGAGTTTGATGCTTGTGCCGCTTTTGATGATAGCGGGCATATCATTGATGTAAAGGGCTATCATTTCCTGTTCTTCATTTTGTTGTACCTATTCCATTGCCGCTCGAAGCCGTCCTCGCCCGTGATGGAAACGGAGGCGCGGATGCCAGCCTCCAAGTTTTCATTGAGGCGGGCGATGGCATCGGCCGTCCTGCCCGAGGCAGTGTCAACGACCTGCAAGGCAGGGGCAGCAGCCGTAGCAGTCGCAGCGTTTGCCGTAGCCTGCGGCGCGGCGATCGCGCGGCTGACATCGGCGGCAGAGAGCGAGGCAATGGTATTGTTGCGTTGGGCGTGGTCAATGAGCCGCAGGAAGGGCAGCACATTGGGGTTCTGCACCGCACGGTGCGAAGCCACGAACTCGCCTTGGTGCACGATGCCCGCACGGCGGCGGTAGTCCGAGCCGCCCGTGAAGCCGCCCTCATAGTAGCCGCTGCTCTCTGCGGCGTGCTGCTTTTTGATGGCTGCGATTTGGATGCCGCCAGCGGCCACGGCCATGGCGGCGGCAATCGGGCCCAATATCCAAGAAACCTTAGAAGCGGAAGCGTAGGCGTTGATAGCCGCCATGGCGGTGCTTGCCACCGCCTGCGCTATCTCCAAAGCCATCTGTTTCTTGCGATATTTGTTCTTCACGGCGGCAAGTTCCTTCTGTTTCTGCTCTTCGAGTTTCTTGCCCTTGCGGGAGTTCTCTCCCACTTTCTTTATCTCGTTGTCATAACGGCGGGTGATGGCGTTCTCTTCCTCTTGCTGCTGGGCAGAGAAGAGTTGCGCCACGGAGGACAGCGCCGTGCTGACAAAAGCCAGTGCCGACACGGCCACGGCAGCGTAGTCCTCCCACGTCTGTTCGCCGTCTTTGAGTTTGGCCTGCAAACTCTCCAACTTCTTGAAGATGTCGGTAAAATCCGAGGCTATGCCTGTGGCATTGCCCAGCGGATTTTCAATCTTCTTGCCCTCCTCCTTGTCCTTCCTGTCTTTCTCGTCCTTGCGGAGTTTCTTGTACTTATCTTGGATTTGGGTAATGTATTCTTGCTTCTTTTCCTCGGCTATCACCCCTGCGGCCACCAGTTCATCGAGCAGGCGCAGTTCGTCCTGCTCGCGCTCGTCCAAGGATTTTTGGAAATACTCGTTTTCCAAAGCCTTGGCTTTTTGCAGAAAATCCTTGCGGCGGGCCAACTGCTGGCGCAGGTCTTCTGCATCAGCCTGTGTGGTGAACTCCTGCGCCTTTTCGGGGTCGCCGAACTGCGTATAGTAGTCGGCGCGCTTGCGCAGGTGAGCCAGTTTGATTTCATCCAGGCGTTGCTGGTACTGCTCTTCTGAGAGCGTACCTTGCAGGTATTCGCGCTGGGCGGCAGCGTTGGCCTCGGCCTCCTGCCGCGCGATGTCCTGCATACTCCATTGCGCCTGTTGGTCGCGCACGCGCTGCACCATATCCAGCCGCTTCTCTTCAAGTTCGTTCCACTCTTTGCTGCCCTGCTGGTAGAGGTCGCGCTGCTTGATGACCATGTCCTGCTCGATGGCGAGTAGTTTCTCCTCGTACTCGCGGCGGGAAATCAGTCCCTGCTGGTATTGTAGGGTTTGGTAGAGCTTACGGGCAAGGGCTTCCTTTTCGAGGTTGTCGCGGGCTTCCTTGACCGGGTCGGTCTTTTTGCCCTTGCCCGGCAGTGTCGGGGTCGTGCCCTTGGGGTTGTTGAGGTCGGTTTCGTTGCCGCCCGAGGCCATGAGGTTGTCCAGCATCGTGTCCACACCCTGCTGCTTGGCGTAGTCCATCAGCGTATCAATGGCATCCTGCGCGCTCTTCTGTTCGTTTGCCCAAAACTCCTGTCGGCGAAGGCTGTGGAAGAGTCTGTTGTTGGCTTCCGTGTAAAGCGGGTTCTTCTCCACATCATATTTGCGCAGACCGCCTTTCCACGTGTAGCCCCATTCCTGTTCAATGCGGCTTTGGTATTCCGGTTTCTTCAAGCGTTCCTCGCCGATGCGCACCCCATTGTCCCAAGCCTGCTTGGCCAGGTCGGCATCGGCTTTCTTGCTCATGGCCTCTTTGAGTTTCTCATAGAGAGCCTCGGCAAGAGCCTTCTTTTTGAGTTGCACCAAATAGTCCTTGATAGCCTCAGTGTTGCGCTCAGTCAGCGTGCCCTCGTTGCTGAGCGAAGCGTGGTAATCGGGGACGGACTTCTGCAACTCCGCAATAGCCCACCTGCGCTCCTTGATGGAGCGCGTGTTGTCGTGGATGATTTGCTGCAACTTTTCGATGCGTTTGGCCTCTTCGGTGTATTTCTCGTTGGCCGCTTTGTCCGCTTCGCTGCAATCTTGCAGGGCTTTCTCTCGTCCTTTGAGAGCCTTGGTGTTTTCCTCCACGGCCTCGGTATCGTCGCCCAGCAGCCCTGTAAATTGCAGTACCAGCCCGATAACGGTACTGAGTGCCACGGCAATGAGGCCGATGGGGTTCTTGGCCATGGCAGCGGTGAGCAACACAAACTGGATGCGTGCGGCCACGATGCCCTTGGTAAAGAGCGTGACGGCCACGGTGAAAAGTCCCTGTGCCAGAGCGCAAGCCTGCACGGCGACTTTGTAGAGCGTGGTCGTCTTGATGGCCAGCCACAAGTTCGCCACCTTGGCTTTAAGGTGGAGGTTGTGCAATGCCTCCCATGCCACGGAAACTTTGAGCGTGGCGTTATACACCACGATGGCCGCTGTAATGGCGATGATGGACTTGTAGTGCTTCTGCACCCAAGTAATCAGTGCCGAAAGCGTTTTGAGGAACAAGGTGGTGAAGTTCACCATCTTGGAGGCCACGGGCATCAGCTTCTCCCCAAGTTCGGCGCGCATGTCCTGCAAGGCCTTCTTGGCTTTGTCAAGTCCAGCCTGCACGGTCGTGTTCTGAACGGCGAACTCGTTATTGATGCTGACGGCTTCGCTGTAAGCCTCGGTGGCGAGTCGCTGCATCTTCTCCACGTTTCCGAGTTTGTCGGCCACGGAGGAGAGCACCGAGGTGGCGCGCGTGCCGTCCAGCCCCATCTGCTCAAACATCGGGGCGAGCCTGTCGAAGCCGCCTTGCGCCTTCATGTTGCCGAGGAAAGCGATTAGCGCGCCGTTGGCATCCTCTTTGAGCAGGCGCGAGAACTCCTTCACGTCCTTTCCGGCAAGGGCGGCAAACTTGGCGGGCTCCTGGTACATCTTCGTTATCAACTGCGAGAAGGCGGTGGCGGAGGTAGCGTCTTCCTGCATACTCTCGTCCAGCACGGCGGCAAAGCCCATGATTTGGGCTTGGGTCAGCCCCGCCTGCTTGCCCACGCCTGCCATGCGGGCGGTGAACTCTTCGAGGTAGCCTGCGCCTGCCGAAGAGTTCTGCGAGAGTTCGTTGATAACGGAGGCAGTGGCCAGCATCGCGCCTTTGAGGCCGAGGCGTTGGTCTTCCTCGAAGAGCATGGCCAGTTTACCCACGTTCTTTACCGCCCCAGCTCCGAGGTCGTCACCGAGGGCCACATTGATTTTGTCGGCGGCTTCGACAAAGTCAAGTATCTGTTCTTTGGAGGTGATGCCGAGTTTGCCCGCGTCCCCGGCCAGGGCATTGAGTTGTTCGCGGGATGTGCGCGTGTCCATCGCTTTGAGGCTTTCGTTGAGGGCGTTCACGTCCTCTGCGGCAAGCCCGGTGTACTTGCGTACCTGCGCCTTGGCTTCTTCGATGTCGGCGTAGTCGCTGACAGCCTGCTGGAGGATGGCGCGCACGCCGCTGACCACCTCGAAGAAAGCCTGCACGTTCATCACCAAGCCCATCCACTTGTTGCCCCATTCGGCCAAACGGTCGCTCCACGAAGACTGCTGCGTAGTGCGCAGTTCCTGGTTTACCCCGTCCAGCGCGTCCTTGGTTTCGCGGATGGCCTTGCTGAGGGTCTGCCACTCGGCAGAGCCACGCTGCACCTTGCCCGAGCTGAGTTCCTTTTGGAGCTCACGCAGGGTCTGTTTGAGCGTGTTGGGAGCGGATTTGTCAAGGTTTTTGAGCGCACGGGACATGGTTATTGCCCTGTTTTCCGTGCGTTCTATCTCTTTCTCCACCTTCTTGATTTCCTTGGAGTAAAGCGAAAAGGCGCGGGAATCGCCCCGCTCCAGGGCTTCCTCACGCTTGGTCTTGAGCTGCTCCAACTTGGCTTTGAGTTCATTCAGTCGTTTCCGAGCCTGTTCGGAATTGACGATTAACTCAATGGTTTTTATCTCGGTACTGGTCATAAATGAATGCGCTGCTTTAGGTTTCTAACCAAAAGTAGTGCGTTCATTCGGGGCTGGAAAAGACAAAAAAAGCTATTCACAAATTTACCAGTGTTTGGAGGGCCGTTAAAAGACGAAAAATGCGTAACTTTGCAAATAAAAGCGCAATAAAAATATGGCAATAGTTGTTATTTTAATCGGATTAGCTGTAAGTATCGTGATATTGTATGCTCATTACTCTGCTTATAAATCCGATGGTAAAGAGATAAATAAACTAACTCCGGGTAAAATCCTATTCTGGATTATATTGGGACAAATATTTGCGTGGGGATGCTTGGCAAATATTTTAGACCCATCTTTTTCTGACTTATCAAAAATTGGGGGAAGATAAGATTATACTTCTACATTTTATTGGAAATTATTACTGTCCGCTAAACAGCAATAAAAAAGCATCCCTCCTTCGAGAGATGCCTTTATTGTCTTGGTGTGGCGTTCAGATGCGGTTGCAGAAAACGTGGCCGTCATTGAAGTCGTAGTCGCTCATGAAGAGGTCGCGTGCAAAGCGTTCATAGTCGAAGTAGTCGCCGAGGAAACCGCGCACTTCATCATAGTAGCACTCCTCCACAATGTAGCGGGCAAAGCTCTCCTCGTCCTCGAACTTGCCTTGGTACATATCGCTCACCCTTTCCCAAGTGAGGTCGTCGTCCCAGCCGCGCAGTTCCACATAGGCATCGAAAACCTCGCGGTCGTTGTCCGAAAGTTCGATATAGACACTGAGTTTTTCCCAGTCCTTGCGGCTCATGCTTTCTGCATAAAGTTCGCGGGGGAAGTTCTCGTAGTCCTGGAACATAAACTCGGGGTCTTCCTCATCGTGATGGAGCAGGCGGCAGAAGTCCATGAAGTCGTCGTAGTCGTCAAAGGTTTCAAGGTCCACCCACATTCCGTCCAGCGAGCCGCCGCAGTACTTGCCGTAAGTCCCTACATAAAGGGCGGGGTGTCCGCTGTGGAAGTCGTATTCGTGGATTTCCTTTTCTTCTTGCAGTTGTTTCAAAAGTTCTTCGTTGAGCATAATTTTTAAGAGTTTTGATGTGAGAAAATCTCCGCTGCTGCGGAGGTGAATTTTACACTGCCAAGAAGAGGGAGGAACAGGGGGAAAGCCCGCAAGGGAGGGTCTGCCATTTTTCCAGCCCCGGCCTTGAAAAGTTTTACCGCAGGGAAAAGTTTTTGGAAAAATTGCGGAAACCCTTGCAGGCTTCCCCTCCTCCCTACCTTTGCAGCGTAAAAACACCGATTTCCGCAGTAGCGGGAGATTGTATCAAAACTCGGTGCTCCACGAAGGACTGGCAACTGCGGAAAAGGAACACCACAGACTTCCACGGCGGGCATCCCGGCCGTAGGGACTTACAGAGAGGCAAGAACTTTGGAGGCCCGGGAATGTGGGCGGGCCTTGAAACCTGACTACGGCGACTGGACGCAGCCACCTGTCACGATGAGGAAGACGCATCAGCAGTTCCGGGACTGCGGGGACTTCCCCTGCTTCCCCAAAAAGAAAGTATGGGCCGTGAGGACCGGACAAGAAAAACGCCGCCCCCTCGGACTTGGAGGACGGCAGCGGGTAGTGCCTACGTGGATCTGCACGGCAGACAGCAGCACTTGGGAGGAGGTGTCCCGAGAAAAAGGCAAGTGGAAAAGAGGATGGAGAGGGCTTTGCCATTGTGGAGGAGTGCGTGATGAAGTCCACGGCAGGCGGATGCTCCGGCCATGAACGCTGCGACCTCTGCGACTACGAGTTCAACGATGGCCACGTGCACCGCATCAGCCACACCAAGACAAGAAAGAGAAAGGCATCTCCCGAAAGAGGGGTGCGGCCGCTGCATACAGCCCCCGCGTTAGGGATTGTTAGTCCCGAATGGGATTAAGACCTTGGCTTAACGCGCAGCGCCAAAGCCCGACCCGAAGGGAAACGCCCAAATATCATCCCCTCTCCCGATGCTCCAAATTGTCGAACAAGCCCGCGAACTCCTCTCCAATCACGTCCGCCAGTTTGTCTTTAAGCACCATCACGCTGATGTACCACGACTTGTTGAACCACGGTCGCCGTTGCCTGGGCTTTCCCAAATGATGCTCCAAGCGATAGGCCGGGTCAAGAAACGGCAGGTTGCCGCCATTGTCCCTGCGGTAGCCGTTGCCCACGCCCAAGTCCACGTAGATGCCGTATTCGAGGTATTGGAAGGCCAAAGAGCCGCCCGCCTCTCCGATGGAGAAATGTCCTTTCTTCACCGAACCGCGCAGATACCCCGTGTCGTGAACCCCCAGCACATCGAGGCGGTCTCGCCAAATCTCCACCATTTTGTCAAACCAGCCTTGGGAGTATTCCCTTATGCTGTCGGTTCTTCTGTTGTCAGCCATTCGTCCGCATTGAATTGTAAGTCCGTAGGTTCGTCCAAGGCAAGTAGGAAGTAAAGCCCGGTGCATCCGTTGAGGAACTGCCCGCCGAGCTCGCGGCTGCGTATCTCGTCCACGGCGAGATAGCAGAGTTCCGACTGCAAGCGTGCTTCATCCACGATGAAGCGCGAGTGCATTTGTCGGAAGAGTTCGCGGCACAGGGCGAGGCGGTCTCGGTAGTCGTCCTCGCGGCGCGTGTCGTAGCGTGCGAGGACAAAGACCGTAAAGACCCTGCGCTTGAACCAAGCCCCGCCGTGTCGCACGGTGCTCTCCTCGCAGATGTCAGAGAGGCAGACGAAGGCGCGTGCCGTGCGCATTCGTGCCAGTACGCCCTCCAGGAAGCCGATGCCCGAGCAGGAGCAAGGGACGAAGCCCTGCTCCGTGGCAAGTCGGTTGTGGCGTACCATATTATATATATAGGTGTGGAAGTCGAAGAATTGCTTGGTGTCCATAACCCTATTTTCCCGTAAATACCATTTACTCCTATTTCTTGTAAATCCGCTCCAGTTCCTTGGCCTCGCGCGCCTTGGCGTTGAGTTCCGCCAAGGCCGTCCATGTATCGACATTGAGCACCCCATGCTCCTTGGTCACGTCCCCCGCAGTGAGGGCGCGTATTTGCGCCAGCATCACCTCGCGGAGGTCGGGCATTCCGTCCTCCGCAGGCGCGGGGCGGTAGAGGTCGGGATAGAGGCGGGCAAAGAGCATCTTCAAGCCCGTCAGCCAGTGGATGATGAGGTAGCGGAACACCTTGGGCTGCGCTTCGCGCGTCAGTCCGGGGTACAGCAGGCGTGCCATGGGGAACAGCAGGCGGTCGTCCGGCTGCTGCAAGTACCGTTGCATATAGTTCTCTATTTGCAGGTACTCCCCGAACGGCACGCCATGCAGTTCTGCGTCCACAGCCTGCACGCCCCGCCACCGCTCCGGGCGTTGGGGGATGGGCGGTGGTTCGTGGATGAAGTCCAAGGCCATCGCGCCGAGGACGACATCACGCCGCGAGAGCGGACATAGCTTGCCGCCCTTGCGCACAATGAGGCGGTCGCCCTCGGTGCGCACCACGCCCAGCCCGGCAAAGCGCAGGAAGGCATAGACTTCCACGCGGTCGGGCGGAATGCCCTCAGCCAACTGCCGCAGGATAAAGAGCAACTGCGGCTCGGTCAGTTCGTGCCACGCAGTGGGCACGCTGACTTCGAGTTTATCCGAAGAAGAAGCAGGGGTCGTTCTTGCCATTTTCGTAAGGTGTGAAGTGGTCAGCTTGGAACTTGGTGCTGCCGTTGTATTCCGGCAGTTCGGTGGCGCGTAGGTTGAGGAACTCCTGCAAGCGCGTGGTGAGGGCGCGGACGGAGTCCCTGCGCCCCGTGATGAGCGCGCTCATGAGGCGGCGGCAGTGCTCGCGCAGGATGATGCGGGCATCGCCCGTGGTGTCCGTGCGGTCGTATTCGTCCTGGTGCTGCAAGAGCCAGTGCGCCTGTTCGGCCGAAACGATGCGTGCCGTTTCGTAGTGAGCCGCCTCGATCTGCGGCAGCAGTGCGAGGAACTCACGAAGAAAGACGGGACGGCCCTCGGGGGTCGTCACGCCGTAGCGGCGGCAGAGCATCGGACACCACAGCAGCGTGGAGCGCAGGCGGCGGCACTCGTCAGACGTGCGCCACGCCTCCGTTTCGCAGAGCGCGAAGAGCAGCAGGTCGCGTGCATCATCCTTCTCCTCGCGCAACCGCTCCTGCAAAGCGGCCACACGGTCGCGGCTGGCAGGGGCAAGGTTGCTGTTGCTCACCACGGCAAAGCCGTTGTCGGTGAGCACAAGGTCGAGGTGAGGTAGGGCGCGGTGTGCAGCGTTGCGGTAGATGTAGGCTTCGACTTTCGCGGTATCGGGGAAGTCGTGAGGCACTTTCATTGCGTGATAGACGGTATCATGGAATGCCTCCATATAAGGCAGGATGGCCTCGTAAGTGCGGCTTTCCGCATCGCGGAAGGCAGGCACGTATTGCTCGAAGGCAGTTTGGCTGAGAGTAATCATGACTTGTCGCTTTGGTTAGGATTGATACGCTTGGCATCCGTGTGCTCGTCCAAGGTGGTGAGCATAATCATGGGCACGGCGGGGCGTACATCGTCCCAGCCGTTGAACTCGCAGACCAACTCCAACGGACGCAGGAGGAGGTCGTGGAACGCCCCTTCGAGCGCCTGTTTGATGGTAAACAACTCGCGTTTGTCAGACCCCGAGTTGTTGCTCTGGCTTTTGCCCGGCACAGCCCCGACAAGGTTCGGGTGCGTGTTGTCGGCGTAGCACAAAGTGTTCGCGGCCACGTTGATGTCGTCCGCGTAGTCGCCGCCCTCCTTGCTGCCCTCGATGTTGACCACCCGGATGTCGCGGATTTCGTGGCCAAGCGGGTCCACGTAGTAACCCGTAATCCACGCCTTTCCCGAATTGTGGACTCCGGCGACAAAGTCGCGGATGTTCTCCTTTTCGCGCTTTATCCGTTCCTTGATTTTCAAAGGATCGGTAATGCGCTCCTCGTCCACAATCTTCTGCCAATACTTGTGTTCCACCTCCACCTGGTACTTGACGCTGGCATGGTTGCGAATTTTCGCAATCTTGGCAGCGGAAATAAGTCGTTTTTCAAAGTACGACCCGCCGCGAAACATGGCGGCGTAGTACGGCGTGGGGTAATACTGACAGCCCACCGTGGGAAAGCGGAGCAGGATAGCGAACTTGCGGATGGGTGTGCGCACGAAGCAACGCCCGTCCTCGCCGGGCTCTCGCCCCATCTTGACCATGAGGTCGCCGATGGGGTCGTCCTCGCGCAGCAGGGGGATGCGTTCCACCTCATCCTTCTGCAAGCCCGCCTTTTTCCAGTTGGCGTAATAGACGTAGCGGATGCGCCCGAACTTGTCCGCCTTGGCCAGGCGACAAAAGCAAGCGTCCTTGTGTACAAGGCGATTGATTTGCGAGCCGTCCTTGGAGAGGATAATCACCGACACGGCAAGGAAGAAATACTTGCAATCGGTGACCTGCTCCAAGAAGAAGGTGCGGAGCGAAGAACGCCGTGCGAAGCGCAGCGCGTCCGCGTGGGCGGTGGGCTGGCCGTCCGCGTCCTGCAAGGCAGGCCCTGCGCCGTAGCAAGTCAAGACATTGAAGAACTTGTTTTGGGCGGTAACCTCGTCCGCCCCCACAAGGTCGGCAATCTTGAACGGCAGCAGGTTGTTGAAGCCCCAGGGGGCGAACAACTCCTTGGGCCTGCCCGGCACGGGACGGTATTGCATACGGTAGTCGTCGAAGATGCCCGTGGTGTCCTCCACGGTAGCCATGACGGCTTGCACGCCGTTCGTGCCGAGGTCGAGGATTTCGGGCTGGAGCAGCGTATGGTCAATGTGGGAAGGTTTCTGTCGGCTCATAGCTGTGTGCTTGTCGGGTGGTAGGCTTCGAGTTTGTTCTCAATGACAGAGAGGCGCGAGTAGATGGCATTGAGGTGGTTCTGTATCTCCTCGTAGTGGGCGGCGATATTGGCCGTGGCGTTCTTCAACTCGTTGTAGAGCGCGGCGGTCAGCACCCCAGCGCGGGCAGAGGTGGCGGCGGCGAGCGTAGCGGTGGCTGTGCCGCCGAAGGTCTTGGCCAGCACAAGGGGCACGCTGTCTGTGCCAGCCGTGCCCTCATAGAGGTTGCCATTGTCGGGCAGGGTCGCGCTGCTCCCCACATTGTCGCCCCACATGTTCTTCATTTGGAGCGTGCGGCCGGACAGGTTGAGGTTGCGCGCGCCGTCAAACTGGACAGGCTGCACCTCCGTTACGGCAGCGGCGGAGAAGTTGATGTAACGGGTGTAGCACTTCTTGTCCGCGTGGATATATTGGATGGTCTGTCCGCCTCCATCGCTGTTTTTCTGCACCTGCTGAAAAATGAGGACGGACATTTTGGCCTCAGATGCCCCCGGCACGATGGCCGTCAGCAAGAAAATCTCATTGTTGCTGACGATGGCGAAGTTGGCGGCAGCGTTGAGCGCGTCAGCCCTTGTGGCAAACGTGCCGAGCAGTGTAGCCGTCTTGGCCAGGGTATCGAGCGCAGTCTTGTCTGAGGCCGACATCACGCCCGCCCGGGCAGAGGTGGCAGCGGCAAGCGTGACGATTCCAGCCTCCCCCGTGAGCGGCTTGGTGAAGACAAGTCGAACGGTGGCGGCGGTAGGCACGCTGTGCTCGTAGATGTTGAAGTTGGAGAGGTGAGTAAAAGCCGTATTGGAGAGCAGTCCGGCATAGGAGGCAGAAGCGAGCGGCAGGGTTGAAGGTCCGCCGCCGCTGATGTTCTCGTCCCACTGGTTGCGCTGGTAGATGATGCGGTTGGCAGCGTCATAGAAAATGTACGCCACGCCGTCCAACTTCCACGCCTGCACTGTCTTTATGGCAGTGCGGTCGGCGGAAGCGAAGTCCACATAGCGCACATAGCGTTTGCCGTTATAGAAGAGGTATTGCTCGGTACTTGCCCCGTTCACGTTTTGCAGGATAAACCCGCCTTTAGTCCCGATGCGGAAGCGTAGCAGGACGAAGTCCTCGTTGCCCGCGTAGGGGATGGTGGCGGCTTTAGCCCCAGCAGCGTCCATCGAGGCGAACGCCCCGAGATAGGCGAACGCTGCGAGGTTGTTGCGGTCAGCCTCTTGCAGGCTGCACTCACGCCAGGGGGAAGCCTCGCTGTGGTCGAAGTTGCCGTCCGCGTCCAAATAGACATTGATGGTGCGGCAGAGGGTATGGAGGTGGCTGTCCTGCCCCGCGAGTTCGCCTGCGGCATTGGCGGGGAAGTTGCTGTGCAGCACCTGCACATAAATGGAGGACTGCTGGGCATTCGGCCAGCGGTGGACGAAGTTCCACGCCTCGAAGGGGATGCCGTAGATAAGTCCGCGCATTTTGCCGATGTACCTCATTACCTCCTGCATCGTCCCTTGCAGAAGGGTTTCAAGAGTTTCCTGGACTACGATGGTAGCACGCTTGATGATGGTCGTGCCGTCTTCGGCATAGAGGTGGTCGAAGCCACCGAGGTTGATGCAGGGGTCGGAGTATGCCGAGGAGCTGGTACTGATGCCCTGTATGCGGCGCAGCAGTTCTGCGTCCGAGGCCTGCCGCGCGGTAGTTTCGTTGCGGTCGGCAGTATTGAGGTCAGCCAACTGCGCAGGCGTGAGAACGCCAGCACGTAGCAGGCTGGCCACGGGCAGTGGCAGTTCCTTGGTATAGGGCTGTCCGTCCGCATCGTAGTATTTGATGAGCAGCGACACGCCCGCGGCACTGGTCTTGGTGGTCATTCCGGCGGCAAAGACGGCCTCGCCCACGAATTGGGCGAGGTCAGTCAGCACGCCGCCCACTCGGGTTGCGGTATTCTGCTGCATGGCGGTTTCGTCCCGGACTTCCGCCGCATCTTTGAGTATGTCAGTGAGTTCCTTTGCCATAGGAAAAACGAAGTTGGTTATATGGCAAAGGTAGAGAGTACAAGGGGAGGTAGAAAAGACACGCCGCCGGGCTGGTTAGGTATAAAAAAACCTGTTGACATAAAATGTGTGTAAATATCTGAACGAAAAAGTTATGTCATGTAGTAGGTGTTTATGATTTTATTTATAATTTTGCAAACAATGAGTTTCAAATCAACAATGTTTAATCCTTAAACAAGAATATCACTAAGTAAAATACAAGTTCGACATCCTTGACTCAACTGAAATACCAAACTTGCACAACTAATAAACGTCAGTTTAGTTAAGACAACGGGTGTCTGCGCTTTTTTCGGGCGTGGACGAAATTTTGTTGTCTGACGTTGGCTGTGCAAGGCCTTGGTATCAACTAAGATTTTTCCACGCCCTTTTTCTTTTGAAAGAGGGCGTTTGCTCTCATAGTATATTCTAAACCTATAGTAAAACTATGAGCGAAATTGGTTATCATCCCAATTATTTCAAGTATGTTGAAATGATAGTTGCACACCCCAATTATAGAGGTCTATATTACGATAGAGATAAAAATGGAAAGGTGAATTGGGTTGTTACAGGAAAGTCTCACAAAGGCCAATTACGGCAAAAATGGTGGGATGCAACTTGTAGACGACTTGGTATCCCGATTCAAAAGGGGTGCTATGCAAAAGCGGCAAGAATGATTCACCCAACAGGGAAACACGTGTGTCAGTGCTGTGGGAAAGAAAGGAGTATATTTTATGAATACCCCACGCTCTCTACTCTCAAAAGACTAAACAAGGCGTTTGGTCTTAACCTTTTGCAAACAGATTACACAATACTATCGTTTGTTGAACATTTTTGCACAACAACTACCCAACTACATGAAGTAGCAAGATTGTTCAAATTACCAGAAGTTGCCAACAAAACCGAATTGTTGAAACTATTAAAGGATGAATTGATAGATAAGCAGAGTAGATACCTTTCACCTGGAGTTATGTGTAATCCACCTGACCGCTTTAATGGTTTTCATTCGTATGCCCTTTGTTGTCGTAAAGAAAAAGATACAGGCAGGCATGATGATAATATGAAGACTTATATCCAGGATAGACGAGCCTATGAAGATTGGTCTGATGGAAACTACAATCTTGCCAATCGAATGATGGGGGAGTTTCATAAACAGTCTCCAATACCTTGTCCCATTTGTGGCAAAATAGATGCAATGACAGCAGACCATATTGGTCCTATTTCCTTAGGGTTCTGTCATAGCATTCACTTCACTCCTATGTGTAGAAGTTGTAATAGTGCAAAAAATAACCGTTTTACGAAATGCGATGTTGATAAATTGAAAATCTTAGAGAACCAAGGTCATACCGTGGTTAGCTGGCATTCAAAATTTATTTGGGATTCATTGAAAAATAAGATTTTCAATGATATAGATGCCAAAAAGGCAAGTTCTTTAATGGCGAAATGTCATCAAAATGTTTTATACATTTTGGCCCTAATCTATCGCAAAACAGGAAGGGCATTTTTAATGCGATATTTACATCCCGAATATTCAATGATGGATTACCGCTTCAAAAATTTTGATTTACAAAATATGGGGGATATTCAAATTATTGAAAGCCCATTAGACAGCAAAAACAAGAGAAAGAATCAAGATAGATATATAAGAATTGCTTTTGAAAGTTTGGAAGCTTTTTATTCCAAAGAAAATAGAAAGAATTATTTCTTAATAAAAGAAGAAGCGAAAGAGTTAAGACCTATCTATACTGCAATAAATAATAATGATTTTGATTTAGCAGATACTCGTTTGCGAGCCTTGATAGAACTTTTGTCAAAAAGGTTGGTAAACTTGGAGTGGGAAAATAATACTCAAGCATATAAAATACAAGAAGACGAAACCCAACTAAAAGTGGCAGAACCTAATGAATCCATATAAAAAGGATGGTCTTTTAGGCCATCCTTTTTATATGTTCATTGACCTTGATTTGATAGAACTCGTCAAAAGTTACTTTTCTTTGCATAAGTAAATCATAGGGTGAAGGTGAATCTAAATTCCATTCCATTTCAATTTCACCGCCTCCATCTGAAATAGGAGGAAGATTGCCTATAGCTTCTTTTACATTGATAGGTTCAGGCAAAAATATACTATTTTCATCAAAAAGGGGCTGAGGTTGTTCGATATGTATATTTTTGTCTAAAGAACCAATAATGAATACACGTTTCCTCTTTTGAGGCACACCAAACCACATTGCATTAAGTTTTAATGGAGGCTGTACATGATAGCCTTCATCGCTAAAAGCATGTATTATATCTTTCAACGTTTCGCCATTCCTCATCGTTAGAATCCCAGGTACATTTTCCATAACGAAAAATTTTGGTTTAAGGACTCTAACAAGTGATACAAAATCCCTAAAGAGTTGATTCCTTTTGTCGTTAGGGTCTCGCCACCCTGCATAAGAAAAACCTTGGCAAGGAGGTCCACCTAAGATAAGGTCCACCTTTTGATCACCACAAGCTTCTATAATACATTGTTTAACTTCATCTTGTGTAACATCGCCTAAGATAAAGTTTTCCTTTTTAATATATTTTGAATGGTTGAGTATATTTGTTTGAATTATATTCTTGTCATATTCGTTCACAGCGAGAAGATTAAATCCATTCATAATGAACCCCTCAGACAATCCACCGCAACCAGCAAACAAGTCTACAAAATTGAAACTGTCAAGATGTGGCTTGATTAAAGTTGAAACATACCTTGCCAGTAG
>SFID01000113.1 GCA_004555425.1 Bacteroidales bacterium
CTCTACATCGTCAATTCGCGCACCGATAAAGCCAAGAAAATTTCCGCAAAAGCATTTAGAAAATCCGCAAAAGCATATAGAAATTCCAACTTCCGATGTTTTTCTTCCTTTATAATGGGGCAAAAAAAGAGGAGAGAACCCTGTGTTTGGGGCTCTCTCCTCTTCGCTAATACAAAGATACAACATTTTTGCGCGAAATGCAAATCGCTTTAACATTTCGCAACAATCTATGAAATGTTAAAAGACGAGTTTTGCACAAGCGAGGGTTGGCGATGTGTTATATTACGAGGCGCGCCTTGCAGGTAGGATTTGCAGGGCGCGTTGGGCCATCGCAGGTTATTGACGGCCCGTTGCTTTCGTGATAGCACAAAAAATCGTAACTTTGCGGCATCAACCATTCTTCAAACGCATACATCTCATGATACCCTTTACGAAACGTTTTTCCGATGAGGACCTGGAAGATGTCAAGAAATGGATTCGCGACAATTTGGAGACGATGCCCAAGTCCTTGCAACTGAACCCGTCCACCTTCATCGCCGACCTGCCCTTGACGGCTTCCTATTATATTGACATCATTGACCAGCACAAGGAAAATCCCACTTATGCTGGACAAATCTACCATGCTTTCCAGATTCGCGAACGTGTGGAGCAACTGCGCGCTGAAGGCAAGGCTGCAGCCGAATAACTCCTTCGCATGCTGGCTCGTACAGCCAATTTTGCCAATTCAAGCAAACGATATTCCACATACTGATAAAAATTCAGCCCATCCTTGCGCAAAAAGTAGGGATGGGCTTTGTTTGCCCGTTGCGTTTCGTTAATTTTGCGATGAATTACCGCGCGAAGAATTGAACGGGGCTTCCCAAGGTCCTCTTCTTCCTGCGCGCTTTTTTATTCATAGCCCCTCTAACTTTCAGTGCACTAGCAACATGAGTTTTAACGTCCCCCGAACCGAGAAGAAGCGTGTCGTCATCGTTGGCGGCGGCTTTGGTGGATTGCAACTGGCCAACCGCCTGCGCAATTCCCACTTTCAGGTGGTGCTTGTTGATAAAAACAACTACCACCAGTTTCCACCCCTGATTTACCAGATAGCCTCTTCAGGCATCGAGCCTAGCAGTATCTCCTTCCCCTTTCGCAAGATTTTCCAAAAGCGCAAGGATTTCTACTACCGCATGGCCGAGGTGCGCTCCATCTTCCCCGAGCAGAAAATCATCCAGACGAGCATCGGCAAGGTGGACTACGACTATCTCGTGCTGGCGGCTGGTACGACGACCAACTTCTTTGGCAATAAGCACGTGGAGGAGGAAGCTATGCCCATGAAGAATGTCAGCGAGGCGATGGGCCTGCGCAATGCCCTTCTGGACAACTTCGAGCGCGCCCTGACGTGTGCCAGTGACGTGGAGCGTCAGGAGCTGCTCAACATCGTCATTGTGGGCGGTGGCGCCACGGGCGTTGAGATAGCCGGTGCACTCTCGGAAATGAAGAACTACGTGCTGCCGAAGGACTATCCCGACCTGCCGAAGGGACTGATGAATATCTACCTCATCGAAGCGGGCAACCGCCTGCTCTCGGCCATGAGCGAGGAGAGTTCGGCCCACGTGGAGCAATACCTGCGCGAGATGGGCGTCAACGTACTCCTGGGCAAGATGGTGACGGACTATCGCGACCACCGCGTGATGCTCAAAGACGGCTCGTCCATCGCCACACGTACGTTTATCTGGGTGAGCGGTGTGGCAGCCCAACCCGTTGGCAATCTGCCCGAGAAGTACCTGGGCCGCGGCCGCCGCATCACGGTCAATGCGTTCAACCAGGTGGAGGGCCTCGAAGGCGTATTCTCCATTGGCGACCAATGTATCATGCCCGAAGGCGACCCGAATTGGGCTGGCGGACATCCGCAGTTGGCACAGGTGGCCATCCAGCAGGGCAAACTCTTGGCCAAGAACCTCAAACGCCTTGAGGCAGGCAAGGAGATGAAGCCCTTCCGCTATCGCAACCTCGGCGCAATGGCCACTGTCGGTCGCAACCGCGCTGTGGCCGAGTTTAGCAAGGTGCGCATGGCTGGTTTCTGGGCTTGGCTGATGTGGCTCATCGTTCACCTGCGCAGCATCTTGGGCGTTCGCAACAAGACCATCGTCCTCTTCAACTGGATGTGGAACTATTTCAGTTACAGCCAGTCGCTCCGCATGATTATCTATGCCAAGAAGGCCAAGGAAGTGCGCGAGCGCGAACAGCGTCTGGCCTCGCAGCACTGGGGCACGGACCTTTTGAGCGAAGGCGCGGACTAGGGAATCCTTTGGATTATCAGTCGCTTCGCTCCTTTAGTTTCAAATTTCAACGGGAGCTGCGCTCCCTAGTTTCAGGGAATCCCTTCGGGCTTCCAGTTTCAACGCAGCCTGCGGCTGCTGGCTCGATAGTCGTTGTTGAATTGGAGTAACGTGAAAGTACCGCACCTTGATTGCAAGGTGTGAGTACGGAGTTCGTTCTCATTGCAAAGTAATGTACCGCACGTTGCTTGCAACGTGTGGCTCCGAGGAAATGGTTTCAAATTCATCCGTACAAACTCCTATAATTCGCGGTTCCACACGTTGCAAGCAACGTGCGGTACATTGCATTTCCTCTGAGAACCAATACTATCGAGCAAGCAGCCAAAGGCTGCGTTGAAACTAGGAAACGAAGTTTCCGTTGAAACTCTTGAAACCAGAAACCCGCAAGGGTTTCGTTGAAACTATAATACTTTTCCTACTATGTTCAAACAAAACAAAGCGGAGGTGCTTCACGGCATTCTCCTTATTGTACTCTTTTCCTTTTCAGCTTTCTATATTGCAGGCTTTGAGTTTGTCAAGTCGCTCAGCCTTAGTCCGCTGATTGTCGGCATCATCCTGGGTATGCTCTATGCCAACAGCCTGCGCAATAAGTTGCCCGAAACGTGGGTGCCAGGCATCAAGTTCTGCTCGAAGACCGTGTTGCGTACGGGCGTAGTCCTCTACGGTTTCCGCCTCACCTTCCAGCAGGTGGCAGAAGTAGGTATGAACGCTATCATCGTGGATGCTATTATTGTGGTGGGCACCATCCTGCTCGGCATCCTCTTGGGCAAGGCCCTCAAACTGGACAGCCAGACCTCGCTTATGACAAGTACGGGTAGCGCAATTTGCGGAGCCGCTGCAGTGCTCGGCGCCGAACCAGTGGTGCGCTGCGAACCGCACAAAACAGCCGTGGCCGTGAGCACCGTTGTCATCTTCGGCACCCTGAGTATGTTTCTCTATCCCATCGCCTACCGCATGGGCTGGATGGAAGGACTGAGCGATATGGGCGTGGCCGTATATGTGGGCAGTACGCTCCACGAAGTGGCCCACGTGGTCGGCGCAGGTAATGCCATCGACCCCGACGGCGTGCTCCATATCGCCGACACTGCCACCATCACCAAGATGATACGCGTCATCATGCTGGCCCCCGTTCTCCTCGTGATGAGCCTGTGTCTCAGCAGTGCGGGACAGGATGCCGTAGGCGGCGCGCAGAAGCGCAAGATTACCATCCCCTGGTTTGCCGTTTATTTCCTCATTGCCATTGGCGTCAACTCCCTGCTCGAAGGCATTGTGCCGGGCGAGGGGCTGCAAACCACCCGCGAGATGATTAGCAGTTTCGACACCTTCCTGCTGACAATGGCCATGACCGCCCTCGGCGCAGAGACGGGCATCGAAAAGTTCAAGCAGGCTGGTGCCAAGCCCTTCCTCCTGGCCTTCGGCCTTTACCTATGGCTCGTCTTCGGCGGTTATTTCCTCGTCAAACTGATTGTGGGGTAACACTGGGAGAACCGTCTGCTTAAGCGCTCTGAGTAGGAGAGGACTTTGTTCTTGCAATGCGATGTGCCGCACCCTGCTCGTGGGTGTGTGGCGCAGCGAAATCTGGGTATATATAGTAGCCCTATTTATTTCGCTGCGCCATACGTCCACGGGCAAGGTGCGGTATTTTTATGTTTATCTTACCTGCTTGCCGCTTGTATATAGCCTGTATATAGCCAAAAAAATTGCAAAAAAAAACTCGGACTTTCAGATAATTACTAAATTTGCAGGTGATAGGTGAACTCCGCCTTTTGCCTTTTGTCGTGGTGGGGGCAGTCGCCACAAACAATACCTTGAAAATCACACCAAACAAAATGATGAAACGGATAATCCTCCTCGCCCTCAGCCTGGTGCTGACGGTATCGCTGAATGCTACGCTCAGCATCACGAGCGGTGGCAAGTATTATTTCGTCTGCGACCTCTGGGAAAGCGGTAGCATGATGGTGGGCAGCCAGCACAGCGTGGCCCCCTTCATCTATTACGATTCCGAGGCCTCCGCGCTCAGTGCTGACAGTTACTGGGTCATCACCAGGGCCCAAGGCGGACGCAACAGCTACACCATTCAAAATGCCGTAACGAAGGAGTACATCGTCTATAAGGACGAACGACTGACGAACGACAAGGGCGAATATACAGCCAAGGGTTTGCAGTTGGCCGCGAGCGTGACGGACAACAACGGCAAATGGAATTTCCACGAGAACGCCAACGGCTCCGTCTATATTACCTGCGTGGGCAACAGCAGCATCTGCTTCGATGTGCGCACGGACGGCTCTGGACTGGTGGGCACCTACACTGTTGGCAACTCGCCCAACCAGTACTTCCACATCTACGACGAGCAGGGCAAGTGCATCAGCAGCAACGCCACAACAGGCGGCGGAGAAACGGGCGGCAGCACAGAAAAGCCCACGGGCAACGCTGGTGTGACCTCCGACGGTTTCTATTGGGAAAACACGGGCCTCCAACAGCCCATCGTCCTGACCACGCAGGTGAGCAACCCCGTTCTCTACACCATCCAAAACGCCCGTTCGGGCCAGTACGTGCAGGTCGAGAGCAACGGTATGCAGGTGCTGCAGGCCAAGAGCGAACCCACGAAGTTCTACTTCATGCAAAATGGTTCGGGCATCAGCATCTTCACCCAAGACGGCGACTACGTGAGCACCTCCTTCTGGACATACGACGAGGGCAAATATCCGCTGACCGTGGCCTACGGCTCACTTGCCTCGAATAAGCACATCTGGGAGTTTGGCCACTACGCCGACTATCAATACCCTGGTTATACGATTGGCAAACTGGATAACCTGCCGCAGACGGACGCCTCGCAGAGCAAGTATCTTTATTGGAACGATTACAACCTGAACGCGTACCACTGCGTGGGCCTCTACGATGTGGACGGAGGCAGCACCTTCGTGTTCTACTCCAATGATACGCGCCACAAGACCTACCTCGAGAGCCAAGGCATTGACTTCAGCGGTAGCGGTTCGGGCGGCTCGGGCGGCGGAGGAACGACACCTTCGGGCCAGTTGAGCACCTACGTGGACAGCCTGCGCATTGCGGGTAAGGACCTCGTATATGACACGAAGGCTGGTATGTATTACTGCTCCGTTCCCTCAGCGGTGATGAATGCCGAAAGCGATTGGACGACCACGGTCTATGCAAAGTATAAACGCTCTGACGGCACCTACAACGTCAGCATCAACAACGTGGCTGCCGATGCCGAGGGCAACGTGACCATCGCCTCGGGCATGTGTGCGAAGGATGGCAGCGTGGCCATCCTCAAGGACGGACAGGCTGTGGCCACCGCACCCCTCGTCTTCACCTACCTGCCCCTGGTGGAGGTGAACGTAAGTTCGTGCAACGGTAGCTATTACACAACGGGCCAACTGCGCGTGACGGATCCCGACATCGCCACCTACGACAGCCTGGTCATTGCCGCCTTCAAGTATCGCGGTGCCACGGCACAAAATTATGCGAAGAAGAGTTACGCCGTCAAACTGCGTGATGCCGATGGCAACAGCGTGGATCGCGAATATTTCGCCCTGCGCAACGACAACAACTGGATTCTCGACGCGATGGCCATCGACAAGGCTTGTATGCGCAACCGCGTATCAACCGACCTGTGGAACGACTTTGCCACCAAACCCCTGCAGCGCCGCATGAAGTGGGAGCCCAAGGCCAAGCACGGCACGCGCGGACGCTTCGTCGAGGTATTCCTCAACGGCCAATACCACGGCATCTACTGCTTCACCGAAAAGATGGACCGCAAGCAACTGCGCCTCAAGAAGTTCGTGCCAGCCACAGCCACCTCGGCCGACACCATCCATGGTTCGCTCTATAAATCAACGGACTGGAGCTATGAGGTGTTCATGGGACACAATTCGGGCAGCAATTATTTCCCCAAGACCCAGCCTTCCTCCTATTATAATAACAACAGACAGGAGGGTTGGTGCGGCTACGAGGTGAAATACCCCGACTACGAGGACGAGAAGATTGACTGGGGCCCGCTGTGGAATGCCATCAACTTTACAGCCACCTCCAGCGATGCTGAGTTCCAAAGGGATTTTAGCCGCTATTTCGAGCAGGCCAATATCGTGGACTACTATCTCTTCATCGAACTGATGCTGGCCACGGACAACCATGGCAAGAATATGTTCTTCTACAACTACGACCAGTTGAGCGAAACCGTACCCGACCTCATCGGTGTGGCCCCGTGGGACCTCGATGGCACATGGGGACGTCGCTGGGACGGCAACAACTACCTGACAGGTGCCCAACAGGACTTCACAAACTTCCTTTGGGCCTACGAACACGGCACGCACACCATCTTCCACCGCCTTGACCAACTCCCCTCGATGGGATGGAGCAATGCACTCAAAGCACGCTATGCCGAACTGCGCGTGAAGGATTTCCTCGTGGAGAACCTGCAACAACGCTTCCGCGACTACGCCAACCTCTTCCACAGCAGTCGCGCCGACCTGCGCGAACAAAACCGCTGGAGTTCCTTGCACTCCGACATTGAAGGCGATGTGGACTACATCTGCAGCTGGATTGAGCAACGTGTGAGCTACCTTGACGACCAATATGGTTTCGACCTCGCATCAACAAGTATTGAGGATGCAGCGACCACTCCTTATTATAATATAGTGGGCGGCAAAGGCTGCATCTCTATCCATGCCACCTCGCCCGTGAGCCTCCGCGTCTATACCATCGGCGGACAGCTCGTTCGCAGCATTGAGGTCAACCAGGCACATACCATTGTGGATGGATTCCAGCCGGGCATCTACGTGGTAGGTGGCCAGAAGGTGGCCGTCAAGTAGGCGCGCCGCCTGATTGCAGGATATGTAAGAAAAGAACTTTGAGAGGGCAGGCTAAGACCTGCCCTTACTGACGCAACTATCCAAATACCAACATATATTCAATGAGTAAAAAGAGTTTCAAGCATCACCAACAAAAACCTGTGCAAACGCCTGCGGCCTGCGGCAGCGCCAAAAGCCTGTCCTGTGCACAGCCTGCACAAATACCTCAAGCCACTGCCCTATGTGCTCACCTTCCTTCTCGTGTGGGTGTTTTGCACGTGGATATACGGCGATGTATTCACCCGCGCCCAGCAGGACAGCTACGTTTCGGGCAACGCCGTAACGATGAAATTCCTCACCGATAAGGACTTCGGCACGCTCTACTGGTATGCACGCTACGCCCTGCTCGTCTTCAAGAGTGCGTGGGTGGGCGGCCTGCTGTTGGCGCTGCTCCTGACGTTCTCCACTTGGACACTCGACCGCGTGTTTTGCCTACCGCGCTCGCTCCATGGTCTGACTTCGCTGCTGGGTTTTGCCCTGTTGGGATGGATGGTATGGCGCGGCTATAGCCTGTTCTATAAGAACGAAGCTTCCGTCATCGTGCTCTATCCCATCTTATTGGCCTTCGCGGCTTTCATCTTGGGAGGTATTCGCTGCGCCTTGCTCCATCTGAAGAAGGAGGCCGCGCCGAGTTCGCAACCTGCGGCGGAGCATTGCGGCCATCACTGGTGTCGCCTGCCCTGGGGCTCGCTCATCGTTGTTCTGGCCTTTGCGGGCTTGACAACCTACGCACTCGGTGAACGCGAGAACGAGATACTGACGTGTAGAATGCAGAACCGCGTGCTCACTGGCGACTTCGAGGAAATCGAAAAGCTGGCAGATGATGCGCTCTCCACCAAGTCCGCTACGCGCTCCGTAGCTGCCTACTACGCCATCGGCCTCCTGCAAACCCACACCCTTCTGGACCGTCTCTTCGACCTGCCTTTCCATTATCCCGAAATGCCGCTTGATGTCAAGGACGGCAGCGAGGAATACGGCATCTTTGAGGCCGATTGCAGTTTCTTCACAGGCCTGACCAACTCGGGCTATCGCGCAGCCATGGACAAGGTGGTGATGAACGGCCCGACCATCTACCAACTCAAGCGTATGGCCCTCTGCGCCATCGTGGGCGGCGAGCAGAATCTGGCGCGCAAGTATTTGAAATTGATCAGCGAAATGCCCTTCGAACAAGCGTTTGTGGAACGCTACGCACCGATGGTGGACGACCCCGAACTGGTCAAGAGTGACGCGATGCTGAGCGAGGTGCTCAAACTCAAACCCGAGGAGGCGCGCTTCGAGCAGAACTATCGCCGCCCCATGTTTATGGGCTACAATATTGGCCTGCTCAGCGGAAGCAACGACGCCATTGATGCCTCCATTGCCGCTTGTCTGTACTCGAAGGACCTCAAGAATTTCCTCCCCCGCGCCCAGGTGCTCAAGAATATTGGCCGTCCCATCCCCCTCTGTGTGCAAGAAGCCATTGTCATCCATGGGCTGAAGAATCCCGATGCTTATCAGATGTTCCCAGAATATGCACCTAATAACAACAGACCAGGCTCGCCCTACGCCACTGTGCAGGCTTTCATCCTCGACATCCAGAGTTATTATCAAAATGAATGCGGAGCGGGCGCCAACTGGCAAGAAGTGATGACCAAGGACCTCAAGGGCGGAGTGCCCGAGAAGGTGCGTCAATTCCTTGAGCCCAACTGGCTGGGCCATTACGTCTATTATTATTACTGCGAGAACCTTACCAAGAAAGAGGATAAGGAAAACAAGAATAAGAGCGGTGTCAACTAATTTCTAGCCCATGAAACTACTCCATTATATACTACCTGCGGCCCTGCTGCTGAGTGCTTGCGCCAGCGAGGGTACGCTTCCGCAGTCCTTCTCCGAGACGAAGGATTCCCTGCAACTCTTCCCCGATTACCGCGATATTGTGATTCCACCCAATATTGCCCCGTTGAATGTGCAAGTCAAGAACCCCGGCTCCGCCTATGCCGCTAGCATTACGGGCAAGAAGGGGCAGATTATCGTGAATGCCAACGAGGAGGGCAAACTCCAGATAGACTCCACCGAATGGCGGCAGTTGCTCAGCGACAACAAGGGCGGCGAACTCCGCGTGGCTATCTACGCCGAACAGGAGGCGGGCTGGGTGAAATTCCCCGAGTATGCCATCACCGTGGCGCAGGAAGAAATTGACCCGTACCTGAGTTACCGTCTTATTGAACCGAGTTACGAACTCTATCGTCAATTGGGCATATATCAGCGCAACTTGACTAATTTCACGGAGAAGCCCATCTACGAGAACAATCGCTCGTACGATGCCGACAACAACCACTGCGTGAACTGCCACAACTACCAAAATTACAGCACAGAGCACATGCTCTTCCACGTTCGTGCCAACCACGGCGGCACCATCTTCATTGACAACGGCAAGGCCCGCAAGATGAATATGAAGTGCGACAGCGTGCTCTCCAACTGCGTTTACCCGTCGTGGCACCCCAAGAAGAATTGGGTGGTCTTCTCCAGCAATCTCACGGGGCAGGCATTCCATACCATCGACAAGCAGAAGATTGAAGTGCTTGACTATGGTTCGGACCTCGTCTTCTTTGATGCCGACAACGGCACACTGACCAATATCATCAAGGGCAAGGAAGCCATGGAAACCTTCCCCAACTGGGCGCCCGATGGTAGCCGCGTGTACTACTGCTCGGCTGCAACGCCCTTCCTTACCGACCTCCCCGACTCCGTACATAGCGATGCGCTTCTCGCACGTTACGACTCCATTCGCTACAACCTGATGAGCATTCCCTTCGATGAGCAGACGCGCACCTTTGGCGAGCCCGTTGTTGAAGTGAAGTGCGACTCCGCGAGTAGCATCACCCTTCCCCGCGTCAGTCCCGACGGCCGCTACGTGCTCTTCACGATGGGAGATTTCGGCCAGTTCCATATCTGGCACAAGAGTTCAGACCTCTATGTCAAAGACCTTCAGACGGGAGCCGTCCGTCCCCTCTCCGCTGCCAATAGTGCCGATGTAGATTCCTACCACACGTGGAGCAGTAACGGCCGATGGATAGTTTTCTCCTCGCGTCGCGACGATGGTTCGTACACCCGCCCCTACATCGCTTATTTCGATAAAGACGGCCGCGACCACAAAGCATTCCTGTTGCCGCAGGAAGACCCTGAGCACAATTTGTACCTGATGAAAAGTTACAATGTGCCCGAGTTGACCCGCGATGCCGTACGCACAACGCCCGAGGCCCTGCGCGAAGTAATCTATAACGACGAGAAAACGGGCAAGGCCACCTATAAGCCCTAAGCAAAAGAAGACAATTCCTACAGAAAATCCAGAATCTCTAGAATTTCTAGGAAATCTAGAAAATCTAGGAAATCTAGAATCTCTAGAAAATCCAGAAAATCCAGAATCTCCTCCGCCGCAATAACCCGCAAAAAACAATTCACTATGAACATCCCCAACCAATCCAGCCGCTATACGGCATGCCTATTGGCCTTGCTATTGGCCCTCGCGCCCTCCCTTAGGCTCCTAGCGCAGACCTTGCCCACTACAGGCAAGACCTACCAAATCGTCAGTGTGCCCACAGGCAAAGCCGTGACCAATGGCAATAACGGCACGCACGGCACCTTCCTTTCTTTGGCCGACGCTGACATAGACCAGCTAGGCCAGCAATGGACCTTCTCCCTCTATGGCAATGAGACCAATGCCTATGTCATCAAGAACAGCAACTACAATCAGGTGCTCGATATGGCTTTAACGGCTGCCGACCCTGGTAAACTCTTGCAATGGGAATACACGGGCAATACGAACCAGATATTCCGCGTTCTCCCTGTGGAGGGCATGGACAACGTTTTCCAGTTGGCCCATACCACCAACAACGCACAGGTGCTTACGGCTCAGGCCGACGGTAGCCTACGTATGATGACAGACCCCACGAATGAAGCCAGTTATTTCCGCCTTGCGGACGCTGGTTTTGTCACCCTAACGCGCAATACCTGCTATCAGATTGAAAGCGTGGCCGACGGTACTTATCTGACCAATCGTGGCAACGGCGAGAATAACGCCCTCGTTTACAGCGATGCCTACGATGCTGACAAGGCTCACGACATCACTTGGCAGTTGCGCCAGGAAACGGCGGGCGGCAGTTACTTCCAGATATACCAGCCCTACGTGGGTAAGGCCATTGACGCCGCCCTTGCCACCACGGCCAAGAAGCCCCTCCTTTGGACGCCCTCCTATAATAATAGCAACCAGCAATTCACCTTCGTGCTCGTGGCAGGTCAGAAGGACGTTTTCCAACTGACAGCCAAGAGCGGCAACACGACCTACTATCTTTCCGTCAGCAATGGCAACACGCAGATGGTAACCGACGGCACGTCCACGTCCACGCAGTTCCGCCTGCACGAAGTAGCCCCCGAGGACCTGCCCAAGCCCAACTATTGGGAAGACGAAACCATGTTTGAGGAAAACAAGGAAGCGGGTCACGCTTGGTTCCTGCCTTATGGAACGTCTGAGGCCATGCGCAGCGACGCTGGTCACTACGCCCAGCCTTGGGTGGAGGTAAACAGCGACCGCGTGCTGAGCCTCAATGGCATCTGGAATCTGAAATACGTGGACAGCCCCAGCCAACGCCCAGGCGAAGACACATTCTGGGGCGATGGCGTTGACGCTTCCAACTGGGACACTATCACCGTGCCGTCCTGCCTAGAAATGAAGGGCTACGGCGACCCTCTCTACATCAATGTGAACTACGCCTTCAACGATACGCCTCCCACCATCGAGATGAAGAACGGGCTCAAGAACTCCGTGGCTTCCTATCGCCGCGACTTCGACCTGCCTCAGACGTGGGACGGCGACCGCATCTTCCTCCACTTTGATGGCATCTACAGCGCTGCCTTCGTATGGGTCAACGGACAATATGTCGGCTACACGCAGGGCAGCAACAACGATGCAGAGTTTGAAGTCACTTCTCAGGTTCGCCCTGGCACGAACAATGTCAGCGTGCAAGTCATCCGCTGGTGCGATGGCTCGTATCTCGAAGGCCAGGATATGTGGCACATGAGCGGCATCCACCGCGATGTTTATCTCTATGCCACGCCGAATATTTTCGTGCGCGACCACTACATCCAGTCCCGCCTGCACGAGGACAACAACTATCAGAGCGGTGACCTGCAGGTGGCCCTCACCTTCGACAACCGCACGGCCCTGAGCGGCGAGAAGAACATCCTCTTGCGCTTGCTCTCTCCCACAGGTGAGGAAGTAGCCACAAAGAACGAGACCCTCACCTTCGCGCCCAACGAAACGGGCAAGACTTTGGCCCTCACCTTCAACGACCTCCAGAACCTCCAACTCTGGAGTGCCGAGACGCCCAACCTCTACACCCTCGAGGTCATCCAGAAGGACGGCCAGCAGGAAGAGATGGCGTTCAGCACGAAAGTGGGCTTCCGCCAAGTTGAAATCAAGAACGGCAAGGTCTATGTCAACGGCCAGGCTGTCCTCTTCAAGGGCGCTAACACCCAAGACACCCACCCCGTACACGGCCGCACAATCGACGTGCCCACTATGCTTCAGGACATCAAGTTGATGAAGCAGTCCAATATGAACACCGTGCGCACCAGCCACTATCCCCGTCAGGCCAAGATGAACGCCATGTTCGACTATTTCGGTCTCTACTGTATGGACGAGGCCGACCTTGAGTGCCACTTCAACTGGGAAGAGAAGGGACAGAACGGCGGCATCACCAACCAAGATTCCTGGGCCCCGCAATACGTGGACCGCACCACGCGCATGGTGCTCCGCGACCGCAATTTCCCCAGCGTCGTCTTCTGGAGTCTGGGCAACGAGGCCGGTGGTGGCAAGAATTTCAATACAGCCTACGATGCAGTGCGCGCTCTCGACCCGCGCATTATCCATTACGAAGGAGCCACCCGCGCTGGAACAACACCCACGGACCTCTGCTCGGAAATGTACCCCACGGTGGCTGAAGTCAAGGCCAGAGCCACCTATAACAACCGCCGCCAGCCCTATTTCGTCTGCGAATATGCTCACGCCATGGGCAATGCCGTCGGCAATCTCAAGGAATATTGGGACAACATCGAAGGAAGCACCTACGGCATCGGCGGTTGCATCTGGGACTTCGTGGACCAGTCCATCTACTCCGCACAGGATATCAAGAACAGCACGTTCACCCAGAACGGCTATCTCAAGTATCGCACAGGCTCTGACTATCCCGGTCCCCACCAGGGCAACTTCGTCAACAATGGTTTGATTACCGCTGACCGCGCTTGGACGGCCAAACTCACGGAGGTGAAGGGCGTTTATCAATACGTCAAGTTCTCTTCCTTTAGCACAACAAACAAGCAGGTGACCCTGCGCAATGCCTACAATTTCCTCGACCTCTCCGCCTTCGACCTCAAGTACACCATCCTCGAAGAGGGCCGCATCGTCGAAGAGGGCCGCGTTGCTCTGCCCAGCATCGCACCTGGCCAGTCGCAGCGCATCGACCTGCCCTTTGCTTACGAAGCGCAGACGGGCAAGGAGGCTTTCATCAACTTTGAGGTTTGCCTGAAGGACAGCACGCCTTGGGCCGATGCTGGCTATCCGATGGCAGCCGCACAATATTCCATCAAGACGCGCCCCGTCTCCCTGCCTGCCGTGGATACGCAGAGCACGGAGGAAATCACCTTCACGCAGACGGCTTCCAACTATACGTTCCAGAACAGCCAGATGGCCATCCGCTTTGACAGCAAGGGCAACCTGACCACGTGGAAGGTGGGCGAGAAGTTCCTCCTCGTCTCTGGCCCCGAATATGCCAACTATCGCTGGGTGGAGAACGACCGCGGCACGGGCAATACCTCCAATGGCGTCGGCAACAAGACCGTCAGCGTCACGCCCTCGGCCGACAATACGCAAATGACCGTCACTGTCACGGCCGAAGGTTCGCTCTGCCCCTACACGATGGTCTATACCATCTATAATAATGGTGCCATCGACCTCAAATCTACCTTCACGGCCAAGAGCAACGACCTCTTCCGCATCGGTTATCAGATGGCCCTCAAACCGAGTTTCAACCAGATAGAATACTATGCCCGTGGTCCTTGGGCCAACTACGTGGACCGCAAGACGGCCTCCTTCTTCGGCCGCTACACCACGACGGCGCAGGATATGGTTGAGTATTTCATGAAGCCCCAGAGCATGGGCAACCGCGAAGAGTTCCGCGAGGTCATCCTCCGCGATACGACCGACAACTTCAGCATCCGCATCCAATCGCGCGAGAACAACATCGCCTTCTCGGCCCTGCCCTATAGCGACGTGACGCTTATGAATGCGGGCCACATGTGGGAACTCCCCACGTCCAACTCGCTCGTGCTCCACTTTGATGCCAAACAGAAGGGCCTCGGCAACGGCAGTTGCGGTCAGGGCACAGGCACACTGAGCCAGTACCTCGTTCCCTCCACGGGCTCGTTCACCTACACCATCCGCTTCACGCCCGTGGCCAACGACGAAACGGGCATCCACGGCACCACGACTAGCCAACTCGACAACCTCCTCGTGCGCCACGAGAGCACAACGCGCCGCATCCTTTGCACAGGCAACGTGGCTGCGGGCACAACGGCCGAACTCGTCAACATGGGCGGCGTTGTCCTCCAGCGCGCACAGGCCAACGACCAAGCCATCACACTCTCCACGGCTGGCCTCCCCGCAGGCGCCTACCTCGTCATCCTGCGCGATGGCAAGCAGGTGCGCACGCACAAGTTGATGGTTCGCTAAGCCCGATTCCCAACTGGCACGATTAGCAAGCGGTGGCCCGCTGTGACCGCCGCACCATTATCACATACAGGTAGGCGCAGACCGCTCTCAGCAGCTTGGTCTGCGCCTTTCTTTTCCCTTCGTTTTCTCTTATCCTCACTTTTATTTCCCACATGACCTCCATCCTATTCGTCTGTCTCGGCAATATTTGCCGCTCCTCGGCTGCCGAGGAAGTGTTCCGCCAACTGGTGGCCCAGCGTGGCCTGTCCGAATCCTTCCACATTGATTCGGCGGGCCTCATCGATTATCACGAGGGCGAGCTCTCCGACCCGCGTATGCGCAGCCACGCCGCCCGCCGCGGCTATCGCCTCACACATCGCTCGCGCCCTGTCAAGGAAGCCGACTTCACGCGCTTCGACTATATCGTCGGCATGGACCACGACAATATGCGCCATCTCCAGCGCCGCGCCGCGTCCACGTCCGCGTCCGCCCGCCTACTCCTGATGGCTGACTTCCTCCGCCACCACGATTCGCCCACCATCCCCGACCCCTACTATGGCGGCCCCGAAGATTTCGACCACGTGCTCGACCTCCTCGAAGATGCCACAGTCGGTCTGCTGGCATACATTGAAGCCGACAAGCTGTAAGCAAATATCCATCTGGAATACACCATTTCCCTCCATCCTCATGTGGTTGCCAAATGGTAACTACTCAGGTCACTTTTCATTGAAAACGCAATGTACCGCACGTTGCTCGAGGGCGTGTGACTCAGCGGAACACCATATATATAATAGAACACCAGCTAACTCTCGTTTTAGCGAGAAAAACAAAAACAGGAAAAACCCCTTGCGCTTGATGCAAAATGGCTCTGACGAGCCATTGATACTGTGACTGAACCCCTTGCGCTTGATGCAAAATGGCTCTGACGAGCCATTGATACTGTGACTGGCTGAGAATCCCGCGAGCAAGCTCGGGATTTTTCAGCCAGTCACAGCATCACCCTATCGGGTTTTGCATCAAGCGCAAGGCGATAAACAGAAAAAACTTGCTACTGTGACAATTATGGAATGTTCCGCAGGAAGAATGGATAACAGCATTCTGTTTGCAGCGGTAAGACTGGTACAATTCTGAAAAGGATAGGCTGTATCTCTTGCAGGAAATGTTTTTTCTGTTTATCGCCTTGAAGAGGATGTTAGCCTTCTGAAAGAAGGTGGGGTTAGGCTTTC
>SFID01000114.1 GCA_004555425.1 Bacteroidales bacterium
TGCCAACGGGCAGTTGTTTGAGTGTCTTGGTTTCCATATCGTCTTATGACTTAGTGATGCCTCGTCCTGCTATGTAGAAAGGACGTGTACAAAGGTAGGAGTTTTCTCCCGAACCTCCAAGCATTTACCTTTCTGAGTTACGGAGTTTCTCGTTATTGGCAAACCTATTGGCAAACCACTGGGATTATGTAGACTGAGGTATGGAATGGGGAACTTGATGATGACAGGTGCGCTTGGAATCGGCAAGGATGTGCTGCGGAAGAAACCAGGCCTATTATAGGTAGGCTCTATAAAGGTAGGTTCTATAAATTAGATTTCAATAGAACGCAGGGTTACTATGCTGCTTGCGATGAATTTGCGGCTATCGCGCCATAGGTTTTTCATTCAGTCGCATAGCCCGCTACGCTCCTTTATGGAAAAAACTACGATGCGATAGCCGCAAATCCATCACAAGCTAATTTATAGAACCTACCTATACGCCTAATAACTGCGATATACGAGGTAATTGCCGTTGGCCTCCACGCTCACGCACTGGGCCGTTGCCCGATTGAGCGTGCCCTGCCACAGCTGAGTGAAGGGATAGGCGGCCCATTCTAGGCCCGTGGTTGCCAGGGTGCTACAACTAAGGTTGAAAAGGCTGACCGTTTGCGCGGGCTCGGTTGCAAAGGTGGCGTTGCCGCAGGCGGGCACAAAGTAGCCGTAGTCGGTCAGCATCGTGGGCTCCATCCCCAGGGCATCGAGGTAGAAGGGCAAGAGGAAAATATTCCCCACGGTGTGGTCCTCGCGCTTCCCTGTTGCGCCGAGGATGGCCACGCGGCGGCATCCCAGACTGCGGGCATGGCGCATGGCCTTTGTCAGGTCGTTATATTCCTGTTCGTCAATCTGGTGCCAACGCGCGGCGAGGGCTTCCTTGAGTTCATCAGCCAACGAATCGCCATCGCCCACCACAGCCGTAGGCCGTAGGCCAGCAGCCAACACTTGTGCGGCCGCAGCATCGCAGCAAATTATCGTACGCGCCGCCTGCAAGATGCTGAGCGGCATTTCGTGTGTGGGAAAACTGCCATCGGCCACGATGACGGCATCGAATGAACTATTTGAACGGAGAAGGGGATACATATAGAACCTACCTTAAGAGAAACAACTAACAACTACTGACGGACGGCCATCTTCCACCATTTGCAGTAGCCCGCCACGGCTATAACGGTGTACAAGCCGTAGAGCCCAGCCTTGAAGGGGATGCCCTTGACGACGTAGAGATAGCAGCAGATGGCATCTACAATGAGCCAGAAGGCCCATTGCTCCACGTACTTGCGCGACAGCGCCCAAAGGCCCACGAAACTGAGTGCGTTGGTGAAGGCATCGAGCACGGGCACATCGGAATTGGTAAAGTGGACGAGCAACTCGTACGTGCCCCACCACGCCAAGAGGAAGAAGGCGAAGGCGGGCAGATACGTTCGCAGGGGCATGTGGCTAATCGGGAAATCGCCCTTGACGGTTTTCTGCTTTCCGAATTTCCAGAAATACCAACCGTACACGGCCGCCAATAAATAATAGACGGCCATACCGGCATCGCCATACAGCCCGTGGTCCCAATAGAGCATGATGTCGAGCGCAGGCATCAGCATGCCCACGTACCACAGATAGATGCTGGCACGGTATTCCAGCAACAGGTAGATGACACCTAGGATTGTCGTGAAAATATCTAGGAACATAAGAGAGTCGAAGCCCTCTTGGGCTTCGCGTCTTTTAGAAGCCGAGGGAAAGATTAAAGAGGAAATTAAACGGAGCAGAGGGTGCGAAGCCTGCTTCGTAGAGGTCGTCCACGCAGTATGCCTCCACCTTGCCGCCATTCATGCGATAGCCAGGGGCAGCCCAACCATTGTTGTCGTACTTGGCATTGAAGATGTTGTAGAGATTTGTCGAGCATCATACCCACGCGGCTCTGCACCGTGCCGTCTGCGTTGTAGTTCGTGTAATATTTGTGGTCGGTGTTCGTCATGTACTGCTCGCCTACGAAGCGGCTTTGAATGTTGGCCTGAAAACCGCGATATTCGAACGTGAAGATATTGTTGAAGATGACATCGGGCGAGAAGGACGTGTGCGTTTCGCCCAGGTTGACCACCTGGTTATCGTCCGTAGTGATGGTCCAGTCCTTGTTGCGGGCACGCGAGAGGGTAAGGTTGGCATCCCAGCGGAACCAGTTCACAGGTTGCCAAGCACCTTCCAGTTCAATGCCAGCGCGGTAACTCTTGCCGCTATTCTCATTGCTGGCAATCATCTGGCCGATATTGTTGAGTTGACCCGTGAGCACATACTGGTCGTCGTAGAGCATATAGTAGAGGTTCACGCCAGCCGTGAAGCGGCGACTGCTGTACTTATAGCCTACCTCGATATCTTGCAGGCGTTCGGCCTTGAGTTGATTGACGTAGTTGTCCTGATAATTGTTGCGCACGGGCTCGCGGTGCGACATGGCATACGAGGCGTAGAGGCGGTTGTGGCGGTTGAGTTCGTAGTTGAGGCCCACCTTGGGGTTGAAGAAGTCGAAATCGTCGTGCGCCCACAGGCCCTGTGCCCCGCCACCGATATACCAGTCGGCAGGGTCTTGCAAGCGATAGCCCACGTGACGGTATTGCAAATCTGCGAAACCGCTCAGGCCGCGCAGAAACTCCCATTCGGCCTTTGCGTAAACGTTGAAGTCGGATTTCCAGGCGCGGTTTCTGTAGTATTCATGGCCGATGGGCAGATTGTCGAAAGGCTTCTTCACCCAGAGCACCTTGCCAAAGTGGTCGCCGACGTACTTGTTCCATCCGCCGCCAAGGACAGTCTTGAGGCGGCTGTTGGGATGGTAGTTGAGCGAGGCGATGGCGCCATAGAAATCGTTCTCCATTTTCTTCTGGCGCACAAGGTCGGTCTTGAACTTCTCCGTGGCTAAGCCGTAGTCCTCCAGATTCTTATTGCTCTTATACTCTTCGTAGTAACCATCACCGCGTGTCCAGTGCAGGGCTACGTTGAGGTCGAGCGTAGGCAGGAAGCGCTGCGTCCAAAGCAACTGATAGTTTTGCTGGTGATAGACATCGTTTTGGTCGTCGTAGTAATGCACGTTGCCCTCATCGTCCCAGTATTCACCGCAGGAGTTATAGCGGCGACCATAAAGGCTCTGCTCGTATTTCGAGGCGTAGTTCCAAGCGTGATAGGTCGTTTCGGAATTGTTGAAGGTGATAAACTTGACCACGGTGTTCTCGCCCACGTAGCCTGCTTGCAGGAAATAGCTGTTGAGACGCGTAGTGGCGCGGTCCAGATAGCCGTCCGAGGCCAGGTGCGACAGGCGACCCTGCACGGCCCAGTGTCCACCGAGCAATCCTGTGCCGAAGCGCACAGTTTCCTTGTGAGTCAGATAACTACCTGCGCTACCATCAAAGCGGAAGAATGGCTTGGCGGCCAAATTTTCGGTCTGCATATTGAGCGTAGCACCAAAGGCGCCAGCACCATTGGTAGATGTGCCCGCACCGCGTTGGATTTGCATACCCTGCATGCTTGAGGCGAAGTCGCTCAGGTTAACGAAGAATACGGTGGACGATTCGGCATCGTTCATCGGAATGCCGTTGGCCGTAATGTTGATGCGCGAGGGGTCAATACCACGCACACGCAGAGAGGTGTAGCCGATACCATTGCCCGCATCACTGGTCGTAGTCACCGACGGTGTCAGCGAGAGGAGGAAGGGGATGTCCTGTCCGAAGTTAAACTTGTTGATTTGCTGTTTGTCAAAGTTGGTCACGGCCATCGGCGTGCGGTTGCCTGCACGCGTAGCGACCACTTGCACACTCTGCAACTCGTAGGAGCGGGTCGTATCGACGGGCTCGGCTGCAATCATCGGGGCAGCACTCATCAGTGCCACCGCAAGGCATACATTTTTCATGTACATTTGTTGTTGAAACCTTTTTTTGAGGGTGAAAGGAGCGCACCGTCCGATTATCTAGAATGCTCATCGGGTGGCCCCAGACACAATAAAAACAAAAAGGGCTACCTCAAGTTTTGCCAGCCCGGCATTATCCGGTCCTGGTCATTGGGTATAATCTCAGCCACGGCAAATGCCGCAGCACCCCTAGTTTCCAGTTTGGAAACCGCGGCAAAGGTACGGATTTTTATTGAAATAGGCATGAGTCCTGCATAAGGAAAAGCCACAAGGAAAGGTTTGGTTGCTCCATCAATGACAGGAAATGACAGGCTCCATAGCGGATATAGGTAGGTTCTATAAATTAGCTTGTGATGAATTTTCGGCTATCGTGCCGTAGGTTTTTGTTTTTTGTGAGGGAGCGTAGCGGGCTACGTGACCGAATGATAGAAACACTACCTTCCATTAAAACTAATTTATAGAACCTACCTATAATGAGGCCCACCATCCCCAAAACCAATTTTTGCAGGGAGATTCCCGGCGACCCGCGCCCGCGGGTCACGCGACCTGCGCCCGCGGGTCACACGACCTGCGCCCGCGGGTCACGCGACCTGCGCCCGCGGGTCGCTGACAAAGTGCCGAAAAAAAACGGAAACAAGCCGCAGCGAAACGGGAATGTCCCTAGAAATTTCGGGAAACTCCCTTGAAAATTCGAGGAACTCCCATGAAATTTAGGGAAAGTCCCGCGAAAAATCGGGATAAAACCGAAAGCCATTTCCGTCAGAGATTGTTTTGAGAATGGAAACGCCCGACAAGGAAACGCTCATCGGCCCACGAATATTTTCAACCTTCACTTTACAAAATGTCATGGGGCGAACGCGGAATTGGGTGAAATTCACTAATAAATACCACGTTACCGTGTAAGTCAAAAAATATTTGTAAATTTGCACCGCTTTTGGAATACGCGTATTCCGCCAGCGCTAACGCTCATCCGTGCCCGTTCTCGGAAAAAGGAGAAGCACTCCTTATTATATATAGCACTCCATATTATATATAATAGCACTTCTCCATAACAGCACACCTTATTATATATATTATCAGGCGTAGCAGAAAAGCGTTGGTGCACTAGCCATTCCAGCAAATGACTAAACTTTAATCATGACGAAAACAAAAAATAGTACCCCCGACTTTCTCTTTGAAACCAGTTGGGAGGTGTGCAATAAGGTGGGTGGTATCTATACCGTCCTCTCTACGCGCGCCAACACACTTTTGCAGCAACTTCCCGCTACCACTCTCGCCTTCATCGGCCCTGAGTTGGGACAGCGGGATGACGTGTTTATGGAGGATATACTCCTGCTGACCGAATGGAAACAGGCGGCAGAAAAGGAAAACCTCCGCGTACGCATCGGCCGTTGGAACGTGCCTGGGCAGCCCATTGCGGTGCTCGTGGATTTCCAACCCTATTTTGAACAGAAAAACGAGATTTACGCCCAGGCCTGGGAACTCTTCCACGTGGACTCTATGCGTGCCTACGGCGATTACGACGAGGCTTCGATGTTCAGTTATGCGGCTGGACGCTTCGCGGAGGCCGTGGTGAAGCACTGCCTCAAGGCTTCGGACAAGGTGGTGTATCAGGCACACGAATGGATGTCGGGCTTAGGTATGCTCTTCCTCGGACGCAACTGTCCGCAGGTGGCCACTATATTTACGACCCACGCCACCAGCATAGGCCGCTCTATTGCTGGCAACAACAAACTCCTCTACGAATATTTCGAGGGATACAATGGCGACCAGATGGCTGCCGAACTCAGCATGGAGGCCAAGCACAGCATCGAAAAGCAGAGCGCACACCAGGCCGACTGCTTCACGACCGTGAGCAAATTCACCGACCGCGAGTGCGCCCAACTCCTTGACAAGCCCGCCGATGTGGTATTGCCCAACGGTTTTGAAGCCGAGTTCGTGCCCAAGGGTGCCGCCTTCACCCGCAAGCGCAAGGCTGCCCGCCGCCTGGTCATCCGTGCCGCCGAAGCACTGACGGGCGAGCAGATAAGCGACGACGTACTCATCGTTTCCACCAGCGGACGCAACGATTTCCGCTGCAAGGGTTTTGATGTATATATGGAGTCGCTGGCACAACTCAATGCGCAACTCAAGGCCGCCAGCGAGGAAGCCGTTCCCGCCACGCAGGTACTGGCGCTCATCGAAGTGCCCTGCTGGATGGAAGCACCGCGCGCCGACCTGCAGGAGCGTATGAAGCAGAATGAGAAAGCCTCCTGCGCCTTCGATGGTCCCCTTCCCTACCCCATGATTACGCACCAGTTGCACAATATGGGCGAAGACCGCATCCTCAACCTCATCCAGCAAATCGGCCTAAGCAACCAGCCTGGCAATCCCGTGAAGATTCTTCAGATTCCCTGCTATCTGGAAGGGGCTGACGGCATCTTCAATATGCCGTACTACGATTTCCTGACGGCCAACGACCTGTGCGTTTATCCCTCCTACTACGAGCCGTGGGGCTACACACCGCTGGAGTCGTGCGCCTTCAAGACTCCGTGTGTCACGACCGACCTCTCGGGCTTCGGACAATGGGTCAACGAAGTGCTGGGTCACGAAGGCACCATTGAGGACGGTGTGCAGGTGATTCATCGTACGGACACCAACTACTTTGAAGCCGCGGCCGAAGTGTGCGCCACCATTCGCCGCCTGCTCCAAACGCCAGCCAAGGAGCGCGCTGCCATGGGCAAGGGGGCTGAAGCCCTCGCCAAGAAGGCCCTTTGGAAGAACTTTATTAAATATTACTACGAGGCATACGCCTTCGCGCTCAACCGCAAGAAGTAAGCACCGTATTCCTCCTCTCAACCGCTTATTCATAAACCCCAGCCGCCCTCGCGACGGCTATATATTCACAAACCAATGAACGTTAAAGTTAGTAATGCGAACGTGCCTACGTGGAAGACGATTACCGTCAAGAGCCATATCCCCGAGGCACTGAAGAAATTGGACGAGATCGCTCACAACCTCTGGTGGACTTGGAACACCGAGGGTCGTGAACTCTTCCGCAGCCTGGACAAGGAACTCTGGAAGAAGGTAGATCAGAACCCCATTGAGTTGCTGAACAAAATCAGCTACAGCCGTCTGAAGGAAATGTCGAAGGACGCCGAACTCATCGCCAAGATGGACAAAGTGTACGCCGCCTTCCGCAAGTACATGGACGAAAAGCCCAACGACAAGCGTCCTTCTGTGGCCTACTTCTGCATGGAGTACGGTCTCAACCACATCCTCAAGATTTACTCTGGCGGTCTCGGCGTGCTCGCTGGCGACTACCTCAAGGAGGCTTCCGACTCCAACGTAGACATGTGCGCCGTTGGTTTCCTCTATCGCTATGGTTACTTCACCCAGACGCTCTCGATGGACGGCCAGCAGATTGCCAACTACGAAGCGCAGGATTTCGATCGTCTGCCCATTGAGCGCGTGCTCGATGCCAACGGCAATCAGGTTATCGTGGAAGTGCCCTACCCCAACTTCACCGTCTATGCCGCCCTTTGGCAGGTGAACGTGGGTCGTATCAAGCTCTACCTGCTTGACACGGACAACGAAATGAACTCTGAGTACGACCGCCGCATTACCCACGCCCTCTATGGTGGCGACTGGGAAAACCGTCTGAAGCAGGAATACCTGCTCGGTATCGGTGGTATGCTCGCCCTCCAGAAGTTGGGCATCACCAAGGACATTTACCACTGCAACGAAGGCCACGCCGCACTCTGCAATGTGCAGCGCCTCGTGGACTACGTACAGAGCGGCCTCAACTTCACCGAAGCCCTCGAACTCGTTCGTGCCAGTTCGCTCTACACGGTGCACACCCCCGTTCCCGCAGGTCACGATTACTTCGAAGAGGGTCTCTTCGGCAAGTACATGGGTGGCTTCGCTGAGAAACTTGGTATCTCCTGGGACGACTTCATGGGCCTCGGCCGCACCAATCCCGAGGACAAGGGCGAGAAATTCTGTATGTCCACCTTCCTCTGCAAGACTTGTCAGGAAGTCAATGGTGTAAGTTGGCTCCACGGCCGCGTCAGCCAGCAGATGTTCAAGGGCATCTGGCCCGGCTATCTGCCCGCCGAGGGTCGTCTGGACCACGCCATCCGCACCCACGACGAATGGCTGGACGTATATAACCCCAATCCCGAAGAAAGCCACGTGGGCTACGTCACCAACGGCGTACACTTCCCCACCTGGTGCGCCAAGGAGTGGAAGGCTGTCTATAACAAGTATTTCGACAAGGCTTTCATGGGCGACCAGAGCAACGAGAAGATCTGGGAAAAGATTTACGAAGTTCCCGATGAGGTGGTTTGGAACACCCGCATGCAACTCAAGACGAAACTCATTGAGTACATCCGTGGCCGCTTCCGCGAGAACTGGCTCAAGAACCAGGGCGATCCTTCACGCGTCATGAGCCTGCTCGACAAGATCAACCCCAACGCGCTCCTCATCGGCTTCGCCCGTCGTTTTGCCACCTACAAGCGTGCGCACCTCCTCTTCTCCGACCTCGACCGTCTGGCCAAGATTGTCAACAACCCCGACTATCCCGTGCAGTTCCTCTTCGCCGGTAAGGCTCACCCCGCCGATGGCGCAGGCCAGGGCCTCATCAAGAAGATTTACGAAATCAGCCAGCGTCCCGAGTTTATCGGCAAGATTATCTTCCTCGACAACTACGACATGCAGCTGGCTCGCCGCCTCGTTTCGGGTGTGGACATTTGGATGAACACGCCGACCCGTCCCCTCGAGGCTTCCGGTACGTCTGGCGAGAAGGCACTTATGAATGGTGTTGTCAACCTCTCCGTCCTCGACGGCTGGTGGTACGAAGGCTATCGCGAAGGTGCTGGTTGGGCACTGACCGACCGCCGCACCTATCAGGACCAAGGCCATCAGGACAAGCTCGACGCTGCCACCATCTACTCTATGCTGGAGCAGGAAATCATTCCTCTCTACTACGCTCGCAACAGCAAGGGTTACAGCGAAAGCTGGGTGCGCACCGTCAAGAACTCTATCGCACAGATTGCTCCGCAGTACACGATGAAGCGTCAGCTCGACGACTACTTCGATCGCTTCTACTGCCCGCTGGCTGACCGCTTCAAGGTCATCTCTGCCAACAACAACCAGAAGGCCAAGGAAATGGCGGCCTGGAAGGAAAGCGTGGCTCAGCGCTGGGACGGCATCCGTGTTGTCAGCAGCGAGCGCAGCGAAAACCTGACCAATGCCAACCTGATTTCCGACAAGGAGTTCACCGTGACGCACGTAATCGACGAGCAGGGTCTTGAAGATGCCATCGGCATTGACCTCGTAGTCATGACGCAGGACACCAACGGCAACGATACTATCTATAAGTCCATCCCCATGAACGTGGTGAAGCACGAGGGCAACCTCTACACCTTCACCCTGAAGACCAGCATCGACATCGCTGGTTCCTACAAGGTGGCTTACCGTATGTATCCCAAGCACAAGGACCTCACGCATCGTCAGGACTTCAGCTACGTACGCTGGTTTATCTAATCTACACAGAAGGGCTGCACCGATTGGTGCAGCCCTTCTTGCATCTATTGGAAATTATTTCTGCTTCAATGGCCGCTTCGCTTCCAAACCTAATGGTTGCAAAGCGACCTTACTCATTTTAGGTGGGTTCTATAAATTAGTCGCAAATACATCCAAGCAGAATAGAAACTCAGCCTTCCATTGAAACTAATTTATAGAACCTACCTCTAAAAGCCTATGGTTTCTGAGAAATCTTTTCTTCCTTGGGCAGGAACGGTATGGCCCGCATCTGCACCTCTATCCAGCGCTGACGCTTGCGCATATATCGGCTGGGGTGCTTACTGCTATATTCAAGCGGATTGGGCAGGGTGGCCACAATCAGTGCGCACTGCGAACGGCTCAGGCCGCGGGCCGAACAGCCGAAATACTCCTGCGCCACGGCCTCTGCTCCATAGACGCCTGGCCCCATCTCGATGCTATTGAGATAGACTTCCATAATTCTCTGCTTGCTCCACATCCATTCGATGAGCACTGTGAAATAAGCCTCAAAGCCTTTGCGTACCCACGAAGAGTGAGGCCAAAGGAATACATTCTTGGCCGTTTGCTGGCTAATGGTGCTTGCCCCACGCACGCGGCCGCCCTCCTGCGCCTCCTCGTAGGCATCAAGAATCGCGCGATAGTCAAAGCCATTGTGCTTGAGGAAATTCTGGTCCTCGGCTGCTATTGCCGCCACGGGCAAGTAGGGCGAGATACTGTCCAACGGCACCCAGCGGTGCTGCCAGCCACCACCGCGCGCCTCTACGCCCTGCACCTGGCGAATGGCCATCAGCGGCGTGTAATAGACGGGCACCCACTTGTAGGCGAATACGGCCAAGAGGGAGGTGACGAGAAAGAGGGCTATCAGCCCCAGGCAGGTCTTGAGCAGGAAGGTCAGGATGCGTTTCATCTTAGTGGGGAAAGTGGTGGACGAATGGCTGGATGTGCGCGTTGTAGACTTGGCACGGCTCTTCGGCGAGGCTTTGCCGCGCTTTGTCGTGCCGTTTTTGGAGGCGGAACTGCGGCGAGAGGAACGCTGGACGGGCATAATTGATGCAGCGAATAAGAAGAAGAGGTCAGCTGCCAGCACCGTGTCCTGCGCGCTATAAGCGGGACATTGGACTGTCAGCTGACCTCTCGTTTGCTTGTGTCAGGAATGATATTTCTTGAGGTATCTCCCCCTTAGAAGGGCAGGTCGCCATTGTCGGCTGGGGCAGGAGCAGCAGCGGGAGCAGCGGCAGCGGGGGCGGCAGGAGCGGGAGCTGCTACGGGGGCTGTGGGAGCGGGCACACCAGCAGGAGTTACGGGAGCAGCTACACCAGGAGCGGGCACCACGCCGCGCTGTACGCGCCAAGCACGAATATCGTTGTACCAACGGCCATTGTATTCGCGGGCGTCGATATCGAAGGAGACGGTCACTACCTCGCCCACCTGAATATTGAATTCGCGCAGGCGGTCTTCGCCAAACACGCTGAACATACATTTGCGGGGGAACTGCTCTTGGGTTTCAAGAACAAATTCCTGCATCTTCCAGTTATTGCCAGTGCGCTGGGACACACCTCCACGGGGCTCGCAGGCCACGATAATCTTACCAGTAATTTCCATTGTTGAATGTGTTATGGGTTTTTCTATTAAGTTGATTCGATACGGACGCCTTTGCCTAGACGATTTTGCGGCGAAATTACGATTTTCTTTTGACTTCCCATTCGTTTGCGCCTATCTTTTTTGGAAACGGAGGAGATATATAGACGAAAATTTGTAATTTTGCCACTGCTTCGGCGCAGACTTTCGTGTTCCCACCAAAGGGAAATACCGACCTCTTGCGCCACCTTCTCAAGGGGCTTACACAGACCCGGCGCGGGGCACCGCCCACAGGGCCTTGGCAACGGCCGAAATGGTGAGTTCTCAGGCGTTGTTTGCCCGAAAAGCAAGTTTCGCTGGATGACAATTACTGGTAGGAGAACCTACCTTATAACAAGCCGTTTTAACACGACCCTCGCCAACCTATTGTCTTTATGGGGCACAAAAACTGACTCCTAGAGGCACGGAAAACCCTCCCCCAAGCAAACAAAACAAATACACCTATATATATTATGAAATTCGTAGTATCCAGTTCCCTGCTCTCACAGCGCCTTCAGACCCTGGGCCGAGTGATTGCCTCCAAAAACAGTCTACCCATTCTTGATAGTTTCCTCTTCCGTCTGGAGGGCCAGCAGTTGCACCTCACAGCCTCGGACAACGAAACGTCCATCCTCACCAGCATCGACTTGGTGGAATGCGAAAGCGACCTCACCTTTGCCATCAACGCCAAGACCATTCAGGATGCCATCAAGGAGATTCCCGAGCAACCGCTTGAGTTCTACGTCAATACCGACACTCTGGAAATCACCATCATGTACCAGAACGGCCGCTATCAGTTCATGGGACAGGTGGCCGACGAATATCCCACTCCGCCTGCACTGCCCGAAGACCACCAGCGCATCATTGTGCCCGCCCAACTCCTTTGCTCGGGCATCACGCGCTCGCTCTTCGCCACAGCCGATGATACCCTTCGCCCCGTAATGAACGGTATCTGCTTCGACATGAGCGAAACCTCGCTGACCATCGTTGCAAGCGACGGCCGCAAGTTGGCCTGCGACACCCTCAGCGGTGTACAACTGGCACAACCAGGCACCTTCATTCTGCAAAAGCGTCCTGCCAGCCTGCTCAAAGGCATCCTGGCCAAAGACCTGACCGATGTAGTCATCAAATTCACCAGCAACAACGCCATCATTCAGACGGAGAACTACGTCATCAACTGCCGCCTGACGGAGGGCCGCTATCCCAACTATGCCAGTGTCATTCCGCAGGACAACCCCTATTGTGTCACGGTGAATCGCGAAGCCATGCTAAGCGCACTGCGCCGTGTGCAAATCTTCTCCTCGGCAGGCGGAGCCCTCATCCGTCTGCATTTGGACAACAGCAAGATGACTATTTCAACCCAAAACATTGACTTCTCTATGAGTGCTGAGGAGGTGCTTCTCTGCGACTACAATGATATGCCCATGACCATCGGCTTCCCCAGCGGTTCGCTGACCGATGTGCTCAACAATATTGACGGCGAGGAAATCCTCATCCGCCTGGCCGACCCCAGCCGCGCAGGCATCATTTATCCTGCCCAGCAGCAGGAAAACGAGCAGGTGCTCATGCTCCTTATGCCGATGATGCTCGCCGAATAAACACTCGCTGCAGATTCTTCTTTGCTTCAGGTAGGTTCTATAAATTAGTTTCAAAGGAATCTTATTTTATAAATTGACTTGGATGTCTTTACGCCTCTCGCACCGTATCTTTTTGTTTTTCATTCGGGCTAATTTATAGAACCTACCTTCAACCAACGAGGTTGCAGCCAAGGCTTCGCGCCAAAACAGGAGCGAAACAACCGATGAAACTTGACAAATAAAATATGAAACTCCAACTCAGCCGCCCCATCGTATTCTTCGATATCGAATCAACGGGACTCAACGTTGCGACCGACCGCATCGTTGAACTCTGCCTGCTCAAAGTCTATCCAAATGGCAACGAAGAGGCACGCACACTGCGCTTCAACCCTGGCATCCACATCCCCGAAGAATCGGCAGCCATCCACGGCATCCACGATGAGGACGTGGCGGACTGCCCGAAGTTCGCAGACATGGCGCACGACATTGCTGCCTTCTTCGACGACACAGACTTGGCTGGCTACAACAGCAACCATTTCGACATTCCCCTTCTCGTGGAGGAGTTTATCCGCGCAGGCATCAACTTCGACATTTATGCCCACCAGTTTGTGGACGTGCAGACAATCTACCACAAACTCGAACAGCGCAACCTCAGTGCCGCCTACAAATTCTACTGCGGCAAGGACCTCGAAAACGCCCACTCGGCACTGGCCGACACCGTGGCCACCTACGAAGTGCTGCAAGCACAGTTGGACCACTATCCCGAGCAACTGAAAAACAGCGTGGGCTTTCTCGCAGAGTTCTCGCGCCGAGGCCGCAACGTAGATTTGGCTGGCCGCATCGTGCTCAACGACCAAGGCGTGGAGACCATCAATTTCGGCAAATACCGCGGCCGCGCCGTAGTTGATGTGCTGCGTAGCGACCCAGGCTATTTCAGTTGGATTATGCAAGGCGACTTCACCCAAAACACGAAACAAGCCTTCATGCGCATTCGACTGCGCGCAGGCTTGTAGGAACACCTTCGTGGCGCTCGTTCGACAAGCCACACCCGACCAACCGCTCCTAGTTTCCACATCATGCAACTACTCAAAGGCAAACATATCGTCCTAGGCATCACGGGCAGCATAGCCGCCTACAAGGCTTGCACGCTCATCCGCTTGCTCATCAAAGCAGGTGCGGAGGTGCAGGTGGTCATCACGCCTGCTGGCAAGGAATTTATCACGCCGCTTACGCTTTCCACACTCACTGGCAAGCCCGTGGTGAGCGAGTTCTTCGACCGCCGCGATGGTTCTTGGCATAGCCATGTGGATTTGGGCCAGTGGGCCGACCTCATGCTGGTGGCCCCCGCCTCGGCCAGTACGATTGCCAAGATGGCACACGGCGTGGCCGACAATATGCTTATCACCACGTACCTCTCCATGAAGGCTCCCGTGATGCTGGCTCCTGCCATGGACCTCGATATGTACGCCCACCCTGCCACACAAGCCAACCTCGACATCCTGCGCGGCTATGGCAACATCGTCATTGAGGCTGCCAGCGGCGAACTGGCCAGTCATTTGGTTGGCAAGGGACGTATGGAAGAGCCCGAAACGATTCTCCGCCACGTCATCCACAAATTGGCCACCACCAACGAACTAGCGGGCCGCCGCATCCTCATTACAGCCGGGCCTACCTACGAGCGGCTGGACCCCGTGCGCTATATCGGTAACTTCTCAACGGGCAAGATGGGTCTTGCCTTAGCCGAAGCCTGTGCGCTGCGCGGGGCAGAGGTGCAGTTGGTGGCTGGACCTGTACAGCTGGCGACCTTCCACCCCAACATTCACCGCACAAACGTGGAGAGCGCGCAACAAATGTATGAAGCCGCTACGCAACTCTTTCCCACCTGCGAGGCAGCCATTCTCTGCGCTGCCGTAGCCGATTTCACGCCTGCCTCCTGCGCTGACGAGAAAATCAAGCGCAAAGGCCCTATCTCCCTTGCCCTCGAACCGACACACGACATCGCCGCCGCCCTTGGCCAGATGAAGACGGCTTCGCAGCGTCTGGTGGGGTTTGCCCTAGAAACCCAAAACGAGATGGGCAATGCCCGCGAAAAGCTCACACGCAAAAACCTCGACCTCATTGTGCTCAACACGCTGCGCGACGAAGGGGCGGGTTTTGGCCACGACACCAACAAGGTCACCATCCTCACGCCGAATGGCCAACAAGCATTCCCCCTAAAATCCAAGGCCGAGGTGGCCCACGACATCATCTCTTCGCTATGCGATATACTAGACTAATCATCCTACTCGTTACCCTCGTCTGCGCAGGTAGCTATGCCGCGGCCCAAGAACTGGATGCGCGCGTCACAATCAACCACCAGCAGGTGCAAGGAACGAATACGAGCGTTTTCGAAGCGTTGGAGAAAAGTCTGACTAACTTGCTCAACGACCGACAATGGACGCAGTATCAGTTTAACCGCAACGAGCGCATCCAATGTACCTTTGCCATCAACGTGAAGAAGTACGACGAGAGCACAGGTCAGATGAACGCCTCGCTGACGGTGCAATCCACGCGCCCTGTCTATAACTCCAACTACACTTCAACCGTATTCAGCATCGTTGACAACGAATTTACGTTTGAGTTTCAACCCTTCGACCAGTTGGAATTTCGCCCCGACGTCATTGACAAAGACCTGACAGCACTCATTGCCTACTACGCCTATATTATTATAGGTATGGACCTCGACACGATGTCGCCCGAAGGAGGCACCGAAATACTTCAGCTGGCGAAGACTGTGTGCAACAACGCGCAGGGACTGACGCTCTCGGCAAAAGGATGGAAACCTTTTGAGAGCGACAAGAACCGCTATGCTATCATCAACGACTATCTGGATTCGGGAATGGCTCCCTTTCGCGCCCTGCAATACAAATATTATCGCGAAGGGCTAGACACAATGGCCGAAAACGTGGACCGCGGTCGCACCGCCGTCACCGAAGCCATCGAAATGCTCAAGACGGCCAAGGATAACAAACCCATGTCCATGCTCCCGCAGATTTGGACGGAGTACAAAAGAGACGAACTCGTGGGTATCTACCAAGGAAAGGGCACCACGAAGGAGAAGGAAAGCGTAAGCACGATTCTTTCCAGCATCAACGCCTCGCAAAACGTACACTGGAACAAGATTAAGAAATAAACGAGAACAAGCAGTAAACGCTCTGGGTGCTCTTTTTGGCGCAACAAATGAAAATTCTCCATGCTTACTAGACTCTATATTCTCCACTACGCACTCATCGAACGCCTCGACATTGACTTCACGCAAGGTTTCTCTGTCATCACTGGCGAAACGGGCGCGGGCAAAAGCATTATGCTCGGCGCGCTCGGGCTCTTGTTAGGCGGACGCGCGGATGCCAAAGCCATCCAACAGGGTGCAACGAAATGCTGCGTGGAAGCGACCTTCGATGTGAGCCGCCTCCACCTGGACGCGCTGATGGAGGAAGCCGACATCGACTTTGACGGCCGCGAATGTATCGTGCGCCGCGAAGTGACCACTGCTGGCAAGAGCCGCGCCTTTGTCAACGACACGCCCGTTCAGGTGGCCTTTCTAAAACGTCTGGGCAGCCAGCTCATAGACATTCATTCCCAGCACCGCAATCTACTCCTTGGCGAAGAAAATTTTCTCCTTGAAACCCTTGACACGGTAGGTGACACCGCGCCACTGCTCGCCGACTACCAACGGATTTTCAATGAATGGAGGACTTCTGTGAGCCGTCTGGAAAATCTGCGAAAGCAGGCTGCACAAGGGGCTGCCGATGCCGACTACATGCAGCACCGCTTGCAAATGCTCAACGAGGCCAACCTCAATGACGGCGAACAAGAAGAGCTGGAGGCGGAAGCCGAGATGCTGAGCCACGTGGAGGATATCAAGACGGCTTTCTACCAAGCCACAATGGCGCTCAACGGAGAAGAAAACAGCCCTATCGCCGCCGCACGAACCGCTGCCCACGCCCTCGAAAGTGTCAGCCAAGTGTACAGCGGCACCAACGAACTGGTGGAACGGCTAGAAAGCGTGCGCATCGAAATGGAGGACATCGCCGACGAGGTGGAACGCATCTCTGAGTCGTTAGAGTTCGACCCCGCACGCCTGCAATTCGTCAACGACCGTCTGAGCACTATCTACAGTCTCGAAAAGAAGTTTGCCGTTTCCACCGTGGCGGAACTGCTGAACAAGGAAGCGGAATTGCAGACGGCGCTCAACCAGATTGAAAACAGCGATGAACTCATCCAAGAACTGGAAAGGGAGACCGCGCAACATTATCAAGCACTTCTCGCAGCAGGAGAGGCACTCACAAATGCCCGCAAGGCAGCTGGCGAATATGTCGCTGGGCAGCTGTGCACAACACTGGCCTCGCTGGGAATGCCCTCGGCCACCCTGTCGTTCGCTTTCACCAATCGTCCCCACCCCGAAGCCTCGGGCACAGCCAGCGTGACCCTCCTTTTCAGCGGCAACCACAAGGTGGCGCCGCAGGACGTGAGCCAAATCGCCTCGGGAGGCGAAATTGCCCGCCTCATGCTGGCTCTCAAAGCCCTCATCGCGGGTCACAAAAATCTGCCTACTATCGTTTTCGATGAAATTGACACAGGCGTTTCGGGCACAATGGCTGAGCGAATGGCGCAAGTCATGCAGGAGATGGCCGCCCACTGCCAGGTGCTCTGCATCACCCATTTGCCACAAATCGCAGCCTTGGGCCATCGCCACTATCGCGTTCACAAGGCCGAAACGGAGGAAGGCACGACGAGCCACATTGACCTCCTGGACAACGATGCCCGTATCCGCGAAATCGCCAATATGCTCAGCGGCGCACAACTGACAGAAGCGGCTATCAACAATGCCCGCGCGTTGCTCCACCTCGAATAGCAGACAATGCAGCAGGGAGGCACGCCCTTTTCTCGGCCTTTCCTGCTCCTTGGATAGAAGAATTGACCAACCTATTTCCCAGAGAAAATTCACCAGATTACTCCTCACAACTCATGAAAACCTTCACCACCTTCATACTCGCCTTGTTCGTGTCCGCCGCAGCCTTTGCGGGCTCGCTCTCTCCGAAAGATGCCCACAAGGCTATGTTCAACGTCTTCACTTTTGACCAGAATGGCGCTCTCCTCGGCTCGGGCTATGGATTCTTCACCGCCGAGAGCGGCGAGGCCGTGGCTTCCTTCCAACTCTTTCGGGGTGCCAGCCGTGCCGAAATAGTCGATTGGAAAGGCAACCGCCTGCCTGTGCAGCGCATCCTCGGTGCTTCGGAAAACTATGACCTTGTGCGCTTCACCGTGGAGGGCAAGAAGATTTCCGCCCTGGCCATCGGCGGTGCACAAGACCTGACAGCGGGCAACGAACTGACCCTCGTGCGCTACACGACGGAGAAGAAGGGGGCCCCACAAGCCACTCAGGTTTTGCAAGTGGACAATTACGATGCCTACAAGTACCTGAGCATTTCGGCCACAAACGAGAACGCCAATCTCACCTGCCCACTGCTGGATGCTTCGGGCAATGTGGTGGCCATTTCGCAGCGCAACGTGGGCAAGGATGCCGAGACCGCCTGCGCCATTGACGCTCGCTGCATTCAGACCCTAACGACCAACATGACCAGTTTCATGAATAGCGACCTCCAAGCCATTCTGATACCCAAGGCATTGCCCGCCTCAGAGCAGGAAGCAATGACCTACATCTACATGATGGGCTACAAGGATTCGCTGCAAGCCCATACGGCCTTCAATGACTTTGTGACCGCTTATCCGGAGAACGTTGAAGGCTACGTCAGTCGTGCGGCTTTCTTGGCTCGCCAACGGCAGTTCGAGGCTGCGGATGCCGATTACGCACAGGCTTTCGCAAAGGCAGAAAATCCCACTGCCAATATGCGTCCCGACCAAGTGCACCATTCGCTGAGCGCACTTATCTACCAGCAATGGGTGAGCGGCGTGCAGAATCTCCCCGAAGCCTGGTCCATGCAGCGCGCCTACGATGAAGCCACCCAGGCACAGGCAGCCCATCCCTCAACCGACTATCGGATGCAACAGGCCAACTGCCTTTTTGCCATGAAGAAGTATCAGGAGGCCTACGAGGACTTCATCGCCGTGTGCCACGACCCTGCCATTCAAGGCGACAAGTGGACGGCGCGCGGCCGCACCGAACTTTGGTACTCCGCTGCCCGTTCGTTGGAACTGGCTGGCGGCGATTCGTTGGAGGTCATTGCCTTGATGGATAGCGTTGTTGCCCAAATGCCCCGTCCCTATGACGCCACGGCAGCCCGTTTCATCCTGGAGCGCGCCTATCGTCTGCAAGCTGCGGGCGAATACCGCCGCGCTATCGCAGACTACCGCGAATACGAGAACATAATGGGCCCGCGCAACATGACGGACCGCTTCTACTACAATCGCGAGCAACTGGAACTGGAATGCAAGATGTACCAGCAGGCACTGGACGACATACAAAGCGCAATGGCTATCAATTCCTCGGACCCCACCTACCCCGTTGAACAAGCCTATATCCTCCTGCGCGCTGGCCTCTTCAAGGAGACCGTGCAGGCCTGCGACGATATGATTCGCGTGGTCAAGGACAACCCCGACTATTACAAAATTCGCGGCATCGCCCTCGGCGAACTGGGCAAAAAGCGCGAAGCGCGCGAGTCCCTGCTCAAGGCACAGTCGCTCGGCGACCCCAATATCGAGCCTCTGCTTGAGAGATACAAATAGCGGCCTGCCCCACCCCGCCGCCAACCTCGCATCCCATCCCATTATCCCCAAATGATGAGGACACCCAATTGTCATCACAACCTCCAACATTCCCATCAGCTCCACCCATTGCAGAGTGGCGCGCACTGCTCCCTGACCTGTGCGCGCCACTCCTTATTATATATAATAGGTATGTGCCTGCTCGCTACGCTGGTCGGCTGTGGCGACATTGATTTCTCGGAAGACAAGGTCGCCTCGCCGCCCAGCATTGACTCCACCAAGGTAGATACGGCGGAATATATCAGTGTGGCCGAAGCTCTGGCCCTCCCCCTGAACTCGCCAGCCACCATCCGCGGCATCATTGTCGGCACAATCCAAGGCACAACGTTCAGCAAGTTCACCGAAGGCCTTAACCTTGAATCGCCTAATACGAACCTGGTCATCGGCGATAGCCTGTACAATGGCAACACCAACCAATACATGGCCGTACGCCTGCCTGCCAACAGCGACTACCGCGAACTCTTCAACCTGAAGGAACATCCCGAACTCCTCCACCGCACCATCATCATCTCCACCTATGGGCTGGAGAAATATTTTGGGCGCAACGGCATCACCAACATCGCCGCCGTGTATCTCGTTCCCCTTTCCGAGGAGAACGATAATACGGGCGGCAATGGCGACAACCCTGGCGAGAACCCGCCTCCCACGGACAATCCCACCCTGCCACCCACACCCATCATCAACGATACGACCACCTACATTCCCGAAGGCAGATAAGCGCAAAGGAAGGCCGCACTTCACACCTCCATCCGACAAAAATGCTAAGGAAACAGGGGCTGTGGGCCAAGAAAAGCACACGTTCCCGTATTTTTTACCAGAAATCCTTTGGCAGTTAAAAATAAAACCGTACCTTTGCATCGCATTTCGGAAGAGATGCCCAATGGAAAGGAAGTTTGGGTGAGTGGCTGAAACCACCAGTTTGCTAAACTGACGTACGGGATTACCGTACCGGGGGTTCGAATCCCCCAGCTTCCGCTCTTTTTGGCGCTTTCGTCTAGCGGCTAGGACACATGCCTCTCACGCATGGAACACGGGTTCGATTCCCGTAGGCGCTACCAAAAATCCTCGTCTTTCGACGAGGATTTTTTTGTTTATACTCCCTTTCTCTTCGCAATGAGAACAAACTCCGTACTCTCACATTACCGAGCAAGGCGCGGTACTTTCACGTTACAACTCCGCTGCTGAGCAATGAGAACGAATTCCGTACTCACACCTTACCGAGCAAGGTGCGGTACTTTCACGTTACTCCTCCGCTAAGCCACACGCCCACAAGCAACGTGCGGTACATTGCCTTTTCAATCGGTACGCATAATTATCACATCCCCCGATATGGTAACTACTCAGGTGGTTGCAAGGCAATATACCTCACGTTACTTAAAGACGTGTGCCTCAGCGATATTGGGCGTATGGCCGAGGTGAGAAATGTACCGCACCTTGATCGCAAGGTGTGAGTACAGGGTTTGTTCTCATTGGGTATATTTTATTGTGTGTCATTTTCATGATACTCACACCTTGCCAGCAAGGTGCGGTACATTTCTTTCCAGCGAAATTTGCAACTAAACAACGACCTGAGTAGTTACCCAAAATGTTAAATCCAACTTTTTTCGCTCCAAAAATTTTAATATCTTTTATATTTTCGGCCGCGAAAAAATCTCTACATCGTCAATTCGCGCACCGATAAAGCCAAGAAAATTTCCGCAAAAGCATTTAGAAAA
>SFID01000115.1 GCA_004555425.1 Bacteroidales bacterium
GATTCGTGTTTCTTTAACACGCCCACTTGGAGGTTCTACCCCGCGCGATTAGTAAAATTAGAAAGATTCGTGTTAAAAGAAACACGAATCGAATTGCCTCCCACTTGGAGGTTCTACCCCGCGCGATTAGTAAGATTAGAAAGATTCGTGTTAAAAGAAACAACGCACACCGCAGTGCCACATGTTGACTCGCTATCTGGGGCAACCTGAGTAGTTACCATTTCCGGTAACTACTCAGGTGGTTTATTGCTGGCCAGGGGCGCTATTGGCGCGCTGCACTTCATATTGGCGCGCTGCACTTAACCCAATTTTGTAAAAAAAACACAAGGCAAAACGAAATGTAGTAGATTTTTTTGCCAGTAACGTGGCATTTTCGGCCACTTTCCTTGGCTACAAAAAAAATTATTCTTGTACTTTTGCACTGGTATTCCTTCCGCGGAAGTTGCTGAGTAAGAACAAGGCACACACCTGTTCGGCAGGCTCCCGAAAGGCGAAAGCCACATTGCGCCCAAGGCCGCACTGACAGTTTTAGGTAGGTTCTATAAATCTGCTTGCAATGAGTTTTCGGCCATCGTGCCGTAGGTTTTTATTTTTCGTGAGGGAGCGTAGCGAGCTACGCGACTGAATGAGAAACAAAGAGATACGATGCGGAGGCGTGAAAACATCCAAGCAGAATAGAAGCCCTGCCTTCCTTTGAAACTAATTTTAGAATCTACCTTAATCCTCTTCCCTGTATGAAGAATCAACTTTTGATGCGCTGGTGCCTCCTAACGGCCATCGCCATCACCGGTTTTGGCTGGAGTTATGCCCAGCGTGTGGGTCTGCGAACCAACGCATTGGCCTGGGCTACGGCTACACCCAACCTTGGTGTAGAACTTCGTATGTCGCGCCACTTCACCTTCGCTTTAGATGCCTACGGCAATCCACTCAAGTTTGACAAACTTCGCACCCAGTTCGTAGCCTTGCAACCCGAGGTGCGCTATTGGTTTTCGGCCCGCCCACAGGCTGGCCATTTTCTTGGCATCAACGCTTTCGGCGCTGCCTATAAGTTTCAAGCAAAAAACACTCGTCACGAAGGCGATGCCGTGGCAGCAGGTTTGACGTACGGCTACAGCATTCCCTTGCACCGCCGTTGGAGTATGGAGGCCGCCATTGGAGCAGGCGTGCTTTACCACCGCGATTTCCATTATGGGAAAAATTCGGAGCGGCCCGACTCGCCCAATAATAAGAAGGTGAGATTGGCACCCACGAAACTTGGCCTCACCTTTACTTATCATCTGAAATAATCCGCCATTCTCAAAAACAGAGGGCAACCACCATGTTTATGAAGGAACTATCCCCTACGAAAAAAGGAAATTCCATGAACACACAACACAATATCTCCCAAAACCTCGTCCGAGGCAGCCGCCGCTTTCAACGATTGACGCTGCTCGTGGTGCTACACATTTTCACCATCTGCGCGATGGCACAGACCATACGTATGACTGGCGTCGTGCTGAATAAAGAAACAAGAGAACCGCTTGTAGGCGTCAATATCGTGGACGTCAGCACAAACCGCTTGCTGGCAAACACAGACATGGACGGACGCTTTGCCACCGATGTTCGGGCCAACGGCAAACTACGCTTCTCGATGGTTAACGCAAAATCCGTGACGATAAAGGTGGACAACCGCAAATATATTGAGGTTCTCATGGATGTGGAAAGCACACAATTTCAGGAAGCTGTAGTTAGTGCCAAGCGTATCACGAATAAGATTATGCCAGAGGTTACCAACATAGAAATTATAGGCAACACGGCAGCTATCAACACGAACGTACGTATGCCGGTGGAGATGTACTCTCCCCAAATTCGCTACGTGGCACAACCTGTCATGTGGAACGTCACACGAGGAACCTATAAGTTGATGCGGCCGTTGGTTTACGATGCCAGCCAATACCACGCAACGCAAGACAGAATGTACGACTTTAACATGAAGGAGAAAGACCCGTTGGCCTCCTACGTGACCCTTCATGCGGCAAATGAGAAGTCAGAATCGGGCCACTATTTCCTGATTCCTTACTCTGACTCCGTATATTGCGAGAATGCTAAGGATAACTACAAGTGTGATTTCTATCAGGCGTTGGAAGATTACACCAAAATATTATGGCGCGATACCATGACCATTGCCAAAGGTACAGTCAACCCACTCCGCTTCCTGGAATACACGCTGGGAGGCTGCGATTTGGAGGGCAAGGAGTACATTCCGGAACCCGAAGTCAAACTACGCGAAACACAGGGAGAAATCCGCCTGCGTTTTGCCAAAGGCAGCAGTCAATTGAATACGCAGGACGAACAGAATATAGAAGAATTGGAACGCCTGTCAAGAGAAATGCGCGCCATCGCTGCCGACCCCAATGCTACGCTCAGTGCCTTCTCTATTATGGGTATTGCCTCCCCCGATGGTACATACCGAGGAAACCTCAACCTGGCCAACCGCCGTATGCAGTCGGCCCTTAACGAAATCATGAAATACGTGAGCACGGAAGACCGCAGAAGAATGGAAGTGCAGTCAAACGCCCGCGTAGCCACCTGGGACGAAGTGGTTGTTCTGCTTCGCCGCGATTCGCTCTTTGATCAAGCCAACCAAATAGAAGAAATCATCGGCAAGTACAAGGGCATAGACAATCAAGGAAAAGCAATCAAGCGCCTCAGTTTCTACTCACTGCTTGAGGAAAAATACCTTCCCCAACTGCGCCGCGTTCAGTACAAACTGGACTACTCCATCTTCCGCCAGCTGACGACTGAGGAAATCAAGGAACTCTACAAGGAGGATTTCCGCTCGCTGACGAGATTTGAGTACTACCGCCTGTTCAACGAAGAAACCGATGAAGAAAAGCGCGAAGAATACTTGCGCAACGCCGTCAACGTTTACCCTAGATTCTTGTTGGCTGCCAACCAACTGGCTGTGGCAAGAATCAAGAAAGACGCTCCTGAACTGGAACTGCTGGAGAATGCCGCTGGCGAAAAGGCACCTTATGCCGTAAACCTCAACCATACGATAGCCCTGCTCCACCACGGCCATTTCGAGGCAGCCGATTCACTGGTTGTACTCCTTGACCCCGCACAACCGCAAACGCGCATGGTCAAGGCCATCAGCGATGCCTACAACGGACACTACGAAGCAGCCTATCCCATTATTCAAGAAACCGGAATGCGCAACCAAGTGCTGATGCTGCTCGCCATGAAACGCAACCAGGAAGCTTTCGAACTGGCAAAGCAGTTGCCCGATGACAAAGCAGACCATCATTATATCCGAGCCATCTGCCTCAATCGTTTGGAAAATCCCTTAGAAGCAGAAAAGGAACTCAAGAAGGCCTTCAAGATGGATCCCTCCCTGCTGAAGATTGCAGAAATTGACGGCGACGTCAACGGACTTTTGGAAAAAGGAAAAAAATAACCCCACCAACGGCCGCCCTATACCTCGTCCGCACACGGGAAAGGCTGCCCGAACTTTCCACAAAGCATCTACACCCACCACCCCATACGACTAGTTATCGCACCTATATTATATGTATCACTTCACAAAGAAAACTTCTGCCCTTCGCCGTATATTGGCAATCTGTGCTGGCCTCGTCTGCATCCAAGGCGCACAAGCCCAGCTCGAACAGAGCGCGCTCGACTATCTGTTGCAGAAACCGCCTGTTGCCAAACATTTCGATGACAAGAAATTCGGCGACCACATATTCTTTGAAGCCGGATTGGGTCTCAACGCTCGCCCTAGCAGAGAAAAGACAATCACAGACCCAGGCGTACAAGCCAATGTGGCATTCGGCGACTGGGTGACGCCCACCCACGGTTGGAGATTTGGCGTCCGCGCTGGCACCTACAAATGGGGCACACCCAAGGCCAAGGCCCTCTCTCTGAGTGGCGACTACCTGCTCAACCTGACGTCGCTCGCCTCGCCCAGCTACCAGACACCACGCCACTGGGAATGGTACGGAATAGCAGGACTTGACGTAAACCTGTCGCACTACGATGAATCCACCACCAAGTCCATGGGCGTGCATCTAGGATTGCGCTCGCAGTACAACGTTGGCGACTACACCTATTTATATATAGAACCACAGGCTGGCCTGCAAAGCGACAAACTCTACCACGTCAACAGTTGGCGAAAGTTTCGCCCGATGGGCAGCATCCAAGCTGGTGTGGGCTATCGCCTTATCCCAGGCGTGCGCAAACACAGAGCCGACACCACGGATGGCCATTGGCTGAGCCGCTGCTTCGTAGAAATTGCCGGAGGTCCCTCCTTCATTGCCAATTCTACACCCAAGAGTTGGGACGACCGCATGGGAATGCGCGTACAAGCCAGTTTGGGAAAATTCTTCGACCCCTACAACGCCCTACGTCTGACAGCGGCCTTGGCTGCCTACAGACAGCGGCCCTACGAACACGCCAGAGGTGCCATACTCTCGGCTGGCTATATGCTCAACCTCCACAACCTCATTGGCGGCTACGAACCCAATCGCCGCTACTCCGTCAACGCAGTGGCCGATCTCAATCTTGGTCTTTCCACATCGGGAAAGGGGCGCAAGACCTCCTATGGTTTTGGCGGCGGTCTGCAAGCTAATTTGGGCATTGCCCCTGGCATAGGCATTTTCCTCGAACCTCGTGTGGACTTTATGCACGGCACGTCGGGCGGCTTTGCCCCCGAACTGAGCAGTGTGGGCAACTGGGACATCGTACCCTCCATCCTCTTAGGTCTTGGCTTTGCTCACGGCACACAGACCTACTCACAACTGGCGCGCAACAAGGACTTCGAGCAGCAGACTCCCTACGACCATCTGTTTGTAGACGCAGGCCTCGGCATCACCGAGCCTTGGACGCGCCACACCATGGGACACCCGACCAGCAACCTCCGTCCCAAAGCCTTCCTAGGCATTGGCAAATGGTGGGATGCCTACTCGGGAACGCGCATCTGGCTTGAAGCGCAACAGTTGGAAACGGCCAATTTGCAGCGCTACAAGACTTTCAGCATCGGTGCCGATTATCTGTGGCACATCTCCAACACCCTCCACGGCTATGACCCCAACCGCGCAACCGATGTCTTCGCTGCTGTCGGTGTGAACGCATCCAAGCGCTCGGAAGGCGGCGGTTTCTTCTTCGGCGGCAACATTGGCGTTCGTGGCATCTGGAATATCAACAAGATGTGGGGACTCTATCTCGAGCCGCAGGTACGTATCTACAATAATAACTATCTGCCCAACTCCAGCTTCGGTCGCTTCAACACGGACATTACTGCCGCAGCCATACTCGGCGTTCAGGTGAACCTGCGCGACTATTTGCCCTCTCTAGGTTGGGAAGCCTACGACAACGATGACCGCCACAATTTCTTCTCTGTCGCAGGCGGCGTCGGCACATCGGCAGTGGGCGCTAGCAGCAAAGAATTCTGGGGCGTGGGCGGCCGCGTGAGTTTCGGCCATCGCTATTCGCCCGTTTCCGCTTGGCGCGTCAACCTGACGGGCTACGAGAACAGCATCAACAATCGCCGCTATGCCCGCGGCATGATTGGCGCAGACTATATGGCAGACCTAACTACGCTGGGAAAGGGATACGACACGGACCACGCCGTTCGCCTTCGCGCACTCGCAGGTCTTGACCTCGGAGCCGACTACAAGCAAGGTGGAAAACCGCACTTCATCAGCGAGGTTCACGTTGGCGGACAACTGGGTGTGCGCCTCTCGTCCCGCTTCGAACTCTACGTAGAACCGCAAGCAGCCTACGTCATGGGCGGCGGCCACAAGAGCAGCTGCGAGCGCCTTGAAGGTCGTGGCTATCTGGGTCTCAACTATGCCATCCACTCTGGCAATACGAAGGGTAACCGCAACGTTGTGCCCGAACGCAACCACTTCTTCAGTTTCGGCATCGGCACAGGTGCTCACACGGGAACCGTTGCTACGATGTCGCCCAAACGCCGCAAGTTCACCACAGACTTCTCCGCAAACTACGGTCAATGGATCAACGCTGTCAGCGGTTGGAGAGCAGGACTTTCCACCAGCACTATTCAGATGTACGGCAAACACAATCGCCAAATCACCTCCATCCATGGCGACTACCTCTTTAATGTGCTGACCCTCTGCGGCGGCGCCGACCGCCTTGACAGCAATTGGTTGCTCAACGGTAGCCTCGGCGCATCGCTCAACTTTGCCTCGCGCAAGGGTGAGAGCGCCCGCTTCGCTCCTGGCCTTCGCGCAGCAGCACAGGTGGGCTACAACGTGAGCGACAACTGGCAGCTCTATCTCGAGCCCAACATCAGCGTGACCTCCAAGCGCATTTGGCGCGGCACGGGCCATCCCGCAGAAGGCAACGTGGGCATCCAGTTGGGCACGGCCTACCGCTTCTAAGCCGCCAACAAGTTCAGACAATTCCACGGGTAGGTTCTATAGGTTGTCTCATCATTTATAGAATCTACCACATAAAACACAAGGGACTGTGACACCGCGTTCACAGTCCCTTCTTTTTATTGCTGCGGCTCGGTTTCGGACAGGCAGCAACACCTTTATCACAAAGGATTTTGAAACAAACAGTGCGCATTGTGCCCGACCTTTAGCCCATTTTTCTAAAAAAGATAAATAACATACCATACGTGTCATTCAGAATTTCTAAATTTGGCGCATAAGACAGCGGATGGGCTGCCAGAATACTCTCTACAGACATGCCTGCCCGCCGTTTCTCTTGCGCACATTCATTTTTTTCAAACCCACACAAATCAAATCCACCATGGGAAAATACTTTGGAACTGATGGTTTTCGCGGCGAAGCCGGCGTGAACCTCACCGCAAAACACGCATTCAAAATCGGCCGTTTCCTCGGCTGGCATTTCTCCAATAAGCACAAGGACACAGGCGCCCGCATCGTCATCGGCAAGGACACACGCCGCTCCTCCTATATGCTGGAATACGCACTCGCTGCAGGCATCACCTCCGAAGGTGCCGATGCCTACCTGCTGCACGTAACGACCACGCCCTCGGTGGCCTTCGTCACCAAAAACGAGGGTTTCGACTGCGGCATCATGATTTCGGCCAGCCACAATCCTTTCTACGACAACGGCATCAAACTCCTCAATGACCAGGGCGAGAAAATGGACGATGAGACCACACAACTCGTTGAAGATTTCCTCGATGGCAAGAGCGGTTACCCGCCCTTTGCCTCGGGCGAACACATCGGCCGCACCGTTGACTACGTGGCGGGCCGCAACCGCTACATCGGCTATCTCATCTCGCTCGGCAAATACTCCTTCCGCGGCAAACACGTGGCCCTCGACTGCGCCAACGGCAGTTCGTGGGACATTGCGCCCAACGTCTTCCGCGCCCTCGGAGCCAAGGTCAGCGTCATCAATGCCCAGCCCGACGGCACAAACATCAACCGCAACGCAGGCAGCACCCACATCGAAGGGCTTCAGAAATTTGTCGTGGAGAACGGCTGCGACGTAGGTTTTGCCTATGATGGCGATGCCGACCGCTGCCTCTGCGTGGACGAGAAGGGCGAACTCGTGGATGGCGACAAGATTATGTACATCTATGCCCGCTACCTCCAGGAGCGCGGCAAACTGGTGAACAACACAGTCGTCACCACCATTATGTCGAACCTTGGTTTGTTCAAGGCCCTCGATGCCCTCGGCATTGAATATGCCAAGACGGCCGTTGGCGACAAGAACGTCTATGACTATATGGCTGCCCACCGCAACAACATCGGCGGCGAACAGTCGGGCCATATCATCTTCTCGAAATATGCCTCCACGGGCGATGGCATCCTGACCAGCCTCAAGATGATGGAAGTCATGCTGGCCCGCGAAAAACCGCTCAGCGAACTGGCAGCCCCCATCGTCATCTATCCGCAGGTGCTCGAAAACGTTCGCGTGACGGACAAGACCATCGTCATGTCTGCCCCCATCATCCAGCAGGCCATCGCCAAGGCCGAGGCCCAACTGGCGGGCAACGGCCGCATCCTCGTGCGCCCCTCGGGCACGGAACCCCTCGTTCGCGTCATGTCAGAGGCTGCCGACACGGAAACTTGCCGCGCCTGCAACCAGATTGTCATCGACGCGATTGATGCCTGCGGTTTCCGCGCGGGGTAAAGGTAGACGCTATAAGGTAGGTTCTATAAAATTAGCTTGCGATGAATTTGCGGCTATCGTGCCGTAGATTTTGCTTTTCGTAAGGGAGCGTAGCGGGAATGAAAAACAAGAACCTAAGGCACGACAGCCGCAAATACATGGCAAGGAGATGTATAGAACCCTCCTAAAGGAGTGGGCTGATTTACCATGCCAAAGAAGCGCCTCGTAATATAACACCTGCCAACCCCTCGCGTGTGCAAAACTCGTCTTTTAACATTTCGCAGAGTGTTGCGAAATGTTAAAGCGATTTGCATTTCGGCGAAAAATGTATTATCTTTGTACTAGCGAAGAGGAGAGAGTCCTAAACACGGGGCTTTCTCCTCTTTTTTTTGGCCGATATAAAGGAAGAAATACATCGGAAGTAGAAAATTCTATATGCTTTTGCGGATTTTCTAAATGCTTTTGCGGAAATTTTCTTGGCTT
>SFID01000116.1 GCA_004555425.1 Bacteroidales bacterium
GGCTGGCTGAAAATCGCTGAGCTTGCTCAGGGATTTACTGACAGCCATAGCATCAATGTCTCGCCAGAGACATTTTGCATCAAGTGCAAGGGGTTTTTTTCTGTTTTTGTTTTGTCAGTAGCACCTGAGTAGTTACCTAGGAAAATGGGGGAAGGGCTATGAAAAAAGGGGCCCCATTGCGGGGCCCCTTACTTATAAAGAGAGGTTTGCTTACTTCACAACCTTGCGGCCGTTCTGGATGAATACACCGTGCTGGGGTGCGTTGTGCAGACGGCGACCGCTGAGGTCGTAGAGGCGGCTGGTGCCTTGCAACTCGTTGTTGAGGATGCCAGTGTCTGTTCCTACTACGCTGAGGATAGCATCTACGATGTAGCCACCGTTGGCGAGGATGCCGTTTTGGCCAGTGCAGGTGCCGTCGAGGGCCTTCTGTCCGCCAGCATCCACGCTGTTCCAGTCCACCTTGAAGCGAATGCGATAGTCGCCAGTCGTTGTGGGAGCGGTGAACGTGGGAGGATTGAGGACGCTGCGGCTGTTGCCCGTGATGTACGAACCCAGGGAGTTGTAACCAGCGCTGTCATCGCTGAAGTTACCGCTGTAGAAGGAGAAGGTCTGCAGATCGGTGCCCGTCTGGTTGGTGTTGCCTTCGGCGAAGGAGAACTGCTTGTCGTTCTCAAGGTCGATGTACACGTAGCCGTGCATCCATATGCCTGAATAGTTGAAGGCGGCGGTCAGTGTAGCACCAGCGGGAACGCTGAGGACGTTGCTTTCGTCTCCGGTCAGGTCGTTGTAGGAATATCGCTCGTTGACGGTGAGGGTCTGCTCGGCCTGGCCTTCAGCAGTGAGGCTGATAGAGTTGAGCGAACGGTCGGTGCGAGTGCGAACCTGCGTGCGGGGGAAGTTGATGGCATAGTCTTCCACAACGGGCTCGGGCTCGGTGCTTTCGCCCACGGTCACTTCGATGGTAGCGACAACGCCAGAACCGTCGGTAGCGGCAGCGGTGATGGTCACCTTGCCCTGACGCTTACCTACTACGAGGCCAGCATTGACAGTACCGATGGTGGTGTCGCTGCTGCTCCAGGTGATGGCGGGGAAGGTGGCACCTTCGTTGGTGGCTGCACGGATGACGAAGGTCTTGCCCACTTCAACATTAGCCTGCTCGTTCTCGGGAGTGAGGGTGATGGCGGTCACAGCCGTCTTGGGGGCTGTTGCGTCGATACCGTCGAAGCTGAATACGCTGCTTCCGGGGAGAGAAACGTTGAGGGTCTGGTCGATGTTGATGGCTTCGCCTTCGGTGAGACCCTGGAGGGCATCCTGCACACCCCAAGACTTGCGAAGGATGATGCTGCCGTTGACATTGGCGGGGATGTTGAGGGCTTCGCGGAGGGTGAAGCTGTAGCTCTGAGCGCTGTTGGCACCGTTGCGGAGGGTGAGGACGGACTTCGTGCCGTTCCAAGCGGCCCAACCATAAACGGCTGCGCTAGAACCGTTCCAAGGATTGCCACCTACCCAGTGGGCATCGGGCAATACGTCGGCGTTGCGCTTCTGCCAAGCGATACACTCGGCGAGGTCGGCCCAGAGTTGGCCATTGTTGGTGACGTTCATCAAGGAATAGTCGTTGTAGAGCTCAACCATTCCGCTACCGCAGGCAAAGGCGCAGCGGAGTTCGCGGAGGGCGGGTTCGTAGGTGAGGTTCTTGCTGACCTGTCCGTGGGTGGAGAAGATGAATCCGTGGGTCATCAGGGTGTTGATGGGACAGATGGGCGAGTTGGTCACGTAGTTCTGGTAAACCAGACGGTCGCGATAGGTAATCCAGTTTTCGCGGTCGATGCTGTTGTTGCCAGCAGTGCCGTAGTCGCCCTCCTGACGCCAAGTGGCATCGGTGTAGTGATACCAGAAGGGAGAAGCCCAAGTACCAACGGTGGTATTGAAGAAGATGTCGCGCTTGAGTTCTTCGCGAACGTAACGCTCGAGACGGATGATGCCTTCAGCGTTCTCGTTACCCGTATCGCCTGCATCGGGACCTACGGCAGAGAACTGTGCGGAGATACCGTCGAACTTGAAGAAGCGGAAGTCGCCCTGGTTCTTCGTGAGGTTGTAGGCAGCATCCTTGAATACCTTATAGTAAGCGGGGTTGGAGAGCTGCATACCGCCCTTGCCGTTCCAGTAGGCGCGGCGATAGTTACCGCTGGTGCCGTAGCCGCCCACAGGGCCGAGCCATGCGCCAACGCCACCGCCCATTGCTTCGGCAGCAGCAGCCATGTCGCGCATTTGATTGGGGAATCCGTCGTGGAAGGTCCAGGTGCCGTAGTTGTCCCAACCATCGTCAATGACGAAACTCTGGGGTGCTACGCCATAGCGGTCGTAGAGGTCGCTGCGCCAGTGGTTCATAACGTCCATCACCTGTTCAGCATTCATGTTTTCGACGGGGTTGGCAGCGTTGTTGCGGTCGATGTTGAGTTCGTACCAAGAGATATAGGCGGGGAATGCACGCCAGGGCACTGCGCGTTCGCGCTCGCTGTAAGCCAAGAAGGAGCGGCGCTTCTGCGTCTTGTGGATATTCTCGTTGGCCTGCTGGCCATCCTGTGCGACGAGGCCGACAACGCCGGAAATCTTCCAGGTTTCGCCTGCTTCGAGGGTGGTGTTGCGGCTCCAGCGGCCCTGAATGCCTACCACTTCGCTGTTGATGACAGCACCGGGCTTAGCGTTGTAGACGTTACCCGTGAGTTGGCTGGAAGCATCAATGGTTTCGGTCTGGTTTTCGGCGAAGACGCGGATGCTGTAAGTACCATCGTTAGGCACGATGAAGGAGAAGGTGTTGTTGCTGTGTGCGTTGCCAGAGTAACCGCTGTGGTAGTCGCTGGCAGCTATGCTGCCGTTGGCTTCCAAGAGGTCGCAGCCGCCGAAGTTGAGGCGGTGGTTGCCGCTCGTGTAGGCCACGGTCACTTCAACGCGCTGGTTGGCTTTGAGCGCAACGTTCTGCATGGTGTAAGCATACACGTTGGGATAGCCAGCACCCGTTGCTTCGCGCACACGGTTGGGAATGTCGCTCTCGGCCACCTGCTGCCAAGAAGTGGCGGTGAGGTTCTGAGCCGTGAGGGCATGGTCAAGATTCCACTTATCGTCTTCGCCCGAAGCCTCGCCCACGGTGTTGTAGGCTGTGGGGTGCTCAAGGCCTGCGAAAATCTTGTTGCTCATGAGCACAGCGCCGCGGGTGTTACCTACGACGGCAGGCGTGCTGCCTGCGGCCTGGGTATCTACGTTGTAAATCATCGGGATGACGTCGTACATATCTACGTCTGCGCCCTGGAGTTCCATCTCGGTGCGGAGATAGTGGCTACCATCGCGGAGCACGGCGCGCCAAACGATCTGGACGTCGGCACCCTTATAATTATAGGTATAGTTGGCTACGAGGGCTTTGCCATTGAAGTGCTCTGCACCGCCAACGGCCGTTTCGGAACCCGTGAGGTCCTGCATCTCTACGCTCTTAAGGGTCATAGCAGAAGCGGGAACGGTCTCGCCTGCGCCGAAACCTACGGTGAAGGGCTCGGTGCCTGCCTCGAGGTTCATGGCCTTACAGCCAGCGAAGTAGAGGGCGTTGCCCACCTTCATAAAACCAGCCTCAAGCACGTTATTGCCCAAGGCGTAGAGGTTTTCGGTCTTCGTCAGATAGGCTTCGCCGACAGCCATCTGCTGCTGCGGATAGAGCACTGCATTGGTGTAGGCAGCCTTGTCGGCCTGACTGGGAAGGTCAACGATGGTAATAGTCACAGTCTGGTTGACATCGTCGATAGAAACGGCCGCAAACTTGCCATCGGACACTACAAACTGAAGGTCGTCCTTCGTCAGTTTGCCTTCGATGGTGTAGGTGTCGCCATTTTTGTAGGTCTCACCATTGATAGTCACGGTGAGGCCTTCGGGGAATACCATCGTATAGGTGCGGGTCTCGATGACAACCTCGTTGAGCGTCCAGCGGCTACCGGCATCTTTGGCACCACTGTCCTGCCAGAGGCCGAGGGTGTTAGTGCCATCCACAGGATTGGCACCGATGCCCTGATACCAGTTGAGGTACTTGTCGCCAGAGCCACCGGTAGTCACGGGCTGAATTTCGAAGTTCGTGCCCGCGTAGTTTTTGACGATGAAGTACGCGCCCTCAACCTTGTCGTCGGTCATCTGGACGAAGTCCTTCTTGTTGCTGTAACTAGCGGCGGGCGTGAAACTCACCCATTTGCTAGCCTTGTAACTGTAGATGTAGTAAGTGTTGGTTTTGCCAGGCACTTCGTAGAACGCGAACAGACCGTAGTTCTCTTCGGTCTGCGTCGGCGCAGTCAGCGCATTGACATAGTAACCACCACCACTTACCATTGTGTACAGATGGTCGGGGCGGCCCTCACTGGGCTGAACCGTCGACGGCTGTACCTGCGCTGACGTCAGGGAAACAAATCCCAAGACAAGCGCGAGAAGCGTAAACAAACGTTTCATGTGATTTTGTGGATTTAGGGGTTAGTAATATAGTTAGGAGTTAGAAGTTAGGAGTTAGGAGTTGCCTTTCAATTAGGAATTAGGAATTAGGAGTTGGGAGTTAGGAGTTGGGAGTTAGTATCGGTTGGGGGAGCCCCCAATAGAAATCTAAATAACAGGGCGCGCATAGTGCGCGGAGGTTGAAGCACGCCCTGAAAGGGCAATCTGTACTCAGCCCAGGGCAGAGCGAAGCGGCGCCCTGGGTATTGTCGTCCGTCTCCCGTCTCCGCCCTGAAAGGGCAAAAGCGTAAGAACCCAGGTAAAGCGTCCATCCTTTCATTATACAAATATGCTTTTGCCCTTTCAGGGCGAAAGCCTTCTATGTATCTCCATCACCCAGGGCGCCGCTTCGCTCTGCCCTGGGCTAGGCGCGGGTTGCCCTTTCAGGGCGTGCATGTCCGCCTTTCCCCATTTCCGTTGAAAAAACAGGTTGTTATATAGAAGGAGTTAGGAGTTGGGGATGTTGCGTCCAGACCGCGCAGCGACCACCAAAACTACAAAGCTCCTTGCCGCGCAATCACTGCGCAGCAAGGAGAGGGTTCATCTTATGTTTATGAGAAAATTACCTGCATAGGGAATGTAGGGATGGTGGAGGACTTGCGGTGCAGTCTTCCAGAGGAGGAATGCGTGCAATTACCAGTATTCGGTTTCCCAATCAAATTCGGACATGTCGTTCTCCTTCTGGTTGGTGAAGGAATCGCTAGCGTCAATGTAGCCTTCGTTCGCGCTGATGGTGAGACAGGTTTTGCACTCAAAATTCAAATTGATACACCTGATTTCGGGGCGAATATATGCTTGTTTCATAGGTTCAAATATTTGAGATAGATAATAGGTAGGTTCTATAAATTAGTTTCAATGGAAGGTAGGGTTTCTATTTGGCTTGGATGTCTTTCCGCCTCTCGCACCGTCTCTTTTTGTTTTTCATTCTGTCACGTAGCCCGCTACGCTCCTTTATGTAAAACAAAAACATCTGGCACGATAGGCAAAAATCCATCGCAAGCTAATTTATAGAACCTACCAATATTGTAGCGAGGCGTTATTTCACGATGAACTTCTTGCCGCCCTGAATGTAGATGCCACCCTTCTGGAGCTGCTGTACGCGGCGGCCGCTCAGGTCGTAGATGGGAGCCTGAGGCTGCTGACCGTTTTGTACACCCTGAATAGCCGTGGTGGTGTTGCCGCCAAAGATCATGTGGAGCGTACCGAGGCTGAAGGGATTCTCATTGAGGTGGAGATAAGCGCGGTTCATGGGCAACACGTTGGCTGCATCGTTCACACGATAGAAGGCTACGTGGCCTTCCTTTGCTCCGAGGATGAAGTCGAAACCGCCGGCCTGGTTGAGGGCCTTTGCGGCACCTGCGCTGTGCTGGAGGAGCGTACCCGTGGCGTTAACAAGGGCTTCGTCGGTGGCGGGCACCATCGTAACGTTCGCGCCTTCCGTACCTGCGAGGATGAAACCTGTGTTGGCGGGCAGGGCCTGTCCTGTTAGGGCTTCCACATTGAGCATGCTGCTATTCTCTGCATCCTGCGTCACGCTGTAGGCCGTCACACCCACGGGCAATACCGTGGCGAAGGGCGCACTAAAGGTGGCCAGTGCCACAGCGTTCTCTCCATCGGTGAGGTCGGTAGCCTTGAAGGTGACGATGTTGGGATAGGTTGTTTCGGTGAAGATGGCTGCGCTGGAATAGTAGGGCGACGCGTTCGTCACAAAGGGAACACCAGCGCCATCAAATTCGCCTGCGGCCTTGATGACGAAGACACCGACACTGCCGTCAGCGCGCTTACCAGTGATGGACAAGGTACCTGCAAGGAAGTTGGCATCGGCTGCTACGTTAGTAGAAGCAGCGATGGGCGCGAGGGTGAAGAGGTTTTGGTCAGGGTCGTAAGTGTCTGTGACACCCTTGCCGCTGTTGTAACCATCCCCGGTTTTGTTGTTTCTCCAAGTGAGATACTTGCCAGCATTGTTCACGAAGGCAAACTTGTCGCCCACCTGGCGGCAGATGAATTTGGCTGTTTCGGGCAGTGCCTGACCTTCGCTGAGTACGCCAAGGGCCAGTTTGCCATTTACTGCGTCCCAATAGAAATAGGTATAGACACCATTCATGTGCTTGAACTGGATGGTGTAAGCCTTACCGCTCTGCGGCATAGCCACGGGGCAGTTGTCCACAGCCTCCTGAAGGGCTACAACCTGTGCGTAGGTGGCAGTGCCAGCCTCGAGGGCAGCCTCCAGATTGGTAATCATGGCAGAGATAGCAGCCTTGCCTTCTGCACTGGGCAGACCCATACCCTCTGCACTTGCCACGAGGCTCTTCGCAGCGGGAAGAACAAGCAAGCTGACAGCCTTGGCCCATTCTGCGGGTGTAAGGGTCTGACCAATAGCGTTGACTGCGATGAGGTCGCCACCATCCGTTTCGGTGGAAGTCTTGCCCGTCTGGGGATTCACGGCGTGGCGGCCACCACCATTGGAGAAGGTCAGGAAGGTATTGCTCGTGAGGAACTTCAGCAGCTTGTAGGCAGTATTGCCCGAAGAGGTAACGGCCTGGAGTTCTACGGCTTCCTGGTTGGTCTGGCTGAAGGCGAAGTAGCCACCAGCATTATAAACGTAACTATGCGTTCCTATATTATATAGGTATGTCTTGCCCTTCCATTCAATGAAGGCAAACTGCTGATAGGCATTATTCTGGTTAACAGCCACGCTGGCGAAGTCTTTATAACCATTCGAAGTAGTATACGTAGAACCAGCCGTGGACATTTCGCGATTACCGTGGGCACCATTGCCAGCGGCATTACCTGCATAGAGCACACCGCGGGCGTTATCCTTGGCGCGGACCTGATAGATGTCGGGCGTTTCGGTAGCGTTGATCTGTGCCACTGCCTCGGAGAGGTCCCTATCAGCCACTTCCTTGATGGTCATCTTGTTACCGTTATCGGGGTCAGCACTTGGTACACAGCGGAAACCGAACTTGGATGTATAGGCTGTGATGTTCACAATCAGGCCGTTGACTCTCAGAATAAAGTAAGAACCATTGGCTGTGAAGGTAACCTTGCAGTTCTTAGGCGTATCGCTTAGTTTCAGGCCCATGGTAGAGGATTCGGCAGTGACAAACTTACCTGTACCTACGTGATACAGATAATACTGTCCTGCAGGCGTGTTGTCGCCTCTCAGGAAGGCAAACTGTTCGTTGAGTTCACCTGTAGGAGTAGCATTAACAGTGGTGTTGTTAATGGAGGACGAACGGAGATATTCCGTTGAGGTGGCCGCATCGTAAAAGATAAAGCCGCGATCTACGGACTTAATCGTGTACGTCTTACCATTCGTAATCTGAGACACATCCGTAATCTGTGCCTGTGCCGTCACGCCTAGCAGCGACAGGAGCAACAGCAGAAGAATTGAGGAGAATTTCTTCATATTATACATATATATAAAAGATTGGTTTAAGGCAAAAGGGTTACTCAGAACGCCAACAAAGTTAAAAAGAAAAAAGGGTGTGACCTTACCCCCCCCATTTTTAACATTTCATTAACATTTAGTAATTACTCAGGGGGAAATTGTGAGGGAATCTGCGGTGAGAAATGTACCGCACCTTGCTTGTGTTAGTACGGAGTTTGTTCTCATTGGTTGTGTGCTTAGAAAGAGATCAGTGTTTACCCTATACTTTACACACCCTCACCTTTTCAATGAGAACAAACTCCGTACTCACACCTTGGCAAGGTGCGGTACTTTCACGTTACCCGAAATGTTAAAATCCAACTTTTTTAGCGCGAAAAACTTTAATATCTTTTATGATTTCAGCCGCGAAAAAAATCTTACATCGGCAATTCGCGCACCGATAAAGCCAGTAGAAAATCCGCTAAAGCCAGTAGAAAATCCTCTAAAGCATCTAGAAATTCCTAGATGCTTTGTATTTCATCCCTTATATTGGGCAAAAAAAAGAGGAAAAAACCCCGTGTTTAGGGCTCTCTCCTCTTCGCTAGTACAAAGATAATACATTTTTCCGCGAAATCCAAATCGCGTTAACATATCGCAACACTTCGGAAATGTGGTCGCTCTAGATAGCAAGTCAACGTGTGGCACTGCGGTGTGCGTTGTTTCTTTGAACACTAATCTTTCTAATCTTACTAATCGCGCGGGGTAGAGCCTCCAAGTGGGAGGCAATTCGATTCGTGTTTCTTTTAACACGAATCTTTCGAATCTTACTAATCGCGCGAGGTAGAACCTCCAAGTGGGAGGCAATTCGATTCTTGTTTCTTTAAACACGAATCTTTCGAATCTTACTAATCGCGCGGGGTAGAACCTCTAAGTGTGAGGCAATTCGATTCGTGTTTCTTTTAACACGAATCTTTCTAATCTTACTAATCGCGCGGGGTAGAACTTC
>SFID01000007.1 GCA_004555425.1 Bacteroidales bacterium
GATGTCTTTACGCCTCTCGCACCGTATCTTTTTGTTTTTCATTCGGTCACGTAGCCCGCTACGCTCCCTCACGAAAAGCAAAAACCTACGGCACGATAGTTGAAAACTCATCGCAAGCAAAATTATAGAACCTACCATAAAGGAGATGGATGAAGAGGATACCCTTTTTTCGGTGTATTCAAAAAGAAGAAAATTATAAATATGTGCCATTTTGGAAAACTTTTTCTCCTTCTAAAATTTATATCTATTTCAAAATCAAAGACTAAGCCTTTCAAAACGGAAAACTTTCAAAAATTGGTGTTTGATGTTTTGTTTACTTCGAAAAGTTTTACTAGCTTTGCACTCGGTTGGCGTTGAGCCCCCTTCGTGAGGGTCAGACGCCTCTTATTTTTGCTTCCTGACTCATCCCTCTCCTCTTATAGGCAGCGGCGCTATCAGGGAGCTCCTCTTCATGGTTAATTATACCTATTATATATTATAATCATACCTTCTCCTAACAACTGTGGAAAGAAAAATTTACTCTTATGATGAGGCGTTTCAGGCCTCGTTGGCTTATTTCGATGGCGATGAGCTGGCTGCCCGCGTGTGGGTGAACAAGTATGCCATGAAGGATTCCTTTGGGAATATCTTTGAGAAGTCGCCTGTCGATATGCACTGGCGCTTGGCAAATGAGATTGCGCGTATTGAGAACAAGTATCCCAATCCGATGAGTCCGCAGGATGTGTTCGACCTTCTTGACCACTTCCGCTATATTGTGCCCGCAGGCAGCCCGATGACGGGTATCGGCAATGATTATCAGATAGCTTCGTTGAGCAACTGCTTTGTCATTGGCCTTGATGGCGATGCCGACTCCTATGGTGCAATCATGAAGGAAGACGAAGAGCAGGTGCAGCTGATGAAGCGTCGCGGCGGTGTGGGCCACGACCTCTCGCAGATACGTCCGAAGGGTTCGCCCGTGAAGAACTCCGCACTGACCTCCACAGGTTTGGTGCCCTTCATGGAGCGTTTCAGCAACAGTACGCGCGAGGTGGCACAGGACGGCCGTCGCGGTGCGTTGATGCTTTCCGTTAGTATCAAGCATCCCGATTCGGAAGCCTTCATTGATGCCAAGATGACGGAAGGAAAGGTGACGGGCGCGAACGTCAGTGTGAAGATTGACGATGAATTTATGCGCTGCGCTGTTGAAGGTACGCCTTATCGCCAGCAATACCCCATTGACAGCAACAATCCCGCAGTAGTAAAGGATATTGATGCTTCGGCCCTTTGGAAGAAGATTGTACACAACGCTTGGAAGAGCGCCGAACCTGGTGTGCTCTTCTGGGACACGATACTCAAGGAAAGCATCCCCGATTGTTATGCCGACCTTGGTTTCCGCACCGTTTCGACAAACCCCTGTGGCGAGATTCCCCTTTGCCCGTACGACAGCTGTCGCCTCTTGGCCATCAACCTCTATGGCTATGTGAAGAATCCGTTCACGCCCGAGGCCACCTTCGATTTCGACCTCTTCCGCGACCACGTGACGAAAGCACAGCGCATCATGGACGACATCATCGACCTCGAGATGGAGAAGATCTCCAAGATTCAGCAGAAGATTGAGAGTGACCCCCAGAGCGATGAAGTCAAGCAGACGGAGCGCCACCTGTGGGAAAAGATTATGCACAAGACGGGACAAGGTCGCCGCACGGGCGTGGGCATCACGGCCGAAGGCGATATGCTGGCAGCACTCGGCCTGACCTATGGCACGCAGGAAGCCACCGACTTTGCTGTTGAGGTGCAGCGCACCCTTGCCGTTACAGCCTACGGCTCTTCCGTTCAGATGGCCAGCGAGCGCGGAGCCTTCGAAGTATATGATGCCGAGCGCGAAAAGAACAACCCCTTCATCCTCCGCCTGAAGGAGGCTGCCCCCGAAATGTACGAGCGCATGAAGCAGGTGGGTCGCCGCAACATTGCCTGCTTGACCATCGCCCCGACTGGCACAACCAGCCTGATGACGCAGACCACGAGTGGTATCGAACCCGTGTTCCTTCCCGTCTATAAGCGCCGCCGCAAGGTGAATCCCGGCGACCCCGAGGTGCGTGTGGATTTCATTGACGAAACGGGAGATGCCTTCGAGGAATATATCGTGTACCACCACAAGTTCATGGTTTGGATGCAGGCCAACGGCTTTGACACCACCAAAAACTACAGCCAGGAGGAGATTGACGCCCTCGTGCAGCAGTCACCTTATTATAAAGCCACGGCAAACGATGTGGACTGGCTCATGAAGGTGAAGATGCAGGGCGACATCCAAAAATGGGTGGACCATAGCATCAGCGTGACCGTCAACCTGCCGTCCAACGTGGACGAAGAACTCATCAACCGCCTCTACATCGAAGCATGGAAGAGTGGATGCAAGGGCTGCACCATCTATCGTGACGGATCGCGTTCGGGCGTGATGATTAGCGTGAAGAAAAAGGAGAACAAGAAGGAAGGCGAGGAAGCAGCCGCGCCCAACATTCCCATTTGCAAGGCTCCCGAAGTAACGGAGCGCCGTCCCGATGTGCTGGAGTGCGATGTCGTTCGTTTCCAGAACAACAAGGAAAAGTGGGTAGCCTTTGTCGGTCTGCTCAACGGCCATCCCTATGAAATCTTCACTGGTCTGCAAGATGATGACGAAGGCATCTCCCTGCCTAAGACCATTACGAAGGGACGCATCATCAAGGTGACGAGCTCGGACGGCACAAAGCGTTACGACTTCCAGTTTGAAAACAAGCGCGGCTACAAGACCACCGTTGAGGGTCTCTCTGAGAAGTTCAACAAAGAGTATTGGAACTATGCCAAGTTGATTTCTGGCGTGCTCCGCTACCGTATGCCTTTGGACCACGTTATCCGCCTTGTTGATAGCCTCCAGCTGGAGAGCGAAAACATCAACACGTGGAAGGTCGGTGTGGCTCGTGCGCTGAAGAAATACATCACCGATGGCACAGAAGCCCACGGCTTGAAATGTCCGAACTGCGATCAGGAAACCCTGGTTTACCAAGAGGGCTGTCTGATTTGCAAGAATTGCGGTGCCAGCCGCTGCGGATAGGCCCGAGGATTATGAAATACGAGGAGTGAGGTGTGAATACGTGCGACAATGTCGATGTTGCCGAATCTACACCTCACTCCTTATTTTGGCAGGTTCGTGCCAGTGGTCCGTGATCGCTTCCTAGTATCCTGTCATGGGGTTTAGCTATTCGCTCTCTGCCTTGCCAATAATGAAATAGGTAGGTTCTATGAATTAGCTTGCGATGGATTTGCGGCTATCGTACCGTAGATTTTTTGTTTTCCATAAAGGAGCGTAGCGGGCTACGGACTGAATGAAAAACAAAAAGATATGGTGCGAGAGGCGGACGTAATTCCGACGCATCCAAGCAAGATAGAAACACTACCTTCCATTAAAACTAATTTATAGAACCTACCTATAGAACCTACCTATAGTAATTTCCTATTTTTATGCCTTTATTCAAACCCATTCAGACCAGCATACAGCTACACAATCTGGAGTTTTACGCCTATCACGGCTTGCTTCCGCAGGAACGTGTTGTTGGTGGCCATTATCGTGTGGATGTTGAACTCTCCCTTACTCCGCCCCTTCGTGCGCTGACGGAAGATGTCATAGATGATACGGTAAACTATGCCGAGGTCTATGCGCTTATTCGTCAACAGATGGAGCAGCCCGTAAACCTTCTTGAGCACCTGGCGCATCGTATCACCAAAGGATTGTACGCGCAGTTTCCTCAGATACAAGCTGTCAGGCTGAGCGTTACAAAAGTCACGCCGCCCATCAGCGGGATTGCCTGCGAAGGCGCATCCTTCTGCCTGCAGTCAATCCGCGAATAGCAACTGCTTCTCCCCATCTTATTCTTCCGAATCATCTATCTCCCATCCCTATGACCCCACAAGAACGAATCCTCCAACTCCGTCGGACATTGCACCACCACAACCACTTATACTACGTGGAGAATCGCCCCGAGATTTCCGACTACGATTTTGATATGTTGATGCACGAGCTTCAGGAACTCGAAGCACAGCATCCAGAAATGGCAGACCCCAATTCGCCATCGGTGCGCGTAGGAAGCGACCAGCAGAACGAGTTTCAGCAGATTCCGCACAAATATCCCATGCTGTCGTTGGGCAACACCTACAACCGCGCAGAGGTGGGCGATTTCTATCGCCGAGTGAGCGAAGGATTGGGTGGCGCGCCCTTTGACATTTGCTGCGAACTCAAGTTTGACGGCCTCAGCATCTCGCTCACCTACGAGCAAGGTAAACTGGTGCGCGGCGTGACGAGAGGCGATGGTGTGAGCGGCGACGACGTGACGGCCAATATCCGCACGATTCGCTCCATACCCTTGCAGTTGCCCGAGGGCGCCGATTATCCTGAAGAGTTTGAAATACGTGGCGAAGTGCTGATGCCGTGGGAGAGTTTTGAAGCCTTGAATGCAGAACGCGAGCGACAGGAAGAACCGCTCTTTGCCAACCCGCGCAATGCTGCCTCGGGGACGCTCAAGAACAAGAGTTCGCAGGTCGTTGCCCATCGCCGCCTCGACGCATACCTATATTATATACCTGGGCGCGCGCTTCCTTCCAACAGTCATTTTGAGAATCTGCAAAAGGCGCGCAGCTGGGGGTTCAAGGTCAGCGAAGCTATGCGCCTGGCACATAGCCTGGAGGAGGTATATGCCTTTATTGATTATTGGGACGAAGAGCGCAAGAATCTGCCCGTAGCTACGGATGGGATAGTGCTGAAAGTGGACAACGTACATCAGCAGGAAATCCTCGGCTTGACAGCCAAGAGCCCTCGCTGGGCCATCGCCTATAAATTCCAAGCCGAGCGCGCTTGCACACGACTGGAGGAAGTGACTTTTCAGGTAGGACGCACTGGCGCTGTGACGCCCGTGGCCAATATGCAGCCCGTGCAACTTTCGGGAACCGTGGTGCGCCGCGCCTCCCTCCACAATGCCGACATCATGCAGCAGTTGGACCTGCACGTGGGCGACTGGGTGTATGTGGAGAAAGCGGGCGAAATTATTCCGCAGATTGTCGGCGTGGCCACAGAGCGGCGCGATGCGTCCACGGGAGAGCGAGTGGCATTCATCAAGACCTGTCCAGAATGTGGCGCAACGCTTGTACGCTACGAGGGCGAGGCGGCGCATTATTGTCCGAACGCCAGCGCGTGTCCGCCACAGTTGAAGGGTAGGGTGGAGCACTTCATCAGCCGAGAGGCCATGAACATAGAAAGCATCGGCCCCGAAACCGTGGACGATTTCTACGAGCGCGGCCTGCTTCCCCACCACGATGCCGCCGATTTGTACGGCTTGACGTTCGACCAACTCATTGCGATTGAAGGATGCCGCGAACGTATGGCGCAGAAGGTGCTTGATGGTATTCAGCGCAGCAAGGAAGTGCCTTTCGACCGAGTACTCTATGCACTGGGCATCCGCTTCGTGGGCAAGGTGGTGGCCAAAACCATTGCCCGCCACTTCCGCAGTATGCAGGCTTTGCGCGAAGCAACGTACGACCAGCTAATTTGTGTCGAAGGCATTGGTCAAATCATTGCGGAAAACGTTGTTGCCTATTTCCAAGACGAGCGCAATCAAGATTTTATCAGCCGACTGACGGCCGCTGGAGTACAAATGGAGTTGCCCGAGGAACAGAAACTATCGGATGCTCTCTCGGGCAAAAGCATCGTCATCAGCGGCACGTTTTCCCACCACTCTCGCGAAGAATACAAGGCCCTCATCGAACAGCACGGCGGCAAAAACGTCAGCAGCATTTCCAAAAAGACATCCTTCATCCTAGCTGGTGAAAATATGGGTCCCTCCAAGCTGGAAAAGGCACAGAAACTTGGCATTCCGCTTATGAACGAGGACGATTTCTTGGCGATGCTGCAATAAGTGACTAGGACAATTCAGCTCGCACGTACATACTACACTTATCCATAATAATAGGGAGCCGTTGTGGTTCCCTATTATTGTATTTGTGGTTTCGTGAGGCGCATAAAGGAAAGCCTCAAATGCTTCATCGCAGCAGTGGAGAATAACCTCTCATAGCTTTTCAACTCTCAGCTAAATCTCCAGCACCTCATCCATCTGTATATCGTGAGGTTCCGTGGGAATCTCTCCGACGATTTGAAACGGGAAGGCGATGCCCAGCTTATAGCTTGCGGCTACCTGGGGACAGGAGGCGAAGAATTGATCGTAGTAGCCTTTGCCGCGTCCTAAGCGATGGCCTGCGGCATCAAAGGCTACGCCTGGCACTAGCACTAGGTCCACTCGGAGAGAGGGCAAGGGGAGGTCCTGGCCTTGCGGCTCAAAAATACAGAAGGCTCCTTCGCGTAACGATTCTTGGCCTTCGTACTGGCGAATCACCATTTTATCGCCCTGAACCACTGGGAGCAGGATGCGCTTCGTTTGGTAATATCGCTCCAACAACGGACGGAGGTCGGGCTCGTCGGGTAGGGGATAGAAGGCCAAAACTGTTTGGGCTGCCTTCCAAAGCGGATGCAGCTCAATGTTTTGGCAGATAATTTGCGAAAAAGACAAGCGCCCAGCAGGAGTAAGTCCCTGCTTGAGGCGCTTGATTTCTTTACGTAGTGCGGCTTTCATTGCCTAGTCTTGTTCTAACAATAGATATTTCGGGAGGCAACCTAAATTATTTTACGAGCAGTTTCGTGACCATCTGCTGTCCATGCTGCTTGTCGGCTACTTTCACAATATATGTGCCAGGCAGGAGGCGGCTATTGATTGCTTGACGAGCGCCGCGCAGGTCGTAGATGCTCACTTCGGCATTCGGGCTGTTGACAATGATTCTGCCATCGCTTCCTACGATAGGTCGCAGGTTTGGCTGGCTCTCGGATGAGATTCCCAGTACTTCGGCCATAGGCAGACGATTGGCGTTGAGCACTTGGTTCTGTCGCATATTCGTTTGGTTGAGCATATGAACGAAGGCAACAACCTGGCAATTTTGGAGTTTCCAATTCTTGTTAGCCAGAGGCAGGGTGGCAAAGTCAACGCTATAAGTGTTGTTCTCGCCAAGCACCAATTGGTCGCCCGTGAGGTTGGTGCAGAAGTTGTGGCGAATCACGCCGTTGTGACGGAAGCGGTCTTTGAGATCGCTGGGCGCGCCTTCGTCGTCCATACCAAATTGCGGATATTCATCGGTGGTCAGTCCGTCTTCGATGAAATATACGGAGAGGTAGAGGGGCACACCCGAAGCAGCCATCTCTGTGTTGATGCGTCCTTCCACGTGGGGCGTGATACCTTCATCGCTCTTGACAGCTGAAATGTTGACGCTGGCCATGGCGGGACGCATGGCAGCCTGAGCGAGTGCGCTGGCATAAGGCTCCACCTCTGCTACCTTGGCCGAGATGACAGGCACTTCTTGGCCTACGGGTACGATACGGTCGAACATGACTGCGGGATTATACGTGCCATACTCACCGAAGAGGAAGGTGAGAGCCTCGTCAACAGGTTGGGTGAGGGCGTCCTTCTGGAAACCGGCATGGTGGGCCACATAGACGAGGTCGGACATGGTGTGCTGCTCCATGGCAATATCAAGGAAATAGAACATAAACGGACAGTTCGAACACGTCTGGCCCGTAAATTCTTCTATGAGAGGCACACGCGTAAAGGCATCGTAGGTGACGTAATGCCAAGTTACACCCGGATGAACGAGCTGTGCGTCTTCGCCATTGACCTTCGTTACTGATAACTCCAGCCATTGGTTCGTGCCCACTTCGCTACCCGTACGGACGGGCAAGGGCACGATACGTCCCTCGTAAGCACCGAGCGGCGTGTCGAAGGTGACGGTTTGCTGAGCAGCCTCCTCGTCTCCTTGGCCGCGCATACTGAGCACAACCTTGCTGACGGGATTGGCCGAACAATTGTGGAAGGAGACCTCGCCAGCGAAATCCTTGGCAGGCTCTACCACCAGGGGGGCGTTGGCCGTTTGCGCGAAGACACTGCGCTCCAACAGGGGAGCGGCATCGTCGGCAAGGATGGCGTAAATCATCAGTGTGCCGCGGTCGGTATAGGAGCGCCAGCCTTCCTTCTTGAGGTTGAACCAGCAACCGCCGTCCACGGAAATCGGCGAATAGGCACCGATGGGATGGTCGTCGGCAATGGTTTCGTACACTTGCAATCCCACATAAATGGGGTCGTCGCCGATAGTAACGGGCGTATCGAAGAGCACGTTGTTCCAACCTTTAGCAAAGTCGCAAATCTTCTGCGTAGGCGTATTGGAAGGTTCTCCGACAGTATGGAAGATGAGCGAGCGTTTCTGTCTGGACTGGGCATAGGCATGGTTCAGATAACACCGCACACCGACAATCTGCTTACCGCGCAGACGTTCAACGGCGGGGTCGGTAGTGGGGTCTAAGCAAATGGCCCCAGCTAGATATCCGTTTTCGCCCACACCTTGCCAAACGCGATGGATACTGTCGAAAACTTCGGGTGCAAAGCCATAGCGAGGAGCGTTGTCTATGTCGTTTTGGGCTTGGGCAAAGGAGAATGTGCCCAGCCAAAGAAACAGCAGGATTATTATTGAGAATGGTTTCTTCATAGAATCTTATAGAATGTATTGGTGAAAGCGAAGGGCAAGCATTTGGACTTGCCCTTCGTGGGTTGGAAGATTTATTTTATCATGCGCTTAATCACGCGGTCACCTGCCTTCAGCAGATAAACGCCGGGCGTCAGGCTACGATTGCTCACGCGCTTGCCATCAACCGTGAATACGCTGGCTTGTTCTCCGTTGAGATAGAAACTGCCATTGCGGAAAGCCACTGCGTTGTCGTCGGAAACGGCGTGGATGCCAACGGGCAGGGGCACTTCAGCCACCTGACTGTTGATAATCTGACGCTCAAGGTGTCCGTTTTCCTCGCCGCGGTTGATAAAGGCAGTGATGCTGAGATTCTTTGGGTCGTAGTCGTCATAGCGCTTGGTGAGATAGGTCATGGTGAAGGTGCCGTCCTCGGCCGTTGTAATCTGTTCGCCCCAGAGCGGTGTCAGGATTTCGCGGATGACGTTGTAGTGCGTATAATTGCCGGCAGGCTTCTCGCCCTCCTTGTCTTCCCAGAACTTCTGGCTGTTGGTTTCCACCTGACTCTCCATCAGATAGACCGTAAGGAAGAGGGGCTCACCCTCAGGCATGATGCCTGGCTCAATGGTTCCGTTCACGTTCACGCGAACGCTGTCGCTCTCGCCCACGTTCTCCACTTCAACGTCCAGATTGGCAAAGGTAGGACGGCTCAACAGGGAACGATACGTGCTCTGAGCATTACCAGGATAGGGAATGCCATAGAGGAAGGGCGTATCGTCGAGCATCGGAAGGTTAATTAGATAGTCCGTGCGGTCAATTGTCATTTGCGGCATCAGAATCTTGGTAGAATCATTGTTGGCCAGACTCAGCATCATCAGAATGGCATCGTCGTCGCCCGTCATAAACTGGTCGTCGGTGTGTTGGCAAACGAGGGAGTAGTCCTCCACGAAATCAGCAAAGTCGGCCATGAAATAGTCATCGAAATAGGTGGGCACCATATAGCTGTTTTCGGAAACGTAAAATTCTACCACGGGGCGCTTCTGGTATTTCTGAGCCACCTCCTGTGGCACGGCGATAAAGGTGACCTCCTTCTCAAAGGGATTGGCCAAATCTACGCCGTTCACCTGTGTCAGGCTCACCTTTCCCTTACCCGAACCCGGGAAAGTAATGGGCAGGCTAACCTTCTTTTCCACGTTGGCAGCTACGGAAGCACTGAGCTTGACTGTTTTGCTCATGCGCTCTTCGCCCAGAATGGAAGTAACCTCCACGCTGGTAATTGCATTCGAACCCGTATTCTTAATGGTGAAGATGCCCGTGCCTGCTTCACCCTGAATGGCGATGTTCTCGTAGCGCACATTGGTCACCTTGCCCATATTGTTGAAGCGACCATCCGTATCGGCAATATTCATAACGATAGCCATCTGGCCCAGTTCGTTATAGTCGCCCCAGATTTCCTGGCCGTTTTCGTCGGTCTGCCCATCAAAGAGGAAGCAGCTGTTGGGCGTGCTTCGCGGGAAGAGCAGGGGCAGACAGCATTCGTTGGCCACCAGCTCGGTGTAGTAGCCCACAATCAGTTCATCGACATCAGGGATAATGAAGGTGGAGTCCAGGCGAACAACGTTCCAGCCAAACTTCACCGTCCCCTTACCCGTGGCTATGTTGGGTCCATTGAAAGAAGTGCGGATGAAGCATTCAAACTCACCATTCTTGGCACGGGTGTCCCATCCCACGCGGAGGGCTTTCACCTCGCCGCCGATATAGGGTTCGATCATATCGCGGGTAAGTTTGACCGCTGCACCTACGCGGTGGTCTTCGCCATAGGAGAGGCCATCGCCCTGATAAATCTGTTCGTTGTATCGGCAATGACTTACATAAACCGTACCAGCAGTGCCCGAAGCATAGGCGGGGGCAGCCTGCGGAGTACCCTTCATCGCGTTGGTTCGCCAACCGCTTTGCGCTTGAACGGACAGAGACATCATACACATCAGCGCGACAGCCAATGTAGATTTCAGAATGAGCGTAATCTTTTTCATAGGCGTATAATTTGTAATGTAGATAACAGTATATGTGTTTTGTTGTAACAGAATTTTATGCAAAAGTAGCGGAACGCACTGTTTCTGCCAAATCTTGCCTCCTCCTTTTTCCCTCATAGGCTGATTACATGCTGCATAACATAAAATAGTGGCCGCCTGCCATGATTTCGCGACAGAAAAATGAATGTTCAAGGCAGAGCTTAATAAAAAGGAAGCTATACCTACGCAGCATGGGCGCAGGTATAGCTTCTGATTCTTTTGTATCAAAAAAGATTAGTACTGCTCGTTAGCGTTGGGGAAGTCGCAACTCTTTACGTCACGCACATAGTTGCCGATGGCATCGGTCATGATGCTGTGGAGGTCTGCATAGCGGCGGAGGAACTTCGGCGAGAAATCCTTGTTCTTGCCCAGCATATCGTCGATTACCAAAACTTGGCCATCGGCTTGACCAGCTCCGATACCAATGATAGGCATCTTGACGCTGTCAACGACCTTCTGGGTCAGCGCAGCCGGCACTTTTTCGATCACACAGGCGAAGCAGCCTGCTTCTTCAAGGAGTTTGGCATCGCTGAGGAGTTTGGCAGCTTCGGCTTCCTCGCGAGCACGAACGGCATAGGTGCCAAACTTGTTGATGCTCTGAGGCGTCAGACCGAGGTGCCCCATGACGGGGATGCCTGCTTCGAGAATGCGCTTGACGGTTTCGATGATTTCAACGCCGCCTTCCAGTTTGAGCGCATCGCAGCCCGTTTCCTGCATGATGCGGATGGCATTGCGCACACCTTCCGTGGCATTCACCTGATAGGTGCCGAAGGGCATATCGCAGACAATCAGGGCGCGCTTGGCAGCACGGGTCACCGAGCGTGCGTGGTAAATCATCTGGTCAAGGGTTATGGGCAGTGTGGTGTGATTGCCTGCCATCACGTTGGATGCACTGTCGCCTACGAGGATGATGTCGATGCCCGCAGCATCAACGATGGAGGCTGTGGTATAGTCGTAGGAGGTGAGCATGGCAATCTTCTTGCCTTGTTCCTTCATTTCAATTAGGCGGTGAGTGGTCACCTTGCGGGTGTCTTCTACTAAATAACCTGGCATAGTTCGTCCTTTTTAGTTTGCTATGGGCAGGCATAGCTCTTGTGCTGTGCCTACTCCATATATAATATATGACTTGGTTTATAATAAATGCCCTCGCAAGGTTGACTACCTGCGAGGGCTATCCTTGTGTAAGCGCATGATTTTTCAATGAAAGGAATCCGCCTCGTCAGAGAATCCTGCGCCAGTTCTTATTTGATGATTTCGAGTTCGATGAACACCTTCTTCAGGGCCTTGACGGCGCGGTCCACTTGTTCGTGGGTGTGTGTGGCCATGAGGGCAACGCGAACGAGGGTGTCTTGCGGCGCACAGGCGGGAGGAATGACGGGGTTGATGAAGACGCCTTCCTCGAATGCGCGGGCTGTTGCTACGAAGGTCTTCTCGGGGTCGCGCACATAGAGGGGAATGATGGGCGATTCGGTTTCGCCGATTTCGAAGCCTTCTTCACGGAAGCGCTTCAGGGCGTAGCGGGTGACATCCCAGAGGGCTTCGATGCGCTCGGGCTCCTGCTGGAGGATATGCAGTGCCTCAAGGGCAGAAGCAGTAGCCGCAGGCGTATTGGAAGCACTGAAGATATAGGTGCGGGCGTTGTGGCGCAGCCAGTTGATAATGGTAGAGTCGGCGGCGATAAAGCCTCCGATGGAAGCCAGCGACTTGCTGAACGTTCCCATAATCAGGTCCACCTCATTCGTCAGGCCGAAATGGTCGCAGACACCGCGGCCGTTGCGACCAAAGACGCCGATGCCGTGGGCTTCGTCCACCATAATCGTGGCGTTGTACTTGTGCTTGAGCTCCACAATCTTGGGCAGGTCGGGCAGGTCGCCTTCCATGGAGAATACTCCGTCAACAACGATGAGCTTGATGCTTTCGGGGCGGCACTTCTTCAGCTGATTCTCCAGGTCTTGCATGTCGTTGTGCTTGTACTTCAAGCAGGTGGACATCGAAAGACGGCGACCGTCAACGATAGAGGCATGGTCTCGGTCGTCGCAAATGATATAATCCTGACGACCCGTGAGGCAGGGAATCACACCGCTGTTGACCGTAAAGCCAGTGGAGAAACAAAGCGCTTCGTCCTTGCCAACAAATTCGGCCAATTCGCGCTCCAACTTTGTGTGAAGGTCAAGCGTTCCATTGAGAAAGCGCGAACCGGCGCAACCGCTGCCGTATTTGCGTAAGGCTTGTACACCTGCTTCTATCACACGCTCATCGCCAGGCAAACCAGTATAAGCATTCGAACCGAACATAAGGACGTGATGGCCGCCCATCTCAACTTCGGTACCTTGTTTGCCTTCAATCTCTCTGAAGTAAGGATAAACACCCTTGGCCATATATTCCTGTGGTAGGGTGTACTTGGATAACTTGTCTTGTAAAAGTCCCATACTCTTGTCTTAATAACGACCCATCTTCGCCAATCTTTCAAACGAAGAAGGTTCACGTATTTTCAAAATTTTTGCAAAGGTACGGATATTTTCTTATCCTGACAATCGTTTGAAGTAATATTTGCACATTCTTGTGCTGTTTGTGCGTAACGTGGAATTTCGCCTAAGCAACTAAAAGGAAAATAGAAAAAATATGTTATCTTTGCGGCCTAACATTTTGTCCGTGCAAAGAATATCATTTATAATCAACCCAATAGCTGGTACCCGCGCCAAGAAGAATATTTCCGATTTTATCCTTCAAGAATTGGATAAGGAGAAATATGTGCCCGAATTTCGCACCTCTGAATATGCGGGCCATGCCCACGAACTCGCCCGTCAGGCAGCAGCCGATGGGGTGGACGTGGTTGTAGCTGTGGGCGGTGACGGTACTGTCAACGAAGTGGCAAGCGCATTGGTGAATACGGAGTCTGTGTTTGCCGTCATCCCTTGCGGTTCTGGCAATGGACTGGCTCGCCACCAGCACATCCCGATCAATATCAAGGGTGCTATCCGAGTTATCAACGAAGGCAAAGTGCGCCCCCTTGACTACGGCACGATGGGCGACAAACCTTTTTTCTGTACCTGCGGCGTAGGCTTCGATGCTTTTGTCAGCCAGAAGTTTGCCGAGGGAGGCAAGCGCGGTTTTATGTCGTACATAGAGAAGACCCTGCGCGAGGGTGTTCGCTATAAATCCGAAACCTACACCATTGAATACGAGGACCGTGTGGACCGCCAGCAAGCCTTCCTTATCGCTTGTGCCAATGCCTCGCAATATGGCAACAACGCCTATATCGCCCCCGAGGCATCCATGGAAGACGGCCTTATGGACATCACCATCATCAAGCCCTTCAACACTATCCTTGCGCCGCAGGTCATCATGCAGCTATTCAGTAAATCATTGGCAGGCAATCCCCACGTGCAAATGACGCAGGCTTCGAGCATCCGTATCACGCGCCCGACACCTGGCGCAGTGCATGTTGACGGCGACCCCTTGATGATGGGCGAGGTGATTGACGTGAAGATTCACCGCCATGCCTTTCACATGATTGTGGGTAAGCCCACAACCAACAAACTGATGATTCCGCTCCATACGTTTGCCGATATTTGTATGGAAATCTTAGGCCGCAAATAGAGCCAGTTAGCATCCCCCTTAACCCTAGACTATCCCCCTGAACCCATGCGTATAGATATTATCACCGTGCTGCCCGAAATGCTGGAGGGCTTTGTCGGTACGTCCATTTTGGCCCGTGCTCAGAAGAAGGGCCTCGTTGAAATCCACGTGCACAACCTGCGCGACTATACCACCGACAAGCATCGCCGCGTGGACGACTATCCCTTTGGTGGCTTTGCGGGAATGGTGATGCAGTGCCAGCCCATTGATGCCTGCATCTCCGCTCTCAAGGCCGAGCGCGACTACGACGAAATCATTTTCACCACACCCGACGGCGAGCAGTTTGACCAGCCGATGGCCAACACCCTCTCCATGGCCAAGAATATCATCATCCTGTGCGGCCACTACAAGGGTATTGACTATCGCATCCGCGAGCACCTCATCACGAAGGAGATTTCCATCGGCGACTACGTGCTGACGGGTGGCGAACTGGCGGCTGCCGTTATTGCCGATGCCATGGTGCGCCTCGTGCCCGGCGTGATTGGCGACGAACAGAGCGCGCTGTCAGATTCGTTTCAGGACAACCTCTTGGCAGCTCCCGTCTATACGCGTCCTGCTGACTATAAGGGATGGAAGGTGCCCGAGATTCTGCTCAGCGGCCACGATGCCAAAATCAAGGAGTGGGAACTCTCGCAATCCCTTGAGCGCACACGCCGTCTGCGCCCCGATTTGTTGAAGGAGTAGTGCAGAAACGTATATATAGGTAGGTTCTATAAAAAAACTATGGCACAATAGCCGAAAACTCATCGCAAGCTAAATTAAGAACTTATCTATAAGGGGAGTGCTTACTCCGCTATATATTCTCTTGACAAGAAGAAATCTCTTCCTATGTCCACCAAGTTTTATCATCTGCTGGCGGTGATGACCGTAGCCATTTGGGGAACCACATTCGTTTGGACCAAACTATTGCTCCAGAGTGGCTTGTCGCCAGCACAGATTTTCCTGACCCGATTTACGATTGCCTATCTCTTGTTGACAGCATGGATGCTGGTTAGACAAGGGACGGGCATATTTTCATACCATCCGCAGAAGGGCGCAGCGGCTCCGCGCATATTCCGTTCGCAATCTTGGCGCGATGAACTCAGGATGCTGGGACTTGGCGTGCTGGGCGGTTCGCTCTATTTCATGACCGAGAATGTGGCATTGCTGCATACCACCGCCACCAACACCTCGCTCATCGTTTGTTCCTGTCCGCTCTTTACGAGCATTGTTCTCGGTTGTATTTATCCTGCCGAACGACTGTCGCGCCGTGGACGTTGGGGAACGCTGCTTGCCTTCGTTGGTATGATTCTCGTTGTGCTCAATGGTCGTTTTGTTCTGCAATTATCCCCATTGGGCGATGCCTTGGCGCTGGCCTCCTGCATGAGTTGGGTTGGCTATTCGCTGGTTATCAAGACCGTTTCCGAGCGCTATTCCGCCCTATTTCTGACGCGCAAGGTTTTCTTCTATGGTGTCTTGACCATTCTCCCTTGGTTTCTGTTTGGTTTAGAATCGTTTCCCTCGCTTTCTATTTTGCTTCGCCCAGCCATTCTGGGCAATTTGCTATTTCTGGGCTGTGTCGCCTCTATGCTGTGCTACTTGTCGTGGAACAAATGTATGGCACGGCTGGGCGCCGTCACTTGCACAAATTGGGTTTACATCAATCCGCTGACCACCATACTCTTTGCCTGGTTGATTCTTGACGAACCGCTTACACGCTGCTTTCTCGCGGGGGCTTCGCTGATACTCTTCGGCCTTTGGATTGGTACGAGGCACAAGTAAGTGACGGGCCGCCAGCATAGTGTCCAGCCACTTCTGGAACTTTTCATATTAGCGACAGGCTGGGCTTTGATTATCCGCAGCATTTCTTACGCTTCTTCAAGACGCACACGGGGCAGCCCCCCACGCAATATCGCAAGATTTCCTGATGCTTTATGGCTGTTTTCTGTTTCGTAAAGGGAAGAACCCGTTGCACAATCGGAACGTTCCAGTGCTACGAACTTAGAAGCGACTGTTTCAAGTGCATGAAACAACTGTTTCAAGCGTATGAAACAACTGTTTCAGGCGTATGAAACAACTGTTTCAAGCGTATGAAACAGTCGAAGTGTCAAATATTGCAATGGTAAGATGCTTTCGCACAACAAGTTACAGGGTGTTTTCATTGCCTCGTCAAAACAATGGATTTCCGATGCCAGAATTAAGCTGTCTCGCCCCTTATATATGGTATTATATCTCCCCGACAATTTCCTTCAGATAATCCTCAAAAATTCTTCAAATACAACTACTAATGATAATCGAAAGTATTCAATCTCCAGCCGATGTCAAGCGACTTACGTTGGAGGAAATGCAAGAACTCGCCGTGGAGATGCGCACGCTTCTCATTGAGAAAGTGAGCCGCCATGGTGGTCACTGCGGTCCCAACCTCGGCATGGTGGAGGCCACCATCGCCATGCACTACGTGTTTGACTCGCCAAAGGACAAAATCGTCTTTGACATTTCCCACCAAAGCTATCCCCACAAAATGCTGACAGGTCGCGCCGAAGCTTTTCTCAAGGCCGCGCACTACGATGACGTGTCTGGTTATTCCGAGCCCACGGAGAGTGAGCACGATCATTTCGTCATCGGCCATACTTCCACGTCCGTCAGTCTGGCAGGAGGCTTGGCCAAAGGTCGCGACCTGCGCGGCGAGGCGGGCAATGTGATTGCCGTCATCGGCGATGGGTCGCTCAGTGGTGGTGAAGCACTTGAAGGCCTTGACTGGGCAGCCGAACTGGGCACGAACTTTATCATCGTGGTCAACGACAACCAGATGTCGATTGCCGAAAACCATGGCGGACTTTACCAGAACCTCGCAGCGCTCCGAAGGTCGAATGGCACTTGTAGCAACAACCTCTTCTGTGCCATGGGCCTGGACTATCTCTATGTGGATAAGGGCAACCAGCTCGAAGCACTCATCGCCGCCTTCAAGAAGGTGAAGGACATTGACCATCCCATCGTGGTGCATATCAATACGCTAAAAGGAAAGGGGTACGAAAAAGCCGAAACCGATAAGGAACGTTTCCATTGGAGCGCGCCCTTCAACATTGCCACGGGCGAGCTCCTGCATCCCGTCACCGTGGAAACCTACGATGAACTCACGGCTTCGCACCTGCTTGACGTGATGAAGAAGGACAAAACCGTCTGTGCCATCACAGCCGGTACGCCCGGCATTTGGAACTGGACACCCGAACGGCGACAGGCGGCAGGCAAGCAGTTTGTAGATGTGGGCATTGCCGAGGAACATGCCGTGGCACTGGCTTCGGGCATTGCCAAGGCAGGCGGCAAACCCGTGTTCGGCGTTTGCAGTTCCTTCATCCAGCGCGCCTATGACCAACTCTCGCAGGACCTTTGCATCAACGACAATCCTGCCACGATATTGGTGCTCTGGGGCTCGCTCACAACGATGACCGATGTGACGCACCTTTGCCACTTCGACATCCCGCTGCTCGCCAACATCCCCAACCTCGTGTATCTGGCCCCGACCAACCGCGAGGAATATCTGGTCATGCTGGATTGGAGCCTTGCCTACAAGGAGCACCCCGTTGCTATCCGTGTGCCCGTTGGAGCGACTGTTCCTGCTACGCGCCCCGTGCAGACGGACTATTCCGAACTGAACAGATACGAGGTGGTGGAACGCGGAAAGGACGTGACCATCCTCGGCCTTGGCAATTTCTTTGCGCTGGGCGAACAAGTCCACCGCTTGTTGCAAGCCCAAGGCATTCAGGCCACGCTCGTCAACCCTCGCTACATCTCTGGCATAGACACCGAACTGCTGGATAATCTAGCCGCCGACCATCGTCTGGTTGTCACCCTGGAAGATGGTGCGCTCGAAGGAGGCTTTGGCGAGAAGATTGCTCGCCATTACGGCCCAACAGCCGTCAAAACACACTGCTACGGTGCGCGCAAAACGTTCGTGGACCGCTATTCACCGCAAGATTTCCTCGCCGCCAATCGCTTGGTCGATACCATGATTGCCGAGGACGTGGTGCGCCTGCTGGGATAGTGAACGAGAAAGTAAGAGAACATACCAACAAACGCCAACCTGTCGTGTGGGCTGGCGAAAACAAAAGGGGCTGTGCGCATGGTTTGGCACAGCCCCTTTAATAATATATATGTAGTGCGAGAGGATAGGTGCGTAATGCCCTATCTGAGTTCGCGCTCACTGGTCATGTCAATTTCGTCGCCTGTGATGGAATCAACGAAACGATATTCAAGGTAGGAAAGTCTTTGGTCGGGGAGAACCTTAACGCCCCAGCCATACTTAAATTGCCATTTGCGTTGGAGGGATACGACGCCTTGTTTGATATAAGCATCCACGAAGGGATGTACATACAGGCGGAACTTCTTGATGGCCAACTGACTCGTCAGCATATCTATCTTATCTTCCAAGAGGTCTGTAAACAGGAGGCTGCTCTTGATATGTCCAGTGCCGCCGCAGGTGGGGCAGGCTTCCTCCACCTTTACTTCGCTGGCGGGACGCACGCGCTGGCGGGTGATTTGCATCAGACCGAATTTCGAGAGCGGCAGAATATTGTGGCGAGCGCGGTCTTGCTTCATGTTTTCGACCATGCGCTCATAAAGCTTCTGGCGATTCTCGGCCAGATTCATGTCGATAAAGTCCACCACAATAATTCCGCCCATATCGCGAAGGCGCAACTGACGCGCTAATTCGTCAGCGGCGTCCAGGTTTACGTCGAGGGCATTGACTTCCTGGCCCTCGGGAGCCTTGGAACGGTTTCCGCTGTTGATATCAACGACATGCAGGGCTTCGGTATGCTCAATGTACATGTAGGCTCCCTTCTTATAGGTGACGGTGCGGCCGAAGCTGGTCTTGATTTGCTTCGTCACAGAGAAATTGTCAAAGATGGGCACGTTGCCTTGGTAGAGTTTGACGATACTCTGGCGTTCGGGAGCGATGAGCCCTACATAATCTTTCACCTCGTCATAGACAGCTTGGTCGTTGACGTAGATGTTTTCGTAGGAAGGATTGAAGAGGTCGCGCAGAAGGGCAACCGTTCGGCTCGTTTCCTCATAACAGAGGAAGGGCACACTGGGGCGTTCCTGCTTCTTTCCTTTGGGTGCGGGCTGTGCGTTCTTGGCGTCTTGGCGATACTTAACGACGCGAGCGATAGTGTCTTCCCATCTTTTAATGAGAATCTTTAGTTCTTGGTCAAGTTCTGCGACCTTCTTTCCCTCAGCCACAGTGCGGATGATAACGCCCATATTCTTGGGCTTGATGCTGAGGATGAGTTGCTTGAGACGATTGCGCTCGCTGCCGCTTTTAATTTTGGAAGAGACGGATACCTTGTCGCTAAAGGGGACCAGCACGAGAAAACGCCCGGCAAAAGAAATTTCGCAACTGAGGCGCGGCCCTTTGGTAGAGATAGGTTCCTTGACGATTTGCACAAGGATTTCTTGTCCCTGAGTCAGTGTGTTCTGAATGCTTCCTTCTTTTTCGAGGATGGGCATACCGTTGACCTTGGAGAGAGGAACGATGCCGCGTCGGCCATCACCAATCAACTCAAGGTACTTCTCCATGGAATGGAAATAGTTGCCTAGGTCAAGATAATGCAGGAAAGCATCTCGTTCGTATCCCACCCCTACAAAACAGGCATTCAGTCCGGGCATGAGCTTGCGGACTTTGGCAAAATAGATGTTGCCCACAGAAAACTGCTCCGTGCGTCCTTCTTTTTGGAACTCAACCAGTCGTTTGTCCTCAAGCAGGGCGATGGAGATGTCTTTGGGCTGAACATCAATAATAACTTCGCTTGTCATAGATTAGGGGAATGGGAAAAATCAGTGCTGCTTACTTGAAAACTATCCGTATAGTCCGTGCGGGCAGCCTGAATCATGGATAAAGAAAAGTGCCAATATGTCTGTAGCTCAAAAGTAAGTGAACTCAACGACATATCGGCACGTGTTTCACAGAAAGTAGCTACAAGGCTTACTTGCTCTTGTGACGATTCTTTCTCAGTCTCTTTTTGCGCTTGTGGGTAGACATCTTATGTCTTTTTTTCTTCTTTCCGTTGGGCATAGTTTTAAGTTTTAACGGTTAATGAATGATTGATATGAGATTGCGATAATGGGGAAATCGTACACGCCGTACGATTAGGATTCCATAGCGGCAAGTGCTTCGCCTGCAACTTCCTGCATGAAAGATTTAGCGGGCTTGAAAGCGGGAATATTGTGCTCGGGAATGATAATAGTGGTATTCTTGGAAATATTGCGGGCCGTTTTCTGTGCACGCTTCTTCAAGATGAAGCTACCGAAACCACGGAGGTAAACGTTTTCGTCATTGATGAGGGAGTCCTTAACGGAGGCCATAAAAGCTTCTACGATTACAAGGGCGGTCGTTTTGTCCACACCAGTCTTCTTGGCGATATCGGCTACGATGTCTGCTTTAGTCATATTGTGTTTGTGTTAGTTGATTTCAAAAAACGGATGCAAAGATATAATTTTCAGATGGTTTGAAAAAGAATATCTCCACTTTTTTTATTTACTAACAGGAATTTTCTCAATTCTTCTGATATGTCTGCCACCTTCAAATGCCGTTCCCAAGAATTCGTCCATGATTTTGCTGGCTGTCTCTGTGGAAATATAGCGGCCAGGCATTACTAATACGTTGGCATCATTGTGCAGACGGGTCATGTGTGCGATTTCAGGTTCCCACACCAAGGCAGCACGAATATGCTGATGCTTGTTGAGGGTCATGGAGATGCCTTCACCGCTTCCGCAGATGGCAATGCCTTGTGCCACTTCGCCATTCTTCATACCGTTGGCAAGGGCGTGGGCATAGTCGGGATAGTCGCAGCTGTCCTCGGAGTAGGTTCCGTAGTCCTTATATTCTATATGGTGTGCTTCTAAGTACTGGCGCACAAACTGCTTGAGCGCGAAACCAGCATGATCGCTGGCAAGGCCGATAATCTTCATAATGATTTAGGGATATTGAATTGGTCAACCCAAACCATCAAAGTATTAGTTGCTCCTTGGTTTGGGCTGGCCAATGAATTATTCTGCAAGGAATTTCTTGATTTCGTTATACATATTCTGTGCCGTGTAGCCGAGTTTTTCATCCAGCACCTTGAAAGGCGCGGAGAAGCCAAAGCTATCTAGACCATATACACGGCCATTAGCACCTACGAGGCCTTCAAAGATAACGGGCAGACCAGCTGTGAGGGCAAATGTCTTTACGCCGCTGGGCAGGATGCTTTCCTGGTATTCCTTGCTCTGACGGCGGAAAAGTCCTTCGCTGGGGCAGCTCACCACGCGGGCCTTGATGCCATCCACAGCCAAGAGGGCAGCTGCTTCTGCCAAGGTGCTGACTTCAGAACCCGAAGCCACGAGTACAACATCGGGGTTTGCCTCTGCCACTACTTCGTAAGCACCCTTTTCCACGCCGCTATATTTCGTGCCGGCAGGCAAGTCGTTGACATTCTGACGGCTGAAAATAAGTGCGGTCGGCGTATCCATGTTCTCCATAGCCAGGCGCCAGCATTGTGTCGTTGCATGCACATCGCAGGGACGGAACACGCGCACAGAGTCGCGGCCGCTGTGGTTCTTCAGTTTCTCCATCAGACGAATCTGAGCCTCTTGTTCCACGGGTTCGTGGGTCGGTCCGTCTTCGCCTACACGGAATGCGTCGTGTGTCCAAACGTACTTCACGGGAAGTTCCATGAGGGCTGCCATACGGATGGCGGGTTTCATATAGTCGGAGAATACGAAGAACGTACCCATCGCGGTATATAGACCGCCGTGGAGGGCGATACCGTTGCAGATGCAGGCCATCGTAAGTTCGCTGACACCTGCCTGAAGGAAACCACCGCCGAAATTGTCGCGCGTAATCTCGGTTGTGTGCTTGAGGAAGCCATCTGTTTTGTCGGAGTTGCAAAGGTCAGCAGAGCTGACAATCATATTGGGCACATACTCGGAGAGGAGTTCCAGACACTTGGCCGAACCATTACGTGTCGGACCATTGGGCTTCTGCTTAATGCTGTCCCAGGGAATCTCGGGCAGGCGGCGGGCAAACCAGTCGCCCAACTGCTGTGCCTTCTCGGGATTGGCAGCTGCCCATTCGGCCTCTTCTTTGTGGAGTTCGGCCACGATGCCGCGCAGTTCGTCGTTGCGCTGTGCGTACATTTCGGCCACTTCGGGACGAATCACGAAGGGATTCTCCACATCGCCGCCCAGGTTCTTCACCGTGTTCGTATAGGCATCGCCACCGAGGGGAGCGCCGTGTGTCTTGCAGTTGCGCTCGTAGCTGCTACCGTCGGCCTGACGTGCGCCCTTACCCATAATGGTGTGTCCAATTATAAGGGTGGGGCGGGCCTGCTCAGCCTGAGCGGCGGTGAGGGCTTCGCGAATGGCCATCGGGTCGTTGCCGTCAATTTCGAGCACGAACCAGTTCCAAGCCTCATATTTCTTTTTCGTATCTTCTGAGATGACGGATGCGGTCTCCGTGGAGAGCTGAATCTCGTTAGCATCAAAGAACATAATCAGGTTGTCCAATCCCAGGTGGCCAGCCATACGTCCAGCACCTTGCGATATTTCTTCCTGCACACCGCCATCGCTGATGTAGGCATAAATCTTCTCACGGAGGAAGCCTGGGTTACCCGTGCGGGCATAAAGTGCTTTGGCGGCGATGGCAGCACCCACGGCGTAGGTGTGTCCCTGTCCGAGTGGGCCGCTGGTGTTTTCGATGCCGCGTGAGAAGTTCACCTCGGGGTGTCCCGGCGTGGGCGAGCCCCATTGGCGGAATTGCTGCAACTCCTCGAGGGTATAGCGTCCAGTCAGTGCCAGTTGCGAATAGAGCATGGGCGACATGTGGCCTGGATCGAGGAAGAAGCGGTCGCGCGTCTCCCATGTGGGCTGATCAGGATCGTAGGTAAGGAACTCGGAATAGAGCACATTGATAAAGTCGGCTCCACCCATAGCTCCACCAGGGTGTCCTGATTTTGCTTTTTCTACCATTGCTACGGACAGCACACGGATGTTGTCTGCTGCCAAGTTCAGAAGTTGTGCGGAATGTTGCATAGGTTTTGTGTGACGAATATGTCCGGTTGTGCCTTTTCGCCTTGCATTGGTAGGCAAAAAGGCGGTTGGGTTAATTTGCCTGCAAAATTAGTTGAAATTTTTCAGCCTGCAAAATAATAGGTTAGGTTTGTCAGCGGTTTTTTCGGTGAAACCTAGGACCTTTGATGGATGGTCAACTGCAGGCTAACGTTTCCAGAAAAACGGAAGTGCCCATACACGCAAGTATTTTCAAGGGAATACTCCAGTACTCTGAAAGGATATTCTCGTGGCTGGCGAATTTGGTCATTTTGAGAAGAAAATAGAATTATTATCAACTACAAATGGATGCTCATAAACATTTCCGTAGCACCTTCTGGTGAATATAATCTCAGAAATCCCCCAACCAGCAAACCTCTAACACTTAGATTTTTGTATTTTTGCGCCTACGAAGCGGCGGCTTCGACAATTCTTTCGCATATCTAACAACCCGAAAATCCTTTTCAACGATGCAAGGCAAACATACTCTTCTTTCTCTGATTCTCCTTGGCTGTCCCTTGGTGCTGCAGGCGCAGCAGCCCGTTCTGAGTGCTAATTTCAACAGTGGCATACCTGCTACGTGGCAAAATCTGGACCGCGATGCGCTCCCTGTGGGCGAGGGTTTCAGCATAACCGTTAGTGGCAATTGGTTCTCGGGCTATGCCAATGGCACTACCAGTAAGGTTGCGCTGAGTTCTTCCCACCACGCCACGCAGGGCAGGCCCGCCGATAATTGGCTGATTTCGCCGCAGATACTGATTGAGGAGGGAATGTATCTCACCTGGGAAGCCCGCTCCCTCCACTACGATGAGCGCGAGCAGTACGAGGTATTGGTGAGTACGACTGACGATGCCCCCGAGAGTTTCCAACTGTTGCAGGCTGTGGATGGCGAGAACTACACCTTCACGAAGCATATCCTCAGTATGGAGGCGTATGTGGGCAAGCAGATTTACCTTGCTTTCCGCCATACGAGTACGGACGGGTTCCTCCTCGCCCTTGAAAATGTGCGCGTGGGCGTGCCTACCGAAACGATTCTTGTGACCGATGACCAGACGCGCAGGTTCTGTGGTAAAACGGGTACACACCGCGTGGTTGGTGAGGTGAAGAACTTCGGCAAACCGCTTTCGCTGAGTGCCATCGTGCTACGTGATAAGCGTGGTGAAGAGATGCGAATGCCGTGGACGGCCGATACGCCTCTAGCTACGGCTGGCAGTTGTTCCTATGCTTTCGACTTGCCTGTCACGGTGGGAGAGGCGAGCCGCTATACGCTCTTTGTGGAAGCCGCTGACGGCACGCGTACCCCCTTGCTGCGCGACAGCGTGGTTTGTTCTTACTATCCGCGAACGCTCCTGCTGGAGAAGGGTAGTGGTGTCTGGTGCACGGCCTGCCCCTCCGTTATACCCTTTGTCCACCAGATGAAGGAGCGCTACGGCAACGAACTGGTGTGTGTGGAATACCATTCTGCCTACAACGACCAGGTACACCTGAGCGACACCATCTACGACCAGGGGATGGGGTCGAGCAATTACCCCGTCATCTACTACAACCGCCACAAGGAGCAGCCCCAGTACAGCAGCAACTCGCTCCTGCCCAATGTGATTCACCAACCCACCTATGCACTCACAGCCTTGCAGGTGGCGCAATGCGGCAACGACTCCATCGCCGTGGAGGCACAGGTCACCTTTGCCAAGGACCTGGACAATGCGCAGGACCGCCTGCGCTTCGGCTTTGCCGTCAAGGAGCGCGACGTCACCTTGCCCTATTCCATACAGAAGAGCAACGCGACCCTCCTCGCGAACGAGGAATATGCGATGATGAAGAACCCGATTCCAGCGCAGTGGATGCACTACCACGACCTCGTGCGCGGTGCCGAAACTGCTTTCAACGGAGTGGCCGAGAGCCTGCCCGCCGTCCTTAATGCGGGCGAAACGTACACCTACCGCGGCATCCTGCCCATACCCGCCAAGGCCGCCAACCGCCAACTGCTCTCCGTGGTCGCCTATGCGCTAGACACCGAAACCGACGAGGTGCTCAATGTCTCCGAAGCCCGCCTCAACTATACGCCAACGGGCATTCAGCCTGCCGCCCAGCCGCTCAGCCAGATTCGCATCACTGCCCTTCAGCAGCGTGTACGCGTGAATCTGCCCGCCACCACTCCTTATTATATATATGTATATAGGCTCAACGGCCAGCTGGTTCGTACGCACACAGGCGAGGGCACGATGCAAGCGGAAGTAGCCCTCCCGCAAGCAGGTCCCTATCTGGTGAAGGTGCGGCAAGGCAACGCACTGGCGTCCTGCATCGTTCAGTAATCATCCTGTCAGAGATGAACATTCTGCCACCTGGAATAGGCGCAATTCAGGCCCTTGCCAACGTCCTGAAACAAGCCAAAAAAGAACGGTGGTTTATATTCTGTTGTTCAATGGTCTTATTTCCCGACATAATATACTGGAAATCAGAAATAACGAAAGACTTCTTCATTTCAAAATGCCGCAATCTCACTGTTTCATGCGTTTGAAACAGTTGTTTCATGCGCCTGAAACAGTTGTTTCATACGCTTGAAACAGTTGTTTCATGCGCTTGAAACACTGAATCTCTCCTTTTCCGAAATGCAAACAAAGGAGACCGAATCTTTTTCTTCCATCTTGTGCAACAGAATGCTTTGAGAGAACAAATCGCATCAGAGAAAGCCCGCATCTAAAACCCCAGAAGAGCGAACCGCAAGTGACCTGCAATGCCCATTCAAGCGATTTTCTCCTCGGAAACCCTTTGCCGTTTCGCCATAAACCCTTATCTTTGCACTCGGTTTTGCGAACGAGCGAACCATTTCGGGGCGTAGCGCAGTCCGGTTAGCGCACCTGCTTTGGGAGCAGGGGGTCGTGGGTTCGAATCCCGTCGCCCCGACAACAAAAAAGAGACTTGGCCATTGGTCAAGTCTCTTTTTTGTTATGCTTACGCTGTTGGTTGACGCATATTTAGGAACTCCTGAGGTCGTTGATTTGCCGGCTTGGTCTGAAATTTGAGGATGATAGAGGATAGAAGAGGATAGGAGAGGATAGAGAGGGCTAAGAGAACAAGCCTCTAATATCCTCTAATATCCTCTTCTATCCTCTATCATCCTCTATCATCCTAAAATATCCTCTTCTCAGTATGGTCCAGACAAGCGCTACTTCCTAGGGAAAGCGTCTCCGCGTTTGATGACATCGAGGGCTTTTAGAACGACGGGGTCGAAGGTGTTGCCAAACTCAATGGCCCTTTCTGGGGAGAAGGCATCGTTGATGATGCCCGTCCAAATCTGGTGCTCGAAGATTTGTCGGCTCTGTTTGAGCATCAGGTTGCGGCGTCGCTGTCCTCTGCGCTCGGCATAGGTGGCAAAAAGTTCGGGCAGGTTTTTGCGGCGGAGGTATTTCGTGATTTCTTCATTCGTTTGAATGCTGGCAAAGTCCGCACGATGGTTGTCCACATAGTGGAAGCAGAAGCGCGAGATGTTGCCCGACTGATAGGCTTCCTTGAAGTAGGAGGTCACGCCAGCCGTGTCCATCGGCACGAATATATCGGGGGTTACACCACCTCCACCATAGACCACGCGGCCGTGCGTGGTGAGATATTTCTTCCCCGTTGCCTTGATGCTGTCGCTATTGTAAAATTCTCCGTGCTCCATGCGCTGCAAGAGGTCCATTTCGTAGGAGGTTTCATCGCCGGGAGTATAGGGCTTTTGCAGGCAGCGGCCCGAGGGTGCATAGTATCTGGCCTTCGTCAGTCGTATCATACTGCCGTCGCCAAGGTCGATAGGCACCTGCACGAGGCCCTTGCCAAAACTGCGTCGGCCAATAATCGTAGCACGGTCGTTGTCCTGGAGGGCTGCGGCAAGGATTTCACTGGCTGAGGCGGAGGATTCGTCAATCAGCACAACGAGAGGCATCTGCTGGTAGCTGCCACGGCCATCGCTGCGAAACTCTTCGCGCGGCGATTTGCGGCCTTCTGTATAGACGATGAGGCAACCTTTGGTGAGAAACTCGTTGGCAATCTGAATCGCAGGGGCCATATAGCCACCCAAGTTGCCGCGTAGGTCGATGACCAGCTGCTGAAAATCGTGGCGGTTCAGGCGCGCCAGTGCGGCTAAGAATTCGGCGTACGTGGTTTCTCCGAAATTGCCGATGGAAATGTAGCCTGTCGTTTCGTCCAGCATATACGAGGCACTCACACTATGGAGAGGTACAGACCCACGCACTACAGAAACATTGAACGGTCGGGCTGTGCCGCGTCGCTTAATCGTCAGTGAGGCTGTGCTACCCGTTTCCCCTTTCAGATATTTCATAATGGTATCTGACGGTATATCTTTCCCGACCAGCGACTTCTTGCCTGATGCAAGAATACAGTCGCCTGCCTGAAGTCCAGAACCATCGGAAGGACCCCCAGGAATAACACGTACAATGCGGACCGTATCGTCCAGTTGGAAGAACTGGATGCCGATACCGCTGAAACTGCCATTGAGATTTTGCATGGCCTGTTCGGATTCAGCCGCAGAGATATAGACGGAGTGCGGGTCGAGTTCGCGTAAGATTTGAGGCAATGCCTTTTCAACGATTTCGTTCATCTGAACTGGATCCACGTATTGGTCTTCAATGATATAAAGGAGATCGCTGAGCTTATTGCCCGAACCATCAATGATGCTTAGGAACTTCTGGGAATACTGATTGGCATAGAAACTGCCAATGAGGATTCCGAGCACAACACCCAAGGAGACGTAGAAGGGGACGTAGCTGTATTTATTGTTTTTCTGCATAGTGGCTAGAAATTTCAACGGGATGACCCAAACAAAAAGGTTATTAGATTGTGACTTCTAGGGTAGGAAGTAAGAGAGATTATTCAATCGTCATGCGCTCAACCTCAATGCCGGCGCGTTTCAGTAAGTCGACACCATCAGTTAGACGATATTCGCGCGAATAGACCACGCGCTTGATACCAGCCTGTATGATGAGTTTGCTGCATTCTATGCAGGGGCTGTCGGTGACGTAGAGCGTGGCTCCGTCTGCGTTGTTGTTGCTGCGGGCAATCTTCGTGATGGCATTTGCCTCGGCATGGAGAACGTAGGGCTTGGTCACACCATTTTCGTCCTCGCAGATATTTTCAAATCCCGAGGGAGTACCATTGTAGCCATCGCTGATAATCATCTTATCCTTGACGATGAGGGCACCCACCTTGCGTCGCTGGCAGTAGGAGTTTTCAGACCAGATGCCAGCCATACGCAGGTAGCGTTTATCTAATTCTTGAGATCGTTCTTCCATATTATATATATATATAGTTACTTGGTAAGCAAACCATCGCGACGAAGGAGGGCATCGGCCGAAGCATCCTTGCCGCGGAATTGGCGATAGAGTTCGTCGGGCGGAACCGTTCCGCCTTTTTCGAGAATGGTATGGCGGAAGCGCGAGGCCGTTTCCGTATCGAATATGCCAGCCTCCTGGAAGGCGGCAAAAGCATCTGCATCAAGCACCTCGGCCCATTTGTAGCTGTAATAACCTGCGCTGTAGCCTCCACTCATGATATGTTCAAACTGCACGGCCATACAGGCTTCCGACAGGCGCGGTAGGAGTTGGAGCGGCCGCCAAACGTCTTCTTCCCATTGACGCAGGTCGGCAGTAAGTGGGGTGCGGAGCGAATAGAGGGACATATCGAGATAGCCAAAAGAGAGCTGGCGGATGCAGGCCCAGGCTACGTTGAAATTGCGCGAATCACGGATGCGCTGTATCCATTCTTCGGGCAAAGGCTCGCCCGTCTGATAGTGGCGGGCAAAGGTGCGGAGGAATGCAGGCTCAATGGCAAAATTCTCCATGAACTGCGAAGGCAATTCCACAAAGTCCCAATAGACATTTGTACCACTCAGCGAGGCGTAGCGTGTATTTGTTAAGATGCCATGGAGGGCATGGCCAAACTCGTGGAGGAAGGTTTCCACCTCGCTGTGCGAAAGCAGCGAAGGCTGCGTGGCCGTTGGTTTGGTGAAATTGGTCACGATGGACACGTGCGGACGGCGACCTTCAGCCTGTTCCAGATAATTGGTCATCCATGCGCCGCCCTGTTTCGTAGATCGTGGGAAGAAATCGGCGTAGAACACAGCCAGGAATGAACCATCGGCATCTAGCACGCGGTAGGTCTTCACATCGGGATGATAGACAGGAAGGTCAGCTTCTTCAAAAGTAATTCCGTATAGGCGATTGGCCAATCCGAATACACCATTTATGACTTGCGAGAGTTCGAAATAGGGACGCAGGGCTTCGGGGTCGAAATCGAAACGCTGTTTCTTGAGCTTCTGCGAATAATAGGAGAAATCCCATGGCTGCAGGACGAAATCGTCGCCCTCTAGCTGACGAGCGAAGGCCTGTATTTCGGCCACTTCATTTTTTGCATGCGGGAGATATTTCTCGCGCAAGTCATCAAGGAAGGCCATCACCTTCTCTTCGTTGCGGGCCATACGGCATTTGAGCACATAGCTGGCATAGTCGGGATAGCCCAGTACCTTTGCCAGTTCCTGACGAAGGTTAATCAGTCGTTCGCAGATGGCGAAATTATTGTGTTCTCCCTCATGCGTGGCTCGCGTATTGTAGGCCGTATAGATTTGTCGGCGTAGTTCGCGATTGTCGGCATAGGTGAGGAAGGGCACATAGCTGGGAGCATGGAGCGTAAATAGCCAACCCGATTCGTGGCCGTGCTCTTGGGCGGCCTGACGTGCTGCATCCTTCTGCATCTGAGGTAAACCCGCAAGGTCGTCCTCCTTGTCAACGAATAGCTGATAGGCATTCGTTTCCGCCAGCAGGTTGCTGGAAAATTTTAGCGACAACTCCGACAGCTCCTTTTTGATAGCGCGGAATTTGCGTTTGCCTTCCTCGTCTAAGGTTGCGCCCGAGCGTTCGAAACCTTCGTATGTTCTGTTGAGCAGCATTTGTTGTTCAGCATCGAGAGCCAGAGTTTGTTCCTTCACAGCCTTGACGCGGGCAAACAGGGCAGGGTTGAGCATAATGTCTGCCCCATGCTCGGAGAGGGTGGAGGCAATCTCTTTGGAGAATGTCTCAAGTTGGTCGCTGAGCTCGGCATTGAGGAGGTTGTACATGAGGCTGGTGGCCCGCTCAAGCATTTCGCCGCAATTTTCCAGAGCGATGATGGTGTTCTCAAAGGTAGGAGGCTCGGGATTTTCGATAATCCGTTGCACCTCTTCCTTTTCTACGCGCATCCCTTCGATAATTGCCTCGTGGATGTGCGCCACCTGAATATCGGGAAAGGGATAGACGTTGTAGGGTGTGCCGTATGTGGGTTGGAGTAGCGGGTTCATATTGTATTTTGACAGGTTCAAAAAAAAGCTTGCGAAGGAGGAGGAGTTTTTAATGCGGGTCGTAATTTTCAAGATTAAGTTTTCTGCATCAGTTTCGTGATTTCTTCATATTGGATTCCCATATTTAGATTCCAATATATCCTTTCGAGCAGGGGCAACCACTTATCTGATTTGTCGGGGCAGGCTTGGCGATACTGCTCAACGTAGGGAAGCGCGGCTTTATATAGCTTTTGTATTTGCTGCTTCTTGTCCCGATACGATTTGGAGTTGATGTTGGTGGGCAGGGTAATCTCGGATGCCATCTTGCAATAAGCTGCACCGATATAGAGTTGCATTTCGATGAGCGAGGAATCCATTGCGAGGCATTCCTTGGCGGCATTGATACCTTCTTGGTACCGTTGCAGATTCATCAGCGATACGGTTTGCGATGCCTTGTACAGGAGTTGATCGGGATACATCTGAAGGAGGGAATCCGCTAGAAGCAGTGCGCGGTCGTAGTCCTCATTGGCGGAGAAATAGTCGGTCAATCGGGTGAAGAAATACGTATCGTGGGGATATTCTTTGATACCTTCCACCAGTCGTTTGGCCATAAGGGCTGTGTCGCCTAAGGCTTCGGCCGACCTTGCCAGCAATTCGATTACATTGCGTCGGTAGGTGGTGTCGGCCAGTGTGAGGTCAGAATACTTTGCTACGTCAGCGAAGTTTCCACTCAAGAAGGCGGCGCGCTGATAAGCGAAAGCGGTATTGACGTAAGCGGGTTGCGTTGTTACAGACTTGTCATCGCCCCAAATAGGTTTGAGGGGCGTATCTAGATAGAAGCCCATGAGTTGCAGGGCCTCCTTGTATTTTCCTTTTGCGTAGAAGAAGCGTCCGCCAGCACCGAGATTGCGGTAAAACTGATGGAGGCGTTGGCGATTTTCCTTATTGAATTTTTGTTTTTTTCCTTCTCTATCCAGCAGGTCAAGCTCTGCCTGTTCGCACTTGAGGATATATTCAAATATTTTGCAGGTAGATTGAAAAAAGCGTACCGTATCGTAGGGCTGCTTTAAGTACGCCTTGACATTTTCTACATCGTTGATAAGTATTTGCGCCTGTGTGCCATAGTCGTATGTGCGAGGTTCGTTTTGCAGGATGCTATCCTTCTCACAGGCTTCGACAAGTCGCATTGCCTCTGCTCCATTCTTGGCTTTGAGGGCGGCACGAATGGATTTGTATTGCTTCTGTGCATGGACAGTTGTGGCTGTCAGACAACACAGAATGAGTATCAGGATGAAATGAAAACGTCTGGTGATGAACATAATTAGTTGAAGTTCTCCGTTTGGTGTTGGTTAAAGTACCACACGCCCCCTTCTTGCAAGGGCGTGTGGTATTTGGGTTTGGTGCAGCTTAATGCTGTTGCTGAATCTGTTTGATGATGGCATCCATTTCTGCCTTCTCGGTCTTCATATTTAGGTTTTCGTAAATCATCTGAAGTACGTAGACCCATTCTTTGGGTTGATCGGGGACAAGTGAGCGCACCTTCTGCATATAGGGAAGGGCTTTGCCGTAGAAGTCGTGAACGATAGCGAGTTCTTTCTTGTACAGCTGTTCGTCCTTGCTGCCTTTGACATAGTTTTTGCCCGT
>SFID01000117.1 GCA_004555425.1 Bacteroidales bacterium
AAATAACAGGGGGCGCAGGCATCGCGGTGTTTTTTTTAACACGAATATTTCGAATTTTACGAATGCTGAAGAGTGTGTTTTCTTTTTTCCACCACGAATTATACGAATCTTGGCCGCGTGGGCTGCTCTCACCTGCATTCGTGTAATTCGAATAGATTCGTGTGAAGCACGAATCGAATTGTTCCTTCAGTTAGCCTCTTAGCCACATTCGAAAAATTCGTTTTATTCGTGTTAAAAAAACAGGTTGTTATATAGAAGAAGTTAGGAGTTAGGAGTTTGTATCGGTTGGGAGAACCCCAATAGAAATCTAAATAACAGGGGGCGCAGGCATCGCGGTGTTTTTTTAAACACGAATGTTTCGAATTTTACGAATGCTGAAGAGTGTGTTTTCTTTTTTTCACCACGAATGATTCTAATATTGGCAGGGTGGGCTGCTCTCACCTGCATTCGTGTAATTCGAATAGATTCGTGTGAAGCAGGAATCGAATTGTTCCTTCAGTTAGCCTCTCAGCCACATTCGAAAAATTCGTTTTATTCGTGTTAAAAAAACAGGTTGTTATATAGAAGAAATTTGAGCGAACTACTTAATAGCATTTACCATTTTCTGTTGGATTCTTACTAGGCGCTGTGCTTGTGCTGTGCTGAGTTCTCCACTGGCAGCTTCAATTCTTTCGGCCAAATCTCTAGCTTTCTCAAGGAGAGACATCGCTTCTTCGCAAGAAGGGCAAAGCCTAGAGGCTCGTGGTTAATCCCTAGCGGCGTAATTTGGCGTCGTGCTCGATGATGTCGTGCAACTCTTCTTGGATAACTTTTTTGGCTTCTTTGGCCATAGAGGGGTGTACGCAGACGAAATGGTCTTCGGTGCAGGGCATCACGAAAATGCTGTCGGCCAGGGGGATGTCGGCGGAGAGGTTGTATTGCTTGGCTTGTTGCGACAGGGGGATAAGGATGTCCACCTCGCCTTGCGAACCTGTGGTGACATCCATGGGGCCCACCTTCATCTTGCAGCCAGGAATCATCTCGCCCTTGTAGGGGTCCCAGAGGTGGAAACGGATGCGGCCGTACTCCTCGGCATTGCGCTGCATGCCGATTTTGAGTGTGCCCGCGGTGAGGACGAAGGTGGTGTCGATGGTTAGATAATGGTCTCCTTGAATGGTGAGGCGCACTTTCTTGTCGGCATAAGTTTTGTCAATTTCGCCAAAGTAAGCCTCGTTGCCAAAGGACTTGATGGTGTCGCGGCGCACTTCGTTGCCTAGATAGAGGGTGGCGATGAATTCCTTCGGAGAAGGGAGTTGGTCAGCTTTCTCTGACTGCTCAATGAGGACTACCGCCAAGTGGCGCGGTTGGAATGATTTCCAAACACAAAAGGCCGCAACGAAAACGGCTAGAATCACGGCTGAAATTATCCATTTGCGCTTCTTGCCATTGGCGGCTTGGTCTTTATTACTATTAGTTGAAAGAATACTAAGTAAGGACATGGAAATAAACTTATTATAGTGAGAAGAAAACTCAAATAATTTGGCTACTTGTGCTATCAGAAACGAGCGTAAACTTGCAGGTCGAAGGTGTTGAAGTGGTTGCCAAGTTTGGGAGTGCCGCGCTTGTCGGTGAAGGTGTAGTTAGCCTGGAAGATGAGGTTTTTGCCGAGGTTGTAGTTGGCCGAAAGTCCCCAGTTGGTTTGCAGGCTGTTCCAGGTCTTCGCATCGCGATAGCAGTCCCAGCGGCCGTAGAGCTTGAAGTTCTTGAAGAGCGGTGCGCCCACCATGGCGTACCAAGCGTCCGATTTCTTAGGTGCGTTGATGTTGGTCACGATGCCGCCCTTCGACGACATATATTCGCCGCGCACGGTCCATTTGTCTTCATACTTGAGGCCCACTCCCCAGCGGTCGCGGCGTGTGGCGGGCAGTTGCTTGGTGGGGTCGGTGAATTTCTCGTTGACATAGCGGCCGCTCCAGCCGAAACCACCGATGCTGAGATTCTTGACGGGCGAAATCCAGGCACCGCCGATGAAGTCCTTTGTGCGGTCCTTGTCGGCATGGTTGATGCCTTGGCCGTTGAAGATACCCACCTGATAATGGAGCCAGTGGTGGCCATCGTGCGCCTTGAAAAGGTCGCCTTGTACCTGTACGCCGAGGTCGCGGCCGCTACTCTTGTGCTCGCCGATGCGGTCGCCGATGCTGGCCAATTTCATCGTGGCTTGCGAGTAGGAACCCATGCCTACGAGGAGGGGAGAGTAGGGGTTCTCGAAGCCGAAACTACGCTTGAACTGTCCGAACTTAATGCGCAGGTAATCAAGTTTCTGCCATTCCACGAATGCATCAACAATGCGCGGACCTTTGTCCTCGCCCGGTGCGCCGTTGACCTCCAACTGGAAACGGTAGTAGAAGTCCTGGAAGCAGTAGCCGTTGGCGTACAGACGGAGGAAGCGGAGGTCGAAACCGCCATTGCTCACACGCTGGCCGTTCTTAATCTCCTTGCTATCGTTGATGGAATACTTACCAACGATGTAGCCGCCAAATTTGAGGGAAGGGTCAAACTTGGCCATCAGCTTCTGTCCCATCTTGGCGTTGTCGGGAAGTGGGGTGGGCGAGGGCGTCCATTTGGGAAGATTGATGCCAGCCAGACGTGCTTCCTCTGCGATAAAATCACTGGCGGCATGGTTGGTATTCGTGTTTTCCGCTGCTGTGCTTTCCCCTTCTTCGCCACTCGGAGTCTTGTCCGTGGAAACGATATCGGCGGTGCTATTTGCTGTTCCCGATTCTGGAAGGACGTTATTCGCAGAAGCTGCCGTAAGGGTGGTGGCTAAAAAAGCCGAAATAATTAGTCTATAATTCTTCATTTCCTAAAATACTGTGAAATTCAGGTGCAAAATTAGGAAATAACATTGACATTTCCTTGATATCTTCTAACTTTCATGTAATTTTGCAGCCCGAAATTCAACGTATGAGCGGTAAGAAATATTTTATATATAAGGTATGCGCGACACTGATTGTGATGCTTTTTACCCGTGCGTCATTGTATGCTCAGGCAACCTCTTTAAGAGAGGATGATGGGCGCAAGGTGGTTGCGAGTGTGGCAGACAGCCTCTCGCCTCTGCATACTCAGCCTATTGAATTTGCTGATACGGCAACTGTTGAGATGCAGGCAACGGACAGCGTTCAGAAAAAGCTGCGGTTTGGCAAACGCCTTATCAACTTTTTTTTTAAGGCAAATACGCCCGACCCCAACAAGCGCGTAGATTTCGGCTTCTTGCCTGGCCCTCATTATTCTTCCACACAGGGACTGGGACTTGGCATTATGGCCACGGCTACCTATTCTATGGACCGCTCCGACCCAACACTGCCGCGCTCCAACGCCTCGCTCTTCAGCGATATGACCACCAAAGGTTTCTTGCTGATTGGCCTCAAGGGCAATAACATCTTCCCGAAGGAGCGTTTCCGCTTGGACTATCGTGCCTATATATATACGTTTCCGACCAATTTCTGGGGAATCGGCTATGCCAATGGCAATAATGATGACAACGAGACCAACTACCGTCGCAACCGAGTGGACCTGATGGGACGTTTCCTGTTTCGCATAGCGCGCAATACTTATATCGGTCCAATGCTCAACTTCCGCTATATAAAGGCTCTAGAGGTAAGTCCCGGCAATATGCTGACGCTGTTCAATGGTCAAGACCTGACCGTGCACAGCCAAACGGCGGGTTTCTCCTTTATCTATGACTCGCGCGACTTTATGCTCAATGCCTATCGCGGCTGGTTCGTACAGTTGGACCAAACCATTACGCCCCGCTTCCTTGGCAATGACTATTGCTTCTCCACAACCGACTTGACGGTAAGCACCTATCGCAAGGTGTGGAAGGGCGGTGTGCTGGCAGGCGAACTGCATGGCGGTTTCAATTACGGCAATCCGGCATGGTGTTTGATGAGCGAAGTTGGCGGTAACTCTCGAATGCGCGGCTATTTCGAGGGACGCTATCGCGACAAAAATATCATTGAGGCACAGGTCGAACTGCGCCAGCGTATCAAGAAGCGCCATGGCGCAGTGGTCTGGGTGGGAGCCGCCGAGGTGTTCCCACGGTTCGATGCCATGCGCTGGAAACGCATTCTGCCCAACGCAGGTCTGGGCTACCGCTGGGAATTCAAGCAGCGTATCAATGTGCGATTGGATTGTGGTTGGAGCAAGAATGGCCCTGGCTTCATGTTCAATATCAATGAGGCGTTCTAATCCGTGCGTTTCTCTTTCTAGTAGTATACAAACTATCCCAAATTATTATAGTATGAAAACAATCTTAACGTTGACACTGGCTACACTCGTGTGTGGTAGCGGAGTGTGTGCGGACCGCCTCACACCGCGTCAGAATGAAACAACTCAAAGTGGTAAGGTTCAGTACATTGCTTTTGGCAACTTCGACAAGTGGCTTGTGCGAAAAGTAACAGAAAGTAGTGTTCTCGGTGGTGAAACCAAAACACTTTACGAAATTGCGCCCACGGCAACTTGGAACAACAATAACGCCTACAAGAACCAAGGTGGATCTCCCTGGGCTACGTCAAATGTGATGGCAAAAGTGGCAGGTATCACCAAAACAAACGTGTCCGTATATCGTGAACAACGTCCTGGACATGGCTATTGTGCCAAACTCTATACCCACCTGGAGCATTGCAAGGTGATTGGCCTCGTGAATATTGACGTATTGGCAGCCGGCTCCATCTATCTGGGCGAAACGCAGGAGCCCATCACGGGAACGAAGAACCCTATGGCAAAGCTCAATGCTGGCATTAAATTCAACAAGCGCCCCAAGGCGATCTGCTTTGATTATAAGGTGCAACTTTCGGGCAAACCCAATCGCGTGAAACAAACTGGTTTCGGCAAGGCTTCCACTGTCAGCGGCATTGATATGCCCGACTGCGTGCTCTATCTGCAACAGCGTTGGGAGGATTCGAAAGGCAACATCCACGCCAAGCGTGTCGGCACGATGGTGCACCGCTTCAATAAGAACACAGGATGGGTGAATAATGCGCAGTTCACCATCCGCTATGGAAATGTCAGCAAACAGTCTGGCTATAGCAGTTACATGGGTTTGGCCACAGGCTCGAACCAAAAATATGCGCGCAACAGCAAGGGTAAGATGGTGCCCATCATTGAGGAATGGGGCACAGGCAATGAAACACCCACTCACATCATCCTTCAGTTCGATTCCAGTCACGGCGGCGCCTACGTAGGTAGCGTGGGCAATACCTTCTGGGTGGACAATGTACGACTCGTTTATTAAAATAATAAGGAATACCGCACCCTAAAACAGTGCGGTATTTCTTTTTGTTCTATAACGAAATCTATGGGCCTTTTTTTATCCTGCATTTGGCATAATTATAAGACCTACCGATAATCCTATCCCATGATAAAACTAGAAGTTTGTTGCGACAGCTTGGATAGCGTGCAGGCGGCAGTGCGTGGCGGTGCCAGCCGTATTGAATTGTGCAGTGCTTTGACCGAGGGTGGCCTGACGCCGTCCATTGGTATGGTGCGCGAGGCCCTTCGTCTGTCTCCCCTTCCCATCCATGTGTTAATACGTCCCCGCGGTGGCGATTTTCTTTATAGCGCAGCTGAATGGCAGGCGATGCGCGATGATGTGGCGGCCATGCGCGACCTAGGAGCCCACGGCGTGGTCATCGGCGGATTGTTGGCCGATGGGCGTATTGACGTGGATCATACAGCGCAGTTGGTGGCAGAGGCTGGATTGCTGTCCGTGACCTTCCATCGCGCGTTGGATATGAGCAGCGACCCCGAGGCTGGGATTGCCAGCCTGTGCGAAATCGGTATCCATCGCTTGCTGACAAGCGGAACGGCTGCAACGGCCCTTGAAGGTGGGGCACGCATCGCGCAGTGGCAACAACAGTTTGGCCAACGCATCATCTTGATGCCTGGCTGCGGTGTCAATTCCAAGAATGTTGCCGAAGTAATCCGCCGAACGGGTGCAACAGAAATACATGCTTCGGCCAAGCAACTGGTGAAAAGTGGTATGACATTTCGCCGTGACGATGTGAAGATGGGCAGTGCCGACCGCGATGAATTTGCCCGTTATGTAACGGATGAGGCCGAAGTTCTGAAAATTCGTTCCGCACTCACTGCGCTAGCCTAAATGTTTGATACGCTAGTCTAAATGTTTGACATATAAGGGCTAGATGTCGATTGTAGCCCGTTCTCGCCGTTGCGTAGAATAAAAAATCATAAAAAAGTACGAAGAAAGTTTGGCAGTTTCAAAAATAGTCCGTACTTTTGCATCGCTTTAGAAAAGAAGTAAGGGCGCTTAGCTCAGCTGGTTCAGAGCGTCTGCCTTACAAGCAGAGGGTCGGGGGTTCGAATCCCTCAGCGCCCACTTCTCAAAAAAACAACCTGCTTCTTTTCTGCAAGCATCCATTCACCTTTTCGGGCGCTTAGCTCAGCTGGTTCAGAGCGTCTGCCTTACAAGCAGAGGGTCGGGGGTTCGAATCCCTCAGCGCCCACTTCGAAAGATGAAAAGCGTTGGATGGACATATACCTTCAGAAATTGAAGGGCGCTTAGCTCAGCTGGTTCAGAGCGTCTGCCTTACAAGCAGAGGGTCGGGGGTTCGAATCCCTCAGCGCCCACGATTTTGAGATAAGTTTTTAGGTATTTAATGGATGAGTAGGCAAGTCCGGTAATTCTTACCCAAGCTTGTTTACTTTTTTTGTGTCCGTACGGCAACCAGTCACGGCAGCCTATGCGAAGCGCCGCACCTTCTATCCAGAAATTCGAAATGTTCACACCTCACATTTTGCGAGGTGTGCTATTTTTTTGTAAGCGATTCCACCCGCTTCATTAGTATAGCCAGTGGTACAGTATACGGTAAATCCATGCCCCCTTTATGTGTGCCCCAATAAAGCTCAAAGCTGTTTCGTACATCTCACCCCAGGCGCTGGCGAAACAACTGCAAGAATTGCGCCCGTTCTCCTTCATCAACATTCACCAATTCTTCCTTTAACAACTCATCAACCAGTTGAATAGCCTTGATACGCATTTGGCTTCGTCCAGCCCGCACACCACTCTGATAACTATTGCTGGGAAGCATACTTCGATTAAAATTTCCGTCACTCATAAGGGCTTGGTAATATTTTAGTTAGTTGTGATTGAATGTACATTCTATTTATTTCTTCTTAGGCTTGCTGTGTCTTCAAAATTGCATAGCTACATGCACGCCGCCACCTTGCTCTCCGAATACGGCTGGCGATATGGTCAAGTCTACTTTCTTGGCGAAGGGTCGGGTGTATATCAAGGCTGCCCCTGCACCAATGGCAGCACCACCCAAAACGTCCCACCAGTCGTGCTTATTTGAATGAACTCTGCCCCACGCCACATAGCACGATACGGCATACGCAGGTACGCCCCACTTCCATCCGTAGCGACGCATCAGAAAGGTGGCACCATCAAAGGCGGCCATACTATGGGTGCTGGGAAAGGCATGGCGGTCGCTCCAACTGGGCTGATTAGGCATCTCGGGACGATTTTTCTTGATGCACGCATTGAGGCCGTAATTCACTGCAATGCCCGTGGCTGTGCTCAGTGTCAGTTGCAGAACGCCCTTGCGGTCTTTTTCAACAAGGGCCTTTACCAATCCCGTGGCAGCAGGTGCAAAGCATAATACATCAGTGCTGCGATCCACAAATTTGTGTTGCCCAAAAGCCGTTGCATGGAAGCAGATAATAGCAATGAGCCAGAGGATGATTCTTCTGAAATCCATTTGTATGTATGTTTATTTATTACAGGTGGGTTCAATAAATTAGTTGCAATGGAAGGTTGGGTTACTATGCTGCTTGGATGTCTTCGCGCCAGTTTCGTTGAGCAATCTTGTTTGTGCAAACACTGTGGTGCAAACCAGGAAAACTGTCATACTGTGACAATGACTCTTCGGCCTGTTTGCCTCGCAAAGATACGTTGAAAAAATCGACTCAAATGCATACTTCCTCATTTTCTTGTCCGCCAGTACAAAAAACGGTTCTGTAAGAAGTCGATGAATGTTCACGTACCGAGAAAATCCCACTTCTGGAAAGCGCCTCGTAATATAACACATCGCAGAGGCTCGCGTGTGCAAAACTCGTCTTTTAACATTTGACAGACTATTACGAAATGTTAAAGCGATTTGCTTTTCGCGCGAAAATGTTGTATCTTTGTACTAGCGAAGAGGAGAGAGCCCTAAACACGGGGTTTTCTCCTCTTTTTTTGGCCATTATAAAGGAAGAAATACATCGGAAGTTGGAATTTCTATATGCTTTTGCGGATTTTCTAAATGCTTTTGCGGAAATTTTCTTGGCTTTATCGGT
>SFID01000118.1 GCA_004555425.1 Bacteroidales bacterium
AAATACGAACAGATTGCAACGGCATGGCTATTCCTCCTCTGCGTTGATGGTTAGGGACTTGTCGAGGGTGTCTCGGTCGGCTTGCAGTTTCTCGGCTGCTTTCGCCTCGGTGATGCAGGCGACGAGGAACTCTGTCTCTTCGCTGATGTCGCGAGCGATGTCGTCTAACGCGCCGCTTTCGATAACCGGCAGGGGCAGTTTGATTTTGACGAAGAGGGACTGCTGGGAGACCTCTATTTTGCCGTGCTCGGTGACGAAGGAGGCCACTTTGGACTTGCCTTTGCCCTCCTCGGGGTAGATGGTGATTACTTGACGGAGTTGCCCGTCGTTGTTTTCCGTCATGCGGATTGCGCCACGATAGCGCTTGCCTAAAACTAAGTTTGCCATAGTGAAGGGACTCTCCCTAACCCTCCCTACAAGGGAGGGAATAGGTTGATTTGTTTTAATTATACAATAGTAATTTTCTTTTCTCCCTCCCTCCGGGGTCCCCGAAAATCTCTGATTTTTGGGGTGGTCTTGTAGGGAGGGACGGGGTGGGTCCAACATGCGTCGATTCGCCAAGCGTGGCAGGAGGTGAACCATTTGCCGGATGCCTTCGACTGATTGACGCGGGGTTCGAAGAAGACGCGTACCTTGGTGCCCTCGGTGAGGCTGAAGTTACGAGCGGCGTCGCCTTTGAGTGTGGCGCAGATACCTTTGGGGAACTCCTCCTGCGTTTGGACTACGATGTCGCGGAAACATTGAATGGATGCCTGATTGTTGGGCTGCGTGGAGCCCTGTTTCTCTTCTAAGTTGCTCACGGCAACGATAATTCCTACAAATTCCATAATTTTGAGTTTGATTTTGGTTAATTACTTGTTTGCAATTTCAGCGCGCTTTGAAATTCGGTGCAAAGGTACGGCTTTTGCACGGGAAAGAAGCGTACAAAATATACGAAAAAATCGTACAAAATGTACGAAAATGCACTTGGATAACATTTGCTACATTTGCAACATTTGCTACATAGAAAATGAGTAACCCCTCCCCCACATATTAAATTATTATATATATAATATATAATAATTAGAATAACCCCTCTAACTCCCCAAATTTAATACTTTTTAACGAAAAAATGGGGGTACTTTTTGCGAAAAGTACCCCGTTTTTGAACCACCTTGACCCTTTTTAGGTCTTTATAAGGACTTTATGGTAGTAAATTACTAAATTGCAGTGTAGCAAATGAAGCAAGTGTAGCAAATGTAAGACCCAGACCCTCTAAATCTCCCCAAAACTCACCCCCGAAAAGGGAGACTTTTCATTTGCTACATTTGCTTCAAATGCTACAATAATATTTAGTATTCATTTGCATATTTGAAAAAAAAGTTGTACCTTTGCAGCGCAAAAAAAAGGACCCCCTCTATCTCCCCCTTAAAGGGGGAGTATTCAAATAACAAATATAAAAGTATCAAACACTATGTTAGACATTAACTCACAAATCACCCCCCCCTCACCCTGCAAAGAACTGAAAATCAGCAGTTTACAACTCGCCGAAATGTTGCGTATCGCCGCCGACCTTTTGGAGCAGCAGACGGCGCAAACAGCCAAGTCCAAACCATTTTTTCCGACCAACGACTATCGGCGCATCTATATAGAGATAGAGGCGCATCGCATGGCAGGGCGTGCTTTTCCCGCGCCCTACAAGACCTACGCGGAGTTAGCCGAACTGCTGACTGCTGAGGTAGGATGGTTCGTGGATGAAAATAATTTACAACATAATTTTAGCCGTTTTACGAAGACGCAAAGTTTGAGAGCGGATGTACTACGCAGGTTGGCGCAAATTCGTTGCATGGGTGGCTTGATTTAATCGGTCGTTTTACCGTCTTTTTGCCGTCTTTTTGCCGTAATTAACCGCTAATGGACTTGGCAGGTACAAGTCGGAACAGCGCGACGGGAGATTGTCGGAGATGAGGATTGGGGCAGGAGGGGAAGAGGCAGGAAAGCCGTTTTTTGTGTCGCCTTGTGGTACGAAATTAGGAGAAAAAACAAGCAGGGCTTGCATATGTCGAAAAAAAGCAGTAATTTTGCAGCGGGAAAGAGTACCCTATTTATCCAATGAATATACAACCAACATACCACCGTCGGAAGACCCACCGCGTGCGGGTGGGCGAGTTGCTCATCGGCAGCGATTACCCTATTCGTTTGCAGACCATGGCGAACACCTCTACCAACGACATTGAAGGCTCTGTGGCTCAGGCGCTGCGGTGCGCAGAAGCCGGTGCGGAGTTGGTGCGCTTCACCACGCAAGGGCTGCGGGAGGTGGAGTCGCTGGGGAAAATCAGGGAGGATTTACGAAGTACGATTAACGATTTACGATTGGCAAGCGACGATTTACGATTGGGGGCTGCGTGCTTGCCTCTGGTGGCAGATGTGCATTTTCAGGCGGATGTGGCAGATGCGGCGGCGCAGGTGGTGGAGAAAGTGCGTATCAACCCCGGGAACTACATTGACCCTGCGCGGAAATTCAAGCATATCGACTACACGGATGAGGAGTATCAGGCAGAGTTGGAGCGTCTGGACGCGCGTTTCTGTAGGCTGCTCAAGATATGCAAGGCGCACGGCACTGCACTGCGCCTCGGCGTGAACCACGGCAGCCTGAGCGACCGCATCATGTCGCGCTACGGGGATACGCCGGCGGGGATGGTGGAGAGCGTGATGGAGTTTCTGCGCGTGGCAGTGCGCGAGGCGTTCATGGATATTGTGATTTCGGTGAAGGCGAGCAACACGCGTGTGATGGTGGATACCATGCGCCTGCTGGTGAAGGAGATGGACAAGGAGGGCATGACCTTCCCGCTGCACTTGGGCGTTACGGAGGCAGGCGAAGGCGAGGACGGGCGTATCAAGTCGGCAGTGGGCATCGGTGCTTTGCTGGGAGACGGGATAGGCGATACCATCCGCGTGAGCCTGAGCGAGGCGCCGGAGCGCGAGATACCCGTGGCGCGGGCGCTGCGCGATTACTTCGCCGACCCGCAGTCGATACGCTATCAGGAGGATAAAGTCCGGCTGCGGGTGGATGGGAAGACGGCGGTGTATGCGTCTTCGCAAGCCGACTGGGGGCTGATGCAGTTGCAAGCCGCCGCGGAGTGCGGACGGGTGCTGTGGGACGAGGGATGCACGGAGTTGGTGCTGGAGAACCCGCATTTCACGGCAGAGCAGTTGGAGCAGTTGGCGAAAGATATCCTGCAAGCCGCGCGGATACGGATGTACAAGACGGAGTATATCTCCTGCCCGGGCTGCGGCAGGACGCTGTTTGACCTCGAGAAAACCATCGCGGAGGTGAAAGCCGCGACGGCGCACCTGAAGGGGCTGAAGATAGGTATCATGGGGTGTATCGTGAATGGTCCCGGGGAGATGGCGGACGCCGACTACGGGTATGTGGGGGCAGGACGCGAGCGCATCAGCCTGTATCGGGGGAAGGAGTGCGTGATGAAGAACATCCCGCAGGAAGAGGCTGTGGAGCGGCTGCTGAGACTGATTGAGGGGGATAAGGACTAAGGCGGAATTTTGCAAAGCGGAGTGCGCAAATAGCAGGTTTTTTGAAAAAGAATTTGCATAATTGTAGATTTTTTCGTAATTTTGCAGCGGAAATTAAAATTCGGCGTATTGTATGCGTATCGTTGCTAAAAGTACATTAATAGCATATTATCAAAAGCACCCCCAAGCAAAACTTCCCTTAGAGGAATGGTATGCCAAAGCCAGTCAAGCCGAGTGGGATAATTTTGCGGACATGCGAAACACTTTTGCAACCGTTTCGCAAGTAGGTAACCAACACTATGTATTTAACATCAAAGGAAATGACTATCGGTTAGTAGTGGTCGTACTCTTTACTCCGAAAACGATATACATCCGTTTTGTGGGAACACACGCTGAATATGATAGAATAACCAACATTAACACCTTATAACTATGACAACTATTACAACAGAAAGAGCATATCGCGCGGCACTGAAGCGGATAGACGCTTTGTTACCATTGGTGGACGATGAGCATTACTCATTGGAAGACCCGAATGTGCGCGAATTAGAGGAAATCACCTCAGCAATAGAAGCCTATGAAGCCATCCATTATCCTATCCAAATACCCGACATGGCGATGGCATGAGGCATTCATCGAACTATTAAACATTATACAGATATGACTATGCAGAAAAGTCCACTTCAGATTGCGCGGCAGAGTTACCAGCCTAAGATGCCGGTAGCGTTGCGCGGCGCCGTACGCCTTGTAGAAGGCGAGAAAACACAGTCCGTAGCCGACCAGACGGAGATTCAGTCACTCTTCCCGAACACCTACGGTCTGCCCGTTATTACCATGGAGCCCGCAGAGGGCACCAACAGCAGTGAGCCGTTCAACGTGGGTGTGATTCTCTCCGGCGGTCAAGCCCCCGGAGGACACAATGTTATCTGCGGCTTGTACGACGGGCTGAAAGCCCTCAACCCGCAGAACCAACTCTATGGTTTCTTGGGCGGTCCGAGCGGCTTGATTGAAGGTAAGTACACCCTGCTGACCGACGAGGTGATTGACGACTACCGCAACACCGGCGGCTTCGATATTATCGGCTCCGGTCGTACCAAACTGGAAGAGACCTGGCAGTTCGACAACGGTATCGAGGTTTGCAACAAACTGGGTATCAAAGCCATTGTGATTATTGGCGGCGACGACTCGAACACCAACGCCTGCGTGCTGGCAGAGTATTACCTGCAAAAGAAATGCGGTATTCAGGTGATTGGCTGCCCGAAGACCATCGACGGCGACCTAAAGAACAACATGATTGAGACCTCGTTCGGCTTCGACACCGCTTGCAAAGTGTACAGCGAGTTGATTGGTAACATCCAACGCGACGCTAACTCCGCAAAGAAATACTGGCACTTCATCCGCCTGATGGGTCGCTCGGCTTCGCATATCGCCCTTGAGTGCGCATTGCAGAGCCAGCCGAATATCTGCCTGATTTCGGAGGAGGTAGAGGCAAAGGATATGACGCTGAACGATATTGTGGAGCAGATAGTGGAGGTGATTGTTGACCGTGCGAACGCCGGACTGAACTTCGGTACCGTGCTCATCCCCGAGGGGCTTATTGAGTTCATCCCCGCTATGCGCGTGCTGATACAAGAGTTGAACGACATGCTGGCGCAGAACGAGGAGTTTGCCGGTTTGGAGGGCGACGACGCGAAACGCGAGTACGTGAAGTCGATGCTGACTCCCGCGTCCTGCGAGTTGTTCCGTTCGCTGCCGAAGGGGATTGCAAAGCAATTGACGCTCGACCGCGACCCGCACGGAAATGTGATGGTGAGCCAGATTGAGACCGAGAAGTTGCTTATCGAGATGGTTAGCAAGCGTTTGGCACAACTGAAAGCCAACGGCGTGTACAAAGGCAAGTTCTCCGCGCTCAACCACTTCTTCGGCTACGAAGGTCGTTGCGCTATCCCCTCGAACTTCGACGCAGACTACTGCTACTCGCTCGGTATGACGGCTACCCACCTTATCGCAGCTGGCAAGACGGGCTATATGGCGCTGGTGCGCAACCTGACCAAGCCCGCTTCGGAGTGGGTGGCAGGCGGTGTGCCCATCACGATGATGATGAACATGGAGAAGCGCAACGGCAAGATGAAACCCGTTATCCAAAAGGCGCTTGTTGACCTGAATGGTGCGCCGTTCCTCTACCTGAAGTCGCACCGCGCCGAGTGGGCAGACGCTAACACCAGCTATATCTACCCCGGACCTATCCAATACTACGGACCGTCGGAGGTATGCGACCTGCCGACCCACACCCTGCGCTTGGAGCAGGAAGGGGAATAAGAGGAGGATAAAAGATAAAGGACAAAGGATGAAAGACGAATTAGCCTCGAAGAGTCGGAGGTAATCGGTCTTTCATCCTTTATCTTTTACCCATCATCCTATAATCGGTCTTTTATCATTTTATATACGATTGTTATGATTTTCCGTAATTTGGTATAATTTTTGCTTTTTCGTACTGCGTTATACAACTACACTAACCCACAGAAAAGCCCTACTAAGGTTGCGGGCGTATTCGGCTATGGACATGCAAACAAAACACGACTTTCTCATCCTTCTGTCGGCACTCTTGCTCTGCCCCGTCTTTCTTCGCGCGCAGTACAGCGACAAGGATCTCTACAATGCCTATCTGCGTCGCGACATGGACCACTGGAAGCAGTACTTGGACGCGAACGCATGGCAAGACCTCTCGCTGAGCGAGAAGAAGCGCTACCTGAATTACGAGTACGGCTATATCGCTCCTGCTATCGACACCAAGAAACCGTGGGCAGAGGAGTACTTGAAAGCGTTCGAGCGCCATGTGGAGGAGATGTACAAATGCAAGCATATCTCTGAAGCACATTATAATATGTATATGTCGTCTGTCTGCGCCTATGACTTCATGCTCAACCGCGGGCACCTGTTCTCATCGGGTGTGAAATCGTTTAAGCACGTGAAGAAAGCAACCGAGTTGGCCCCCGACGACCCCTTTGTGCTGACGCTGATGGCGAATGTGGAGTTCTACGCACCTTCTGCCTTCGGGGGCGATAAGGAGCATGCGCTGAAACTATTCCAAAAAGCCCGCAACATCTTCGAGACGACGACCACCTACGAGCACCTGTGGAACTATGCTTCCATGCGGCTCTGTATCGCCCAATGCTACGAGAAGACGGGTGAGGTGGAGAAAGCCATCCACACCTGCCAAGAGATATTGGAGAGTATTCCCGACTTCTCCTACATCCGCGACGAATACCTCCCAAGACTACAACAACTGGCGAGACAGTGATGAAGAACCAAGACAGATTACTTTCAGGGAGGTGCGGTCGGAAGTATTATCCCGACAAGTCGGGAGCCGCACCACTGGATACCCGACAAAGCCGTTTGTTCTTGGCTCTTGGTTCCTGGTTCATGGTTCTTTGCTTTTGGCTTCCTTCTCTGCCCGCCTCTGCGCAGACGGGCTACGAGCACCGCGACGGGTACACGGCACAGATTGTGCGGGTACCCGTTTCGCATGCGGACAGCGCTACCGGCTACCTGCTCATCCCTGAAAGCGCCGTGCAAGCCCCCGCCGTGCTGGTGCTGCACGACCATGGTGCCCATTTCACCATCGGCAAGGAGAAGATGGTATGCCCTATCCGCCCTGCGGAAGCCGACTCTGCCGTTCACGCGGCGACACAGCAGGACGCTCGCCGCTGGGTGAATAAGTACTACGATGATATGTTCGTGGGCGACTCGTTGGCGAAAGCAGGCTATGTGGTCTTGGCGATAGACGCGGTCTATTGGGGCGAACGCCAACAAACACCAACCCGTTCGGACAGCACAGCGGTCAATCCAAAAACTTATCAACCAACTTATTACCTGCGCCACCTCCGTCAATACGGCGAGGCGTGGTTCGAGACCATCCTGCGCGATGACAAGGCTTGCGTGGATTACCTCCGTGCCCTGCCCTGCGTGGACTCCGCGCGTATCGCCGCCTTCGGTTTCTCGATGGGTGCTTTCCGCGCATGGCAACTGGCGGCGTGCGACACCCGCGTCAAGGTCTGCGTCGCCGCCAACTGGATGACTACTCGTGCGGACCATTTAGGCACCGCCTTAGTGCCCTACGAGAGTAATCCCTCCGCCTACTCCATGTACCGACCTGACTGCTCCGAAGACTACCCCGAGACCGCCGCGCACATCGCTCCGCGCTCGTTCCTGCTGCTCTATGGCGAGCAGGACCCTCTGTTTACACCCGATAGCGTCCAATCCGCTATCCGCACCATTATCGCACAGTACACCGACTCACTGCCGAACGCACAAGGACTCTTCCAAGCGCAGTCTATGCCCTACAAGCACTTTTTCAGCCGGAAACATTGGCGTGAACTCCGCCGTTTCCTGCAAGAGCACTTGTAAGAACTGCCCGATTTTCGCAGCAATTCCCCACAGGCCATCCCTCCGCAGCCATAGCCCCGTATCCAAATCGGGCAGAAAAAGATTCTATAAGAAAAGTTGCAAAAAACTTTGTTATGCAACTTTTTTTTTGTACCTTTGCAGACGATTTCCCTAATTAAGAATTAATAGGACGATATATTATGAACTTTACGCATTTGCATGTACACTCGCACTATTCGATGCTGGACGGGATGTCGAAAGTGCCGGATATAGTAGAGAAATGCCTTCGCTGCGGGATGAACGCCGTGGCGCTGACCGACCACGGGAATATGTACGGCATCAAGGAGTTGCTGGACTATTGCAAGAAAGTGAACGGCAGGCTGAAAGAGGCGGCAGGCGACGGCGCGTTCGTGCCCTTTAAGCCGATAGCGGGCTGCGAGTGCTACTGCGCGCGGCGCGGACGCCACTCCATGACCGACGAGAAAGCCCTCAACGGCGAGGGGCGGGAGTATATCATCGACCGCTCCGGCTGGCACCTTATCTTGCTGGCGAAGAACAAAGTGGGCTACCACAACCTCTGCCATATCGTGAGCGAGAGTTTCATGGACGATGCCTATAACTACACCGCGCGTATCGACCGCGAGTTGTTAGAGAAATACCACGAGGGGCTGATATGCTCGTCGGCATGCTTGGGCGGGGAGTTGCCGCAGAAAATCATGGCGGGCGACATGGCAGGCGCAGAGGAGACCATCGAGTGGTTCAAAGGCGTGTTCGGCGAGGACTATTACATTGAGATTCAGCGCCATCAGACCGACAAGCCAAGAGCCGACCAAATGGTGTACCAGCGGCAGAAAGAGGTGAACCCC
>SFID01000119.1 GCA_004555425.1 Bacteroidales bacterium
CTCTTCGCTAGTACAAAGATACAACATTTTCGCGCGAAATGCAAATCGCTTTAACATTTCGCAACATTCTATGAAATGTTAAAAGACGAGTTTTGCACAACCGAGGGTTCCGGATGTATTATATTACGAGGGCCGAAAAATGGTAGTCGGATTCGGGAGTTGATAATCGAAGCAAGGGGAAATGGTTCTTCTGTTGATATTGTCCAGCCAGTTATGATCATTTCGGTTGCGGTGCTTCTCTTCTCCTACATAATTCATCATATAGCATTTGCTTGTGGAGGCTCAAATTCCCCGTCTTGCCATTTTGGGAAATGAGAAAAAGCCCAGTGGCTTCCTCATATTCAAAACTTTCTTCTTACCTTTGCCAAGTTGACAGGGCTGGCGCTTATCGTTTCCTGTCATTCGCTTTCCTATTTATCCGAGTCCCCCCAAGCGGGATTCCCAAATTCGTTTTGCTATGTCACTTCCCAAATTGGTTTTTGCCACCAACAATGCCCACAAACTATCTGAGATTCGTGCCATACTCGCTGGTCAGTATCAGGTGCTCAGCCTTCACGAAATAGATTGCTTCGGCGATATTCCCGAAACAGCCGATACCCTTGAGGGTAACGCCCTGCTCAAGGCGCAGTTCGTCTTTACCAACTATGGTTACGATTGTTTTGCCGACGATACGGGCCTGGAGGTGGAGGCGCTCGGCGGTCGGCCCGGTGTTCACACGGCGCGCTATGCCAACCCCGACCACAACGATTCGGAAGCCAACACCGCACTCCTGCTCAAGGAGCTGGAGGGCCACACAGACCGCAATGCCCGTTTCCGCACCGCCATTGCCTATATTCACAATGGCCGCGAACTTCTTTTTGAGGGCATCGTCAATGGCAGCATCGCCACAGAGAAGCGCGGCGACAAGGGCTTTGGCTACGACCCCGTGTTTATCCCCGAGGGCTACAGCCAGACCTTTGCCGAACTAGGCACCGACGTCAAAAACACCATCAGTCACCGCGCTCGCGCCGTTCTGGCCCTGTGCGAATACCTCAAACTGCATCATGCGTAAAATCCTCCACCTTGCGCTTCTTCTCAGTTGCCTCCTCGGGCTGACAGTGGCGCCAGCGGCTGCCCAGACTGACGAGGCCTGGCGTCTTCATCTCTCCTACCACAATGCCACAAAGGCTGTTGCGGTGGGCAATGTCGTCTATCTGGTGACGAATGGCAACCTCTGTACCTACAACACAGCCACGGGCAATACGCGCCACTACACGCGCCGCGATGGCATGTCGGGCCGCGATATTTTCGACATTGCCTGGTCGCAGGATCAGGAGTGCCTGGTCATCGTTTACAACAATTTCCAGATAGACCTTCTAGTGGATGATGGCGAAACCTTCTATCCGATACCAGGCGTGGTCAATGCCAACGACGACGTCGGCACACCCACCTCGCTCAGCGTCTGCGAGCGCTACGCTGCCATCAGCAGTACAACAGGCTTTGCCTATCTCGACCTCAAGAACCGCACCGTCAATGGCTTCTTCAATGTAGGCGAGCGCGTGTATGGTGCAGCCGCTTGGCCAGGCCATATCATGATTTCCACAAGTCAGGAGATTCGCCACATTTCCATGCAGGACAGTCCCTACGACCAAAATGCCTGGACCCTTGTGCGCAAGGGGCGTATCAATCAGTTTGCCACCTTTGCAGGCCATACCTATGCCCTCGTGCGCGATCAGGCCGACGGCACATGGATGGGCGTGGGGCTCTACACGATTGACGACACAGACGAGGTGAAGTTCAACCTCGTTCGTTCTGGTGCAGTCTATCAGATGCGCACGAATGGCGACCGCGCAGTTGTCCGAGGCATCCGCCGATTCTACGAGGTGGATGCCGATGCACCGACCGAAGTAACCCTGTATCGCGACAGCATCAACACGTTCAACGACATGGTGCCCGTTGGCAACGATAGTGCCGTGTGGGTGGCGCAAGGCTTCCAAGGACTCCGCGAGCACCGCTTCACGGCCGAGGCTTTTGCCCCCACAGGCCGCGCCTACGAAGGGACTGGCCCCAAGCGCGACCTCTGTGCCGTGCTCACCTTCGACAACGACCGCCTGCTCGTCTGCGGCGGCCTGCTGTTCTATGCAGGCAACAACAACAAGACGGGCACCATGATGGCCTACGAGGACGGAGAGTGGATTTCCTTCCAGGAAGAAGGCATCCTCGAGGCCGCAGGCATTCAATACTACGAAGATATCACGGGTGTGGCTGTTGACCCGCGCGATGCGGGCCACTGCTTCGTCACCTCGCGCACGGGCCTCTACGAATTTCAGGACTATCAGTTCGTCAACCGCTACACCGTGGGCAACTCCACGCTGCGCTCGCCCGTGACGAGCAGTACGTTCGAGCGCTACGTGCTGACCAGTGCGCCCGCTATGGACGAGCAGGGCAACCTCTTCCTTGTCAACGACCAGATAGACACCCTCATCAAGGTGCGACTGGCCGACGGCACCTGGGATGGCTTCTACATCTCCGAAGTGGACCAAGCCCCCACCTGCGACCAGATTCTGCGCGACCAAAAAGGCCGCCTCTGGATGACCTCGCGGCGCACCGTTACCAACCATATTGGCGGCCTCCTCTATATCGACTATGGCGGAACGATTGCCAATAAGAATGACGACGTCTATCGCTATCGCAACTCCTTCACCAACCAGGACGGCACGACCACCTCGCTTGGCGGTGTCTATTGCGTTGCCGAAGCACCCGATGGTAGCATTTGGGTGGGCACGAAGAACGGCGTCTTTCAGATTGTCAACCCCGACGAATTTGCGACCAACGACTTCCGCGTCAACCAACCCAAAGTGCCCCGCAACGATGGCACCAACTATGCCGACTATTTGCTCAATGGCACTCCCGTTACGGCCATTGCCATCGATGGCGGCAACCGCAAATGGTTGGGCACAGAATCTTCGGGCCTCTATCTGGCCAGCCCCGATGGCTCGACCATCCTTGCCCACTACGACACGGACAACTCCATCCTGCCCAACAACGAGATACAGTCCCTGGCCATCCATCCCCATACGGGCGAACTCTTTATCGGTACGCCCAAAGGCCTCTGCTCCCTCCGCACAAGCGTCACCGAGGCCGCTCCCGACCTTGCAGAATCCAACGTGCGCGTCTATCCCAATCCCGTGCGCCCCGAATATTACGGCACAATTCATGTGGACGGCCTGACGGACGGTGCAGACGTGAAGGTGATGACTGCAGGCGGACAGGTCGTGGCAGGCGGCACAGCCATTGGCGGCACATTCGCATGGGATGGCCGCGGCACGGATGGCGAACGCGTAGCCCCAGGCGTGTATTTCTTTATGGTGGCCACGTCCACAGGCAGCAAGGCCATCGTTGCCAAAGTGGTGGTGATTTAGTAAAAAAACAAACAAAACCCTTGTGCGTTCAAGGAATTTGCCTTACCTTTGCCAAAAATAATAAAGAAAAACAAGCAAAATAGCATGCGGTTCACCTCCTACTTTTACGCCTATTCCTATTTTTACTTTGCTCAGCAGGCGAAGCGGGACGGTGTGCTCATCCACCGATAAGACAACCAGATAAAAATATACAGGGTTCCCGCTTCGCAACAAACGAGGCGGGAATTTTTGTTGGAAGGGGGCGATGTCCTTCTGGCGAAACCCTTTCCAACCAGCGGCCCTGACCATCCACAGCCCATGAGAAAGATTGCAATACAAGGCATCCGCGGTTCCTTCCACGACATCGCCGCCCACCAATACTTTGAAGGCGAGACGCTGCAACTCATCTGTTGCGACACATTCGAGGCCCTCTTTCGCGCCATGCAGGCAGACAGTTCCGTACTCGGCCTCATGGCCATCGAAAATACCATCGCGGGCAGCCTGCTCCACAACTACGAACTCCTGCGCGAGAGCGGCGTGCGCATCATCGGCGAACACAAGTTGCACATCGAGCACAGCCTGCTCTGCCTCCCCGAAGACGACCCCGCCAGCATCGTCGAGGTGAACTCCCACCCCGTAGCCCTGGCACAATGTCGCAACTACCTGGCCGCCCATCCCGCCTACAAAGTGGTGCTGGCCGACGATACGGCTGGCGCAGCCGCCGCCATCAGCAGCCAACACCTGCATGGACACGCCGCCATCTGTCATGCGGACGCCGCTCGGCTTTATGGGTTGAAGGTTCTCGACCGCGCCATCGAGGACAACAAGCACAACTACACCCGCTTCCTCGTCCTGGCCACGCAGACCGCCGACAGCCCCGCAGCAACCGACGCCGACAAGGCCAGCCTCGTATTTGCGCTGCCCCACGAGGAAGGTTCGCTCTCGCAGGTGCTCAGCATCTTCTCCTTCTATCGCATCAACCTCACCAAGATTCAGAGCCTGCCCATCATCGGCCGCGAATGGGAATACCTATTTTATATAGACGTATGCTATGATGCCGCCGAGCGGTTCCGCCAAAGCATCCAGGCCGTCGCCCCTCTGACGCGCGAACTCCGCGTGCTGGGCGAATATCGCGGCAAATAGGACTGGCCATCTGGCGCAAAACGCTGCCGCAGCCTGTCCGCCCTCTACAACTCTCTCCTAATACCTAGCCTCATTATGCATCCGATTTCTCCCGCCCAACGTCTTGCCTCCGTCTCGGAATACTACTTCTCGCGCAAACTCAAGGAGGTGGCCCAACTCAACGCGCAGGGTATGGACATCATCAGTCTGGCCATTGGCAGTCCCGACCAGCCACCCTCGGACGCGACCATCGAGACCCTGTGTCGCGAAGCCCGTTGCCCCGATGCCCACGGCTATCAGCCGACTTGCGGCATCCCACAACTGCGCGAGGCAATGGCCCAGTTTTACGCGCGCTGGTACGGCGTATCCCTCGATCCGCTCACCGAGATTCAGCCCCTCATTGGTTCGAAGGAGGGCATCCTTCATGTGACCCTCGCTCTGGTCAATCCAGGTGAGCGCGTGCTGGTGCCCAACCCTGGTTACCCCACGTACACCTCCCTCTCGCGCCTGTTGGGTTGCGAGGTGTGCTATTACGACCTTCTGCCCGAGTATGGCTGGCAACCCGACTTTGAGGCCCTCGAACGGATGGACCTGACGGGAGTAAAACTACTTTGGTGCAACTATCCCCACATGCCCACCGGAGCCGCCGCCCAGCGCAAGACGTACGAGCAACTGGTAGATTTCGGTCGCCGCCACGGCATAGTGATTGTCAATGACAACCCCTACAGTTTCATCCTCGGGCAGGAACGGCTCAGCATCTTGCAAGTGGAGGGCGCGCGCGACGTTTGCATCGAGTTCAACTCGCTCAGCAAGAGCCACAATATGCCCGGTTGGCGCGTCGGAATGATAGCCACGAATGCGCAGTTTATCCAATGGATTCTCCGCGTCAAGAGCAATATCGACTCGGGCACGTTTCGCCCGCTCCAGTTGGCCGCTGCCACCGCGCTGGAGAACACGGACGAATGGCACACGGCGGCCAACGTGGACGTATATGCCCGCCGCCGCCACATTGCCGAGGAAATCATGCGCGCCCTGGGCTGCACCTTCGATCCCTCGCAGGTCGGCATGTTCCTCTGGGGTCGCATCCCCGACTGCTATGCCGATGTCGAAGTCCTCACTGAGCGCATCCTACACGAGGCCCGCGTATTCCTGACGCCAGGTTTCATCTTTGGCTCCAACGGCCAGCGCTATGTACGCATCTCTCTCTGCGCCAGCGAAGCCCGAATGGCCGAAGCCCTGCAACGCATTCAAGCAATCAACTTACCCTAACAACCCCACGATTATGACTCTCCATATCACTCCCCTCAATTTGCCCGGCATCGGCAACGAACGCCCACTGATTATCGCCGGTCCCTGTTCTGCAGAATCCGAAGAACAAGTCATGAACACCGCTGCCCAACTGGCAGCCAAAGGTGTGCGCATCCTGCGCGCCGGCATTTGGAAACCGCGCACCAAGCCCGGCGGTTTCGAAGGCGTAGGTGCCGCTGGCCTGCCTTGGCTCAAGCGTGTCAAGGACGAACTCGGCATGCTTACGGCCACCGAAGTGGCCACGCCGAAACACGTTGAGGCAGCGCTGGAAGCCGGCGTGGACATCCTGTGGATTGGTGCCCGCACCATGGCCAACCCCTTCGCCGTGCAGGAACTGGCCGATTCGCTCAAGGGCAAGGATGTGCCCGTGCTGGTGAAGAACCCCGTCAATCCCGACCTCGAACTGTGGATTGGCGGCCTCGAACGCCTCAATGGCGCAGGTATCACGCGCCTGGCCGTTATCCACCGCGGCTTCTCCTCGTACGACAAGCGCATCTATCGCAATCCGCCTATGTGGCACCTGCCCATCGAACTCCATCGCCGCATTCCCGAACTGCCCATCCTCTGCGACCCGAGCCATATCGGCGGTGCGCGTGAACTCATAGCGCCCCTCTGCCAGCAGGCCATGGACCTGGGATTCAACGGACTTATCGTCGAAAGCCATTGCTCGCCCGACTGCGCCCTGAGCGATGCACGCCAACAGGTCACCCCCGACGTGCTGAACTTCATCCTCGACAAACTCGTGATTCGCGACGTTTCCCACAGCACAGACAGCCTCGAAAATCTGCGCCGACAAATCGACGAAATCGACAATGGCATCATTGAACTCCTCAACAAGCGTATGCGCATCAGCCGAGAAATCGGACAATACAAGCGCGAGCACGCCATGACCATCGTGCAGGCCAAACGCTATTCCGAGATTCTCGACAAGCGCGGTGCACAGGGCGTTCTCTGCGGCATGTCCAGCGATTTCGTGCGCAACATCTACGAGGCCATCCACGAAGAGAGCGTTCGCCAACAGGTAGAAGTAATGAACAAGAACTGACCCACGTAAACCTTCCCCACTATGCGAATATTGATATTAGGTGCAGGCAAGATGGGAACCTTCTTCGTGGACCTCCTCAGTTTCGAGCACGAAACGGCCGTCTATGACGTTCAGCCTCAGCGCCTGCGATTCATGTACAACACCCTCCGATTCTCCTCGCTGGAAGAGATACGCGATTTCCGCCCCGAACTGGTCATCAACGCCGTCACGCTGAAACACACCCTCAACGTCTTTCGCCAGGTTCTTCCGCTCCTGCCCGACGACTGCATCCTCAGCGACATCGCCTCGGTCAAGACGGGCATGAAGGAATTCTACGAGGCGTGTGGCCGCCGCTACGTTTCCACGCACCCCATGTTTGGTCCCACCTTCGCCAACCTCGGCGCACTCAGTTCGGAGAACGCCATCATCATTTCCGAAGGCGACTACATGGGCCGCATCTTCTTCAAGGACCTCTACCAACGGCTGGGCCTCAACATCTGCGAATACACTTTCGAACAGCACGACGAGACCGTGGCCTACTCCCTCAGCATCCCCTTCGTCTCCACCTTCGTCTTCGCCGCCGTGATGAAGCACCAGGATGCCCCAGGCACAACCTTCAAGCGCCACATGGCCATCGCCCGCGGCGTACTGGGCGAGGACGACTGCCTCCTGCGCGAAATCCTCTTCAACCCCCGCACCAGCGGACAGGTTTCCAAAATCCGCGATGAACTCAAAGAACTCCTCGACATCATAGACCGCAAGGACGAGGTCCGCCTCAATGCCTACTTGCAGCGCATCCGCAAGAACATTGACCGCTAGCCCTTCCGCCAGCCCCTCAACCTCCGCGCAAACACTCCCCCAGCCTAGCCCCAGACCACTCTTGGCCCCGAGAAATCCCCAAGAGTGACTCACAGAAATCCCCCAGCCACAATAAATCAGGGGGAAACCAAGGCCGATTCAAAAAATATTCCTACCTTTGCACCGCAAATGCGCTTGTGGCGAAATTGGTAGACGCGCCAGACTTAGGATCTGGTGTCGCGAGACGTGTAGGTTCGAGTCCTATCAGGCGCACACATATACAGCAATCCCTGACTGCTTCATCAGATAATGGCAGTCAGGGATTGCTGTTTTTTCTTACGCACCCGAGCAAGGCGTATAGGTTCAAGCATGGCGTAAGGGGGCAAGCAGGATTGATGTCGTCTGTGCGCCGTTCGGGGCGTGCCGAATAGTATCCCTTGCCTGCAAACAATCACCTGAGTAGTTACTTGAAATGGTAACTACTCAGGTCGTTCTAGATTGCGAGGCAACGTGTGGACCTTCGGTTTGCGGTATTTATTTTAACACGAATCTTACGAATCTTACTAATTGCGCGGGGTTAACCTCCAACAAGGAAACAATTCGATTCGTGTTTCTTTAACACGAATCTTTCGAATCTTACTAATTGAGCGG
>SFID01000008.1 GCA_004555425.1 Bacteroidales bacterium
GAAGTAGTTATCAATGAGCCAACATTTCCGCTGAGCCACACGTTGCAAGCAACGTGCGGTACATTGCTTTTTCTATGAGAACAAACACCTTACTCACACAAATCAAGGCGCGGTACATTTCTCACCTCGGCCATACGCCCAATACCGCTGAGCCACACGCCCTCAAGCAAGGTGTGGCTTAGTGGAGGGGGTGATTTAGATTTTGTAATTGTTCGTTCCCATTGAAACGTCTTATATAGAAGAAAGTAGCATCCCGAGTTGGCAATTCTGACTCAAAACCGGTGGGGAAAGGCTCGGGAAACGAGATTCTCTGCCTTGAATGGGAGAAAAACTTTGGGGTTTGTCGGTTTGTTTCGTAGGAAATTTATATCTTTGCAGCCGCTATGCAGAGTGCAGGTAAGATTCTAATAGATTTAAGGCAAGCCGCGCAGCAAGGCCAAACACTCCAGCAGGAGTTGGCCGATGATTTCTTCGAAGCCCTTGAGCAGGACGAAATCATCGGTGGTCGTGTGTGCGTTTCCCTGTGTGTCAAGGAAAACGCATCGGAATGCTTCCTGCTCCGCTTTCATATTCAGGGCGAGGTGGTTGTCGGTTGCGACCGCTGTCTGGCTCCCCTGTCGCTCCCCGTAGATACGGAGACGGTGGTTAGGGTCTGCGCAGACGATAGTTTCGTGCAGTCCGATGAAGATGTGAAGGCTCTCAGCGGAAATGGTTATGCCTATGATATAGCCTGGGACATCTACGAGAATACCCTGCTGGCTTTGCCCCTGCAGCGCACTCATCCAATAGCCGAATGCGACGCCGATATGTTGACGCGCATCGCAGGTGCCGAAGATGAGGAGGCAGCAGAAGCATCATCCAACTAGTAATTACTAACAACTAAAAGATAACGAAACAATGGCACATCCTAAAAGAAGACAATCTAAGACCAGAACCCTCAAGCGTAGAACTCATGACAAGGCCGTAGCTCCTACGCTGGCGGTATGCCCCAACTGCGGTGGATGGCACATCTATCACACCGTATGTCCTACTTGCGGTTACTATCGCGGCAAGTTGGCTATCGTCAAGGACGAGGTGGCTGAGTAATTTGTCAGACAATTACAAAAGGAGAGCAGTCGCGAAACTAGGCGGCTGTTCTCCTCTTTTTGGTCTAATGGGTAGGCTGCTTTCGTAACGATGTTCTTGAGCCTGTCTTACATCTGATTATAACCCTTTTGATTATGGAGAAGATAAATGCAGTAATCACCGGTGTGGGTGGTTACGTACCCGAATATGTATTGAACAACGAGGAACTCTCGCGTATGGTTGATACCAGCGACGAGTGGATTATGACCCGTATCGGTATCAAGGAGCGCCATATCCTCAACGAGGAAGGCCTCGGTACCAGTTATATGGCCCGCAAGGCTGTCAAGCAACTGCTGGCAAAGACTGGCACAGACCCGCAGGAAGTGGATTGCCTCATTCTGGCTACAACTACTGCCGATTACCACTTCCCCTCTACCTCCAGCATTGTCATTGGCCGTCTGGGTATGAAGAATGCCTACTGCGTGGATATGCAGGCAGCTTGCTGCGGCTTCCTCTTTGCCATGGATATGGCAGCTGGCCTTGTGCAGAGCGGTCGCTACAAGAAGGTGGTGGTCTGCGGTGCCGACAAGATGTCCAGCATAGTTGACTATACCGACCGCGCCACCTGTCCCATCTTCGGCGATGGTGCTGGTGCCGTTCTCGTAGAACCTACTACCGAGGACCTGGGCTGGAAGGATTCGTATCTCCGTGCCGATGGTCTTGGCTTGCCCTTCCTCTGCCAGAAGGCTGGCGGCTCAGTATGTCCGCCTTCCTACTTCACCATTGACCACCGCATGCACTATATCCATCAGGAAGGTCGCACCGTGTTCAAGTTTGCCGTGACCAACATGAGCGATGCTTGTGCCCTCGTGGCTGAGCGCAACGGTCTGAACAAAGACAATATCACATGGGTACTGCCCCATCAGGCCAACGTACGTATCATTGAAGCCGTGGCCAACCGCCTCGAGCTGCCCATGGATCAGGTGATGCTCAATATCCAGCGCTACGGCAATACCTCGGCAGGTACCTTGCCCCTCGCCCTTTGGGATTACGAAAAGCAACTGAAGAAAGGCGACAATCTCATCCTCACCGCCTTCGGCGCAGGTTTCACCTGGGGTGCAGCCTATCTGAAGTGGGGCTATGATGGTAAATAATACTGCCGATGCAGAACCATAAATCTGGATTCGTCAATATCGTGGGCAATCCCAACGTGGGAAAGTCCACGCTCATGAACCTCTTGGTGGGCGACCGCATTTCCATTGCCACCTTCAAGGCGCAAACCACGCGCCACCGCATCATGGGAATCGTCAATACCGATGACGCGCAAATCGTCTTCAGCGACACGCCAGGCGTGCTCAAGCCCAACTACAAGCTCCAAGAGTCCATGCTCGCTTTCTCCGAGTCGGCACTGGAGGATGCCGATGTACTCCTCTACGTGACCGATGTCGTGGAGAAGGTGGACAAGAACGCCGACTTCCTTCAGAAAGTCCTGAAGCTGAAAGCCCCCATCCTTGTGGTCATCAACAAGATTGACCTCTCGGACCAGGCTTCCCTAGAAGCGCAAGTGACGGCTTGGCACGAACTCCTGCCGCTGGCCGAAATCTTCCCCATCTCGGCCAAGGCCCGCTTCAATGTGGACAACCTCCTTGCGCGCATCAAGCAACTCCTGCCCGACTCGCCGCCCTATTTCGCCAAAGACCAATGGACCGACAAGCCCGCCCGATTCTTCGTCACCGAAATCATTCGCGAGAAGATACTCCTTTATTATGACAAGGAGATACCCTATTCCGTGGAAGTGGTCGTGGAGCAATTCAAGGAATCTGACAAGAATATCCTGATCAACGCCACCATCTACGTGGAGCGCGACAGCCAAAAGGGTATCATCATCGGCCATCAGGGCGTTGCGCTCAAGAAGGTCGGTGCCGAAGCCCGCAAAGCCCTGGAGAAATTCTTCGACAAGCACATCCGCCTCGAACTCTTCGTGAAGGTGGACCGCGATTGGCGAAACTCCAGCCGCCGACTTGAGGCTTATGGTTACGAGCAATAGGGCGTGATCGTTGCTCTCTTTTTGCGGTTTAGTACGCTGAGAGTTTATATATCTGATTAAAGGCAGGTTCTATAAATTAGTTTCATTGGAAGGTAGTCTCTCTATTTGGCTTGGATGTCTTTCCGCCTCTCGCACCGTATCTTTTTGTTTTTCATTCAGTCACGTAGCCCGCTACGCTCCTTCATGGAAAACAAAAACCTAGCCCGAATGTAGGCAAGTCCACACTCTTCAATCGCCTCACCGGTACTCGCCATGCCATCGTCAGTGATGTGGCAGGTACTACTCGCGACCGCCAATATGGCAAGTGCGAGTGGGTGGGCCATGAATTTTCGGTCGTTGATACAGGCGGCTGGGTGGTCAACTCCGATGACGTTTTCGAGGAGGAGATCCGTAAGCAAGTGACCCTCGCCACCGAAGAGAGCGACCTCATCCTTTTCCTCGTAGATGTCAAAAACGGCGTGACCGACCTAGATATGCAGGTGGCTTCCATCTTGCGCCGCACGAAGATGCCCATCATCCTTTGTGCCAACAAGACGGACGACAACAACGACCGCTATGGAGCCCCCGAATTTTACAGCCTCGGACTGGGCGACCCCGTCTGCGTCAGCGCAGCCACAGGAAGCGGTTCGGGCGACCTGCTCGACCTCATTGTCGAAAAACTTGGCCCCGAAAAACCCGTCAGCGAAGAGGAAGAACGCATCCCGCGCTTCTCCGTGGTGGGCCGTCCCAATGTGGGCAAGAGCAGCATCATCAACGCTTTCATAGGTGAGGACCGCCACATTGTCACTGACATTGCAGGCACCACCCGCGACAGCATCCTGACGCGCTACGACAAGTTTGGCTTCGACTTCTTCCTCGTCGACACAGCAGGTATCCGCCGAAAAAACAAGGTCAGCGAAGACCTGGAGTTCTACTCCGTCATGCGCTCCATCCGTGCCATCGAAAATTCCGACGTCTGCATCCTTATGATTGATGCCACGCGCGGAATCGAAGGTCAGGACCTCAATATCTTCCAGATTATTCAGCGTAACAACAAAAGCCTGGTCGTTGTCGTCAACAAGTGGGACTTGGTCGAAGACAAGTCGCAGGCTGCCATTGACCATTTCCGCAATGCCATCTACGAGCGTCTTGCCCCCTTCACCGATTTCCCCATCATCTTCGCTTCGGCCGTGACCAAGCAGCGTATCTTCAAGGTGCTCGAGACAGCCAAGGAGGTTTATCTCAACCGCAAACGCCGTGTGACCACAGCCAAACTCAACGAAGAGATGCTCCCGCTCATCGAAGCCTATCCGCCGCCTTCAATCAAGGGCAAGTATATCAAGATAAAGTATTGCTCGCAGATTGTTGACACGCAGATACCCACCTTTGTGTTCTATGCCAATCTGCCGCAATATGTCAAGGAGCCCTATCGACGCTTCTTGGAGAACAAAATCCGCGAGCATTGGGACTTCTGCGGCACGCCCATCAATATTTTCATCCGTCAGAAATAAGATTTCGCGGAGTCAGCACGACACGAATATTTCGAACGCAGGACGGAGACTGAGGTTCCATCCTGCTTTCGCAATATTCGTGTTTTCTCTCCTCAATATCAAGAACAACCATGAAGCACCTACTCCTATCGCTTCCCCTCTTTCTGCTGGCCTGTAGCTCTGAGCCCACATCTCCTCAGAAAGCCGAAGGGCCCACCTGCCCGACAGCGGAGCAGATAGACTCCATCTTTTCGCCCTACGCAAAAGGCGACTACGAGGCTTACATCCAGCAAATCCATTCCCTCCGCCATTTGCCCGCAGCCCGTCGGCGCGAGCACATCAGCCTCCTGCGCCAGCATCGTGTAGGCCAAGATAGCACAACAGGGCCCATTCGCCACTACATCCAGCGAAACATTGCCTACAAAGAGGGCAGCACCACCGCCACCGCCCACCTAGCCCTAATCTATGCACCAGGCGATACCAATGAAATCGATCTCCCCCTCATCTGGAAGGACCACCGCTGGTGGCGACGCTAGATTTCCTACACGAAATAAGAATCTCCCTATACGTTTATATTTCCCTCAAAACAACACCTACACACACAACCGCAGATTTTCATTCTCCCTATGAAATATTTCTATACCCCTTCCGTCTTCACATATGCCCTCGTTTTCCTCTCCTATATTATTATGGCGTGTCAGCCGAAGGATTTGAGCCAGGCCGAGCGCGATGAACAGTTTGAGAAACAACTGGTCATCAACGAGGTCGTGGCTAGCAACCGCACGGGCCTCCAGCGCGTTGACGGCGGCGAGCCTTGCGATTGGTTGGAAATTAAGAATGAGTCGAAGGAACCTGTTTCTTTGAAGGGGTATGTTCTACTGGTGACCAACGCTCCGAAGGATAGCACCGCAACCGATACGACAGCCACCAAGCAGGAGCAGCAGGAGAGGGTGAAGGACTGGAACTTTCCCGACCTGACCCTCCAGCCTGGCGAGCACCTCCTCGTGTTTACCAAGAAGAAATGCGATGGCAAGACCACGGTTAAGGGCGCACTCGTGGCTACTATCAAGATGGCAGGACGCGGCGCGCGCATTCAGTTGGTGACGCCGCAGCAGACGATAGCCAGTGAGGTGACTATCCCCGACTTGCCCGCCGACCAAGCATACGTGCGCGGCGAGGACGGCAAATTCCAACCGTCCTACTATCCCACGCCAGGCATGGCCAATAGCGATGACAATTACGAGGCTTATGCCCGTCGGTTGGGCACAGCGCGCAAGAGCCCCCTCGTTATATGGGAACTGATGAGCCGCGCCGACAAAAATAGCGAAAACTGGGTGGAGGTGAAGAACGTGTCTGGCCAGCCCGTCCAACTGGGCGAATATGCCCTGGCCACCAAGACCGAGGACAAAGACAAGCAGAAGGCCGAAGGCGGAAAGCCTGTGGAGTGGACCTTCCCAGAAGGAACGCTACAGCCTGGCGAGATTCGGCTGATTCGTCTCCGCGGTAAAAAAGCCACCGATGCCCAGAAGGAGGCCAATATCAAACTGGGCAATGCCGAGACCCTTCTGCTTCTGCACAAAGGCAAATTCGTAGATGGTGTCTGCGCGAAGAACACGGTGCAGGGCTCCAGCATAGGCCGCACAGAGAGCGGGGTAGGGCTTTACTATTTCAGTTCGCCCACACCTGGGACGGAAAATCCCGCAACGGGAAGCCGCATGATAGCACCTGCACCGCAATTTGACAAACAATCCGGCGTATATGATAAGGTGGGGAACATGGTTCTTCACCTTATTGCTGCGAGTGGGGACGTACACTATACCACCGACGGCAGCCAACCCACGATGGCCTCGCCCGTGCTGCGCGATTCGCTCATTGTCAGCAAGAGCACCGTTGTGCGCACCTTCGATGCGGGCGACTCCACGCGGATGCGCAGCGCAGTTTCCACCCACACCTTTATCCTTGGCGCGAAGCACGACCTCCCCGTGGTCACCATCGCCGCCAATCCCGCCGACCTTTATAGCCACAACAGCGGAATCTGTGCCAATGGTCCGGGATATACACCCGAGCACCCACACAAAGGGGCCAACTATTGGAAGCCCTGGGCTAAGCCCGCCCATCTGGCCATCATCGAAAAGGACGGTACGCGCCTGGAGACCGACTTCGACCTGCGAATCTTCGGCGGATTCTCGCGCATTCTGCCCAAGAAATCGTTCTATCTCAAGTTCAACAACCGCTATGGCGCAAACGAGGTTCCCTATGACTTCTTCGGCGAAGGCGAGGCGCAGGAGCTTCGCAGCATTGTCCTTCGCTCGGGCTCGCAGGACCAGGACCGCTGCATGATACGCGATGAATTTTTTACGGGTTTGATGGCTGACGAGTGTCCCCACCTGCTCATTCAGAAATACCGCCCCGTGGCCTTGTATATCAATGCCGAATATCAGGGGCTCTACTTCCTCCGCGAGAAAGTTGACAAGCATTTCCTGGCCCGCCACTTGGGTGGCGATGCCGATTCCACCTCTTGCATTATGTCCGTATGGAATGCCGAGTTCGGGAGTTCAGCATCCTGGTATGGCCTCTTGAATTATGCTATCGAAAACGACCTCAAGGATGCTGCGGCATACAAATTTGTGAGCGAGCGTGCCGACCTCGAAGGCCTCATTGACTGGAAGCTCGGCCAAATCTATACGGGTAATACCGATATTGGCAATATTCGCTTTGTCCACTCCTCCGACCCCGCTGCCGATGGCCGCTGGCATTTCGTCTATTACGACCTCGATGCCACGTGGGTGACCTTTGGCAGTCCCTCGAAATACCTGCGCTGCAGTGGAGGCGGATTCTCCTCGCTCTCGCACAACGACAAGCACAACGTCCTCGCGGGCCATTTGCTGGAAAATGCCGCATTCCGCCAGCTCCTCCTTCAACGCCTGTCCCACCACCTGCGCGTTACCTTCCATCCCAACCGTACCACCAAGTACTTCGACCAACTAGTGAAGAGCATCCGCCAAGAGATGAAGCGCGACTGCGACCGCTGGAACTACCATACGTATGCAGGATGGGAGAAGCAGATTGCCGACTTCCGCGCCAAACTCCTGACGCGCCCAAAGGATATGCTGGATGCCTTCCGAGAGGACCTGAAAATCACGCCCGAGGAAGAGCAGAAATATTTCAAAGGACTGTAGGTGAACGCTGTGGATTCGTTTCAATGGAAGTTGTGGGAGCGATTTGCTTAGATGTCTTCACGCCTCACCCACCATATCTTTTTTGACTCATAGGTCTAATTTTTCTGGTAACTTTATCCACACGCATCGTTGCAGAACCAGAAATTGCCGAGGTGCTCACGTTGGGCATTTGTTTTCCCGCTGAACAAGAAACGTGTCTGGTGTAGCGTTCCTTTGCTGTAGATAATAAAAATCCCGTCTTCCTGTGTTGGAGGACGGGATTCTTTTGGTTCTATCAATTAGCTGGCGATGAGTTTTCGGCTCTTGTGTCGTAGGCTATTTGTGATTTTTGCTAGATGTCCAGATAATGGAAAGCCAGCGGCTTAGTCGTTTATTGTCGGCCATTGCGGGGCAGTTCGATGCGGAAGGTGGTGCCAACGCCCACTTCGCTGCGTTCTACGAAGATGCGCCCCATGTGGTATTGCTCAATAATCCTTCGGGCGAGGGACAGGCCGAGGCCCCATCCGCGCTTCTTGGTGGTGAAACCAGGGCGGAATACATCGCGTACGTGGCGAGTAGGGATGCCGCGGCCCGTGTCCGAAACCTGGATGACAATGCGGTCGCGCTCGCGGAAAACGTAGATGCGTATCTCGCCTTCGCCCGACATGGCATCAATGGCATTCTTGCACAGATTCTCGATGACCCATTCGAAAAGCGGTGCATTGATGCGGGCCGTGATGTGCTCGGAGGGCAGGCTGCAATGCATACGCACGCGGTCCGAGGTGCGGCGGCTGATGTATTGCACCGTATGGTCAATGGCCTCACCGAGGTCGGTCTCGCTCAGTTCGGGGGCAGAGCCAATCTTCGAGAAGCGCTCGGCAATGAGCCGCAGCCGCATAAGATCCGTCTCCATGTCGTCGAGGATGGGGTCGTCGGGATAGTTCGCCTTGAGCAGTTGGCTCCAGGCGGTGAGCGAGGAGATGGGCGTGCCCAGTTGGTGGGCCGTCTCGCGCGAGAGACCTACCCAAACCTTGTTCTGTTCGGCCCGCTTGGACGAGAGAAGGGCATAGATGGCCACAGCCACGAGGAGGGCAACGATACCCAACTGAATGTAGGGGTAGAGCGTGAGACGCTGTATCATCTGCGACTCGCCGTAGGAGACGGTGATGAAGGCTGCCTTGTTGCCCTTCGGCCCTGCTGCGGGTTGTCCCAGGTCTATGCGCATAGTGTGGCCAGCGCGCTGCATAGATTGATGAGCCTCAAGGGTGTCAGCGGCAGTCTGGAGCGAAGAGGGGAGGTTGCGCGAATCAATGATGCGTCCTGCGGCATCGGCCACGATGACAGGTATTGTGTGGTTGCTCTCCAGCACTTGCAGTACCAGGGTCATGTCGGCCCCCTGGTCCGCCGTGGTGAGCGACTTCATAGCGGCCGCCCATATCTCCACACGCCGCCGCTCCTCGTCCTTCAGGTCTTGGGTCAGGATGTGCGAGGCCCAAAGCGAGAAGAGGGTGACCAGGATGGCTGCTAGGCAAAGGATGAGTTTGACGTAGCTGAGTTTCATGAGCTGGCTTTTGGGGGATGGAGATTCTGGAATTTCTAGAACATCTAGATTTTCTAGAATTTCTAGAATTTCTGGAATTTTTGGATTCTATCCTTCTTTCACCTCCTTATTGATGGTATCAATATATTCCAGCAATTCCTCGCGGCCTGTGCCGCTTTGGCTGCTGGTGATGAAGTGGGGAGGGAGTTCTTCCCACTCCTTGGCAAGTTCGCGGAGGAAAGTTTGGACGTTTCCGCGCACCTTGTTAATGCTCAGTTTGTCCGCCTTCGTAAACACGATGGCAAAGGGAATGCTGTTCTCGCCTAGGAAACGGGTGAACTCCAAGTCAATCTTCTGGGGCGGGATGCGCGAATCAATAAGTAGGAAGAGGCAGACCAGGCTCTCGCGGCGCGTGATGTATCCCTCAATCATTTGCTGCAACAGGGCCGTGTCCTTCTTGCTGCGCTTGGCATAGCCATAGCCTGGGAGGTCCACCAGGTGCCATTGGCCGTTGATGCAGAAATGGTTGATGAGCATCGTTTTGCCAGGGGTGGAGGAGGTCATGGCCAGATTCTTGCGGCCCGTCAGCATATTGATAAGGCTACTCTTGCCGACATTGCTTCGGCCGATAAAGGCATATTCGGGAAGGGAAGAGGAGGGACATTGCTCTACGCGACTGCTACTAATCACAAATTCAGCACTCTTGATGTTCATATATAAAAGGTAAAAGGGCCACCAAAACACGGAGCGGCCAGTTAGAAAAATAGGTAAGTAACGCAAAAATACGCTTTTCCCTTGACTTCAACCCGCTGGGGGCAGATGAAAATGAAAAATGCCTGCTATTTAACCCGCGTACAAAGGGAATTTCAGTGGTTTATGTGGGAGTTAGAGATATTTTTCTTACCTTTGCAAACCCTTAACATAGCGTATTTTTCCCCTTATCCGCTAATCATCCTTACGCTACACCCCAACGAAACCAATAACTATACCTATATATATTATGAAGGAATTGGCCTTGAAATATGGTTGCAATCCCAACCAGAAGCCTGCACGCATCTATATGGAAGCAGGCGAACTCCCTGTGGAAGTGCTCGGCGGACGCCCGGGTTACATCAATTTCCTTGATGCCCTTAATGGGTGGCAGTTGGTGCGTGAACTGAAGGCTGCAACAGGTCTGCCCGCCGCTACCTCGTTCAAGCACGTGTCGCCTGCAGGTGCCGCTGTCGGTTTGCCGCTGAGCGAAACCCTCGCCAAAATCTATTTTGTTGATGATATCAAGGTGCCCCTTTCGCCCATTGCTTGTGCTTACGCCCGTGCACGCGGCGCAGACCGTATGAGTAGCTACGGTGACTTCATTGCGCTGAGCGATACCTGCGACCTTGCCACTGCCCTGCTGATTAAGCGCGAGGTGAGCGATGGTGTGATTGCTCCCGACTTTACCGAAGAAGCACTGGAAATCCTTCGCGAAAAGCGCAAGGGTACCTATAATATATTAAAGGTAGACCCTGAATACCGCCCCAATCCTATTGAAACCAAGCAGGTGTTTGGCGTTACGTTTGAGCAGGGCCGCAACGAGGTGGACCTGACGGACGATACACTCTTCCAGAATGTGCCTACCGTGAGCAAGAATTTCCCCGACTGGGCGCGTCGCGATTTGATGATTGCACTGATTACCCTGAAATATACCCAGTCCAACTCCGTCTGCTATACGAAAGACGGACAGGCAATCGGTATCGGAGCAGGCCAGCAAAGCCGCATTCATTGCACACGCCTGGCAGGCAATAAAGCCGATATCTGGTGGTTGCGCCAGCATCCGAAGGTGATGAACCTGCCTTGGGTGGAAAAGATTCGCCGCGCCGACCGCGACAACACCATTGATATCTACATATCCGAGGACTACGAAGACGTATTGGCCGAGGGAACTTGGCAAATGTTCTTTACCGAAAAGCCCGAGCCCCTCACACGCGAAGAAAAGAAGGAATGGATTGCTCAGCAAAAGGATGTCTGCCTGGGTTCCGATGCCTTCTTCCCCTTCGGCGACAATATTGAGCGCGCCCACAAGAGCGGTGTGCAGTACGTGGCACAGGCTGGTGGCAGCGTGCGCGATGATAATGTGATAGAAACCTGCGATAAATACGGAATGACGATGGCCTTCACGGGCGTTCGTCTCTTCCATCATTAATAGGGGACTAATATGCTCCTACAAACATGGAACAAGTGCAGCGCCATGTGGGCGAAGAGGAAATCAACCGTGCTATCACGGGTGGAATTGTTTTCAAGGGCGCAAAACTGAAAAGTGCCCCCAAGGGAGAACCCAAGGTGAAGACGAAGGCCAAGAAAAAGACCTACATCACGGGTCAGCATGGAAGTGGTGCGGCCAAGATGAAAGCCGAAATCCGTGCGCGTCGCGCCAATCGGCATAAGAATAAATAATGATTACGCCTTGCCCCTCCACTTTTTACAATAATTCAAACGATTTAGCGTTAATAGATAAAGGAAAGGTTCTTCGCGAAGAGTGATTTCCTCGCTGGTTTGAGGAAACACTATTCCAATGAACCGATTTGTTATCTGTAAACGAACCGAATGCAATATACAACGGTGAATAGAAGAGCAGCTGGTGAGCCTGTGCCTTTGGGCATGAGTCATAGTGCTTGTGTATTTAAGCGAGTGTCAGACGTGATACTCGCTATCGTTGGTTTGATACTGAGTGCGCCATTGTGGGTGGCCATCTATTTGGCCCTCAAATACCAAGGCGAAGGCTCAGTCATTTACCGACAAGAAAGGATTGGCTTGGGTGGTCGCCCCTTCCAGATATTAAAGTTCCGCTCTATGAAGGTGGAAGCCGAGAAGGACGGACCGCGTCTGGAGGAAGTGGACGACCCGCGTCTGACGCCCGTTGGCGAGTTTCTGCGTATTCACCACCTTGACGAATTGCCCCAACTCTGGAATGTGCTGGTGGGAGATATGTCGATGGTAGGCTATCGCCCTGAGCGGAAGTATTTCATTGAGCAAATCATGCAGCACGATGCGCGCTATCCCTACCTCTACCAGATGCGGCCAGGCATTACCTCGGAAGCCACACTCTACAATGGCTATACAAACTCCATGGAGATGATGCTGGAGCGTCTGAATATGGACCTGCGCTACTTGGAAAAGGGAAATCCTTGGACAGACGTGAAAATCATGTGCCGTACTATTCTTTTGGTGGTACGAGGCGGAAAGACCTTGCGCTGATAGCACAATAGGTACGAAGGGATTCTACTTCTCCCATCTCAAAAGAATAACTAGAAACTCGCCTAAACCGATAAATTATCAGAAATAGATACACTCCTTGAATATGAAGAAGATATTGACAATGTTATTGCTGTTTGTAGTGCTACTTCCCAGCGTGCAAGCACAAACTTCGCCCATGACCGATAATCAGGTGATGGAATATATCATCAAGGAAAATGATAAAGGCACCTCCCGCGATATTATTGTCCGTCGCCTTATAGAAAAAGGAGTGCCTGTTGAGCAGATACGCCGTATCCGTGATAAGTATGAGAAGGAGCAGAAGAATACCCAAATGGGGGCACGCGATATTACTGGCGGCGGTAAGAATCTGAACAACCGAATGCGCAATAAAGAAAATGGGCAAGAAACGCCTGGCACGTACCAGCGCAAAGCCGCGAAAGAACAACAAGACCCCCGCCAACTCACAGATCGGCAAAAGATGCTGCGCGATGAACAGCAGTTTGATATGTACAGCGATGCCTTCGGCAATATGTTGCCCGACTCCTTGGCCATGTATGACAATATAATGGGCAACCCGAAGGCAAAGAATGAGAAAGTTATCTTCGGTCGCAATATCTTCAACCGTCAAAACCTCACCTTCGAACCTGAGATGAATATTGCCACCCCGCGCGACTATCGTTTGGGGCCTGGAGATGCCGTATATATTGACGTATGGGGTGCTTCGCAAAAGACCTACCAAGGAACGGTGTCACCAGAAGGTAGTATTGACATCGAAGGCTACGGCCCCGTGCAAGTGAGCGGCATGACCATTGAACAGGCCAACCGCCATCTTAAGGCAACCCTAGGCCAGCGTTATAGCGGTTCGAATATCCGACTGACGGTGGGCGAGACCCGTTCCATCACAGTCAATGTGATGGGCGAGGTCGTTATGCCTGGTACTTACAACCTATCTGCTTTTGCTACCGTATTTCATGCCCTTTATATGGCTGGCGGTGTCAACGACATCGGAACGCTGCGTAATATAAAGGTGTATCGAAACGGAACGCTTGTCACCAAGGTGGACGTTTATGATTATATTCTCGGCGGCAACCTGACTGGCAACGTGCGTTTGGCCTCGGGAGATGTTATCACCGTTGACCCCTACGAATGTTTGGTCAATATCACGGGAAAGGTGAAGCGTCCGATGTATTACGAAATGAAGAGCACCGAGAGTCTGAGCACCCTCATCAATTATGCGGGTGGTTTCACGGGCGATGCCTTCCCCGAAGCAGTGCGCTTGGTGCGCAAGAGCGGCGGCCGCTATTCCGTATATAATCTTGACGAATTTGAGCGTGCATCCTTCCAGATGGCAGATGGTGACTCCGTCTTCGTAGATTCCGTGCTCAACCGCTACACCAATATGGTGGAAATCAAGGGCGCAATCTTCCGTCCAGGTATGTACCAGATGGATGGAAGCATTACGTCCGTTCGCCAATTGGTTGAAAAAGCAGGTGGCCCGACCGAAGATGCCTTTACAGAACGCATCATTCTCTATCGCCGTAAGGAGGACCGCACTCTCAAGGCTATGTCCATCAATCTTGATGGTCTGATGAACCACACCGTGGCAGATATTGCCTTGAACAACGAGGACATCATTTACATTCCTTCCCTTCAGGAAATCAGAGCCAAACGTGTGCTCAAGATAAATGGTGAGGTGCTTTATCCTGGTGAGTACGATTATATTGAAAACCTCACGTTGGAAGACTTTATCCTTCAGGCTGGCGGTCTGACGGATGCCGCCTCAATGGTCAAGATTGACGTGTCGCGACGCATTCGCAATAACAAGGCAACAAGCAGTGGCAACGAGGTATGCAAGATGTATAGTTTCTCGCTCGTGGATGGCTTTGTCGTGGAGGGCGAACCTGCATTCGTGCTTGAACCTTTCGACGAGGTATATGTGCATCGCTCGCCCGGATATACGGAGCAGCAACACGTGGTTGTGGAAGGCGAAGTGGCCTTTGCCGGAACCTATGCGCTGACGAAGAAGACGTATCGTCTGAGTGACTTAATCAAGGAGTGTGGCGGCTTCAATAGCGATGCCTATGTGGCAGGTGCACGTTTGGAGCGCCGCTTGACGCCTGCCGAGAAGGTCCAACAGGAATCCTTGCTCATGATTGCCACCAACGGCGATTCCGTGGATGTCAAGAAACTAGAACTGGGAGATACACGTTATGTAGGTATCAATTTGGATAAGGCTATTGCAAATCCTGGAAGCGAAGAGTGGGATTTAGTGCTTCGCGATGGCGACCACCTGGTGATTCCGCAGTTCAGTAATACGGTCAGCATCAGTGGTGAAGTTATGTATCCGACCACCGTTACTTATAAGAAGGGAGCAAGACTGAGTTATTATATCAACAAATCGGGCGGTTTCAGCCTCAAGGCCAAGCAAAGACGTGCCTTTGTGGTCCACATGAATGGCACGGTGTCCCGTGTCCGCTCCTCAAAGGATATACAACCAGGTTGTGAGATTGTTGTTCCGGCCAAGAGCAAGCGGCGCCGAATTACCATTGGCGAAATCTTGAGTATGGGTACGATGACCGCCACATTGGGTACGGTGATTGCCACCCTCCTCAAATAGAACAAGGTGAAAGGTATCTGAGATGAAGCATCAGCCCATAGCAGATACCTTTCACCTTTGCCTTTTTCCTGACATTTGCTCTTCTCCCGTATTGTTGAAGAATTATTTCCAAACGCATTGACCAACCAACCAGTAAATACACGACGAGTAGCGAAGAATACGATTATCTTGTATTTTCGAATGCTCTTCCAGATGGCCGTTTTTCTCTACACCTCTCGCGTCCTGATTCAGGTGCTGGGTGTAGAGAATTACGGCTTGTATGATGTAGTGGGTGGAATCGTAGTTGTGTTGATGTTTCTGAACAACTCGATGACCACCTGCACACAGCGCTTTATTACGGTTGCGCTGGGACGTGGCCAGTCTGCCTACCTCAACGAGGTTTATTCCGTTGCCACGGCCTTGCACTGCCTCCTGGGTGTTCTGGTCGTAGTTGTAGGAGGCATTCTGGGAAGCCTATATATCCAAAATTTCTTGGTTTTTCCTGCTGAGAAAGTTGTTGATGTCTATGCCGTCTTTGGGTGTAGTCTGCTCTCGGGTATGCTGATGATTATGAGCGTTCCCTCCAATGCCACCATCATTGCGCATGAAGACATGGGAGCCTTTGCGGGCATCACCATCCTTGACGTGACGTTGAAACTGAGTGCTGCTTTGTCGCTCTATCTCTTGCCCGAGCAAAACCTGCTCCTGTCCTACGCCCTGCTGATGCTCTTCGTGGCAGCCATCGTGCGCAGTGTGTATTGGTTTTATTGCCACCGCCACTATCGCACCATTCGTTTCCGCTGGGTGAAGGGAAGTGCGCTTTACCGCGAGATGCTTTCCTTTATGGGCTGGAATACATTTGGCAATGCCGCCTACGTGGGCAATACGCAGGGCATCAATCTCGTCCTGAACGCATTCGGTGGCCCCGTAGTCAATGCCGCGCGCGGTGTAGCCTTTCAGGTACAGACGGCTGTGACGCAGTTTATTGCCAGTTTTCAAACCGCCATCAATCCGCAAATCACCAAGACCTATGCGCAGGGACAGGTTGACCAGACCAACCGCCTCATCCTTATTTCCTCGCGTTTGTCCTTCATGTTGATGCTCTTCATAGCCCTGCCCCTGTTGTTGGACACAGACTATATCCTCGCGCTGTGGCTGGGCAAAGTTCCTCCCTATGCGTCCGTCTTTATCCGCTGGATGCTCTGTGCCACCCTCGTGGATTGCGTAGCCAACCCCATGATGATAGGTGCTTCGGCCACGGGCCGCGTCAAAACCTACTATCTTGTCATCGGCACGACCCTGCTATTGACCTTGCCCGTCGGTTATTTCGTAGTTCGCACAACGGGCAATCCCACGTACATCTTCGTGACGCTATTGGCCACCACCATTCTGGCGCAGATTCTCCGCATGGCAATCTGTCGCGGATTGTTTCAGTTTTCCGTGCGAGCCTTCCTGTGCAAGGTCGTCGGCCGTATCTGCCTGACGGGAGGACTGGCTGCTGCTGCATCCTATTGGCTGTTCACGGTCATCGCTCCCAATACTATCTGGCAGCATGCAGGGTTCGTTTTCTCAAGTATGACCCTCTCTGCCATCCTTGTCCTGATATTTGGTTTGGAAGCCACTGAGCGGAATTTCCTGGCCAAGAAACTTCATCTGCCGCATCCCTGAGAGTAACTCTCAGGTTGCACTTTCCAGAAAATCTAAACGACGTTTCCAGTGCTTCCTGCCTTGAAGCAGGTGTTTCATACGCTTGAAACAGGTGTTTCATACGCTTGAAACAGGTGTTTCATGCGCTTGAAACAGTTGTTTCATACGCCTGAAACAGTTGTTTCATACGCTTGAAACAGTGAGGAGGTCGGATTCTGCAACGGAAAAGCCCCATAAATAAACGGGGAGTCGGCACTTTTTTACGTCTCTCCGAAATCCATGGTTTTACAGGTCGCTCCAGGGTGGATGCCCTAACAGACAAGACACCAAAATAAATGCCCCAAAAATGAAGAAAATAATACTCGCACTGTTCGACGTGCTCACATGGCCCTTTGCCAAGTTGCCATTGCGCTCCCTCAATCTCAAGATCGAGCACCTCTTCCGCCTGATCTACGCTTCCTATCTGAAGCCCCAGTTTAAGCATTGCACCCGTCTGATTCTGGGCAGCACACGCTTGCACCTGACTGGGATGCAATACATGGAGTTGGGCGAGGACGTGGAGTTGTATTTCGATGCCCGTCTGGAATGTATCGACTCGTTTGCCAATACAGACCAGCGTTTCACGCCCCGCCTCATCCTGCACGACAAGGTTGTGATAGCCTCGCTCTGTCGTATCGGTTGCATCAACCATGTTGAGATAGGCGAATGGACAACGATGGGGTCCAAATGCTATATCACCGACCATACGCATGGCGGCACCACTCGCGAAGAGTTGGAAAAGCCTCCCAGAATGCGCGAACTCGTCAGCCGTGGCCCCGTGATTATCGGCAAGCACGTCCACATCGGCGAGGGCGTTTCGATTATGCCCGGCGTGACCATTGGCGACTATGCTCTCATCGGAGCAGGCAGCGTGGTGACACACGATATACCCGCTTATAGCATTGCCGTTGGTAGTCCTGCCAAGGTTATCAAGACTGTTACGGAATAGAAACTAACTCCATTATGAATATATAGATAATGCTGAATATTATGAACAAAGAAACAACCATGAAGGCCGCTTTCAAGCGAGAAATCCGATTGGACTTAATATTCAAGACCATTTGGAAGTGCAAGTGGAGGTACATCCTCCCGCTCGTGCTCACCTTCGCCCTCACTGCGGGCATTATGCTGAGCATCCCGCGCTATTATCAAGTCCGCGTCATGCTGGCCCCCGAGTATTCCAACGGCGGCGGCAATATGGGTGGACTTAGCGGCGTGGCTGGTATGCTCGGCGTGAACCTGGGCGGCATGAACTCCTCTGATGCCATCGCACCTCAGTTCTATCCCGACCTGATTCAGTCCACCGACTTCCTCGTGCCGATGATGCAGGTGCAGGTGCAGACGGTAGATAGTACGTTCAAGGGCCGCTATGTGGATTACCTGACGAAGAAATGCGAGGCTCCCTTCTGGGCTAAGATGATGCTGAAGATGAAAGCGCGTTTCTCCAAGGTCGAACATTTCAATGCCGACAAAAACTATCGTCCCAATCCCTTCCAGCTGACCAAGGCCGAGGACAAGATAGTCGAGGGTATAGCGGGTAGTATCAACTGTATGGTGGACAAGAAGACCGACGTTATCACCATAACGACCACCGCGCAAGACCCGCTCGTTGCCGCTCAGTTGGCTGATACCGTCATGAGCAAACTCCAGCAGTTTATCATCGACTATCGCACAAAGAAGGCCCGCATTGACTTGGACCACGTCACCAAACTCTGCGATGAAGCCCACCGCAAGTATGAGGCTGCCTGCAAGGACTATGCGAAATTCGTAGATACCCATCAGGACCTCGTGTTGCAAGAGTACAGAAACGAGGAGGAGCAGTTGGAAAACGAAATGCAGATGCAGTTCAATGCCTACAACAGCCTGAAGCAGCAGATGGTGGTGGCCGAATCAAAGGTGCAGGAACGCATACCGGCCTTCACTGTTTTGCAGAACGCCAGTGTACCCGTGAAGCACGCTGGTCCCAAGCGCATGATAACGGTGGCCGCCATGCTGATGCTCTGCTTCTTTGTCTGCACCATTTATTTCCTGCTGAAATACAATAAGGAAGACGTGCAGCCCAACGAGACCGATGAAACCGAAGTAGAGGAAACCGAAGCGGAAGAATCTATCGCGGATTCTGAAAATGTCTAGCCTGTTCTGATTGACTATGTTCGTTGCCATCCTCCTATTCCTGTTATTACTGACGGCCGCCTTCTCCTTTGTGGTAGACGAGCGGCCGATGGTGCGTTGGGTGGTATTCACGGTCATCGTCTTGGTGCTGACGCTGATGGCTGGCCTGCGCCCAATTGGTATTGACAAAGACTCGTGGCAATATTATGGTTACTACCTCGGGCAGTACGACGATATTGTCGAACTCTCCTTTATTCATATCCGCGAACTTGTCAAGGCTACGATGGGCGATGTGCGTGGCGTCTTTCTGCTCTACGCCTTGATTGCGATTCCCCTGAAGTGCTACGTTTTTACGAAACTCTCCACGGAGCATTTCCTTTTGCTCGGCGTGTATATGAGCAACTTTCTGGTGCTCCACGATATGACGCAGATTCGTGTCGGCGCAGCCATGGCCTTCATCTTCCTCGGCTTCTACTTCTTCACGCAGGGCAGGCGTTGGCCCTTCTTCTGCTTGATTCTGGTGGCCACGTATTTCCACGTGTCGGCCATTCTCTTGTTGCTGGTGCTGCTCTTCCGCAACAACGACCTGAAACCCTGGCACCGTATTGTGCTGGCCTTGACGCCGTTGCTGGCCTTGACCTCCGCCTTCTTCGATATCAACCTCAGCACACTGATTCCCATCTCCTTCGTGCAGGAGAAGATGGAACTCTACGAGGGCCTCAAGGAGAAAGGCGCGGTGGATGTGGAGAAGATCAACATCTTCAATGCAGCCATCATGCTAAAATTGGCCGTCTTCTATTTCCTACTATGGAAATATGACGTGGTCAAGAAACATTGCGCCTACCTCACGCTCCTGCTCAAGATATTTGCGCTCTCCTACGTGTGCTTGGGAATGCTCAACTTCATCGCCGTCTTTGCCGCGCGCGTTAGCGAATTGTTCTTGTTCGTGGAGATACTGATGGTGCCGCTCATCATCTATGCCATCCGTCCGCAGTGGGTGGGCCGCCTCTTCATCAGTATATATATAATAGGTATCTTCCTGCTCAATGTTGTCTATGCAGGGCTGCTCAATTTCTAACCAACCCTCCCCCTCCTATGTCGCACCGAATCTTCCCCATATTGGTCGTATACCAGACCACGCTCTCGCAATCCATCACCTACCAGACCCTTCTGCGAGGATGCAATGTCGAACGGTTTCTCGTGTACGACAATTCGCCAGCCGCCTTTGAGAACCAGGAGGCCCTGCCCGCCGCAGCCATTTACCACCGCGATACGGCGAATGGCGGACTGCCCGCTGCCTACAACTATGGGGCCAAGTTGGCAAGGGAGTTGGGCTATACCCACGTCCTCTTGCTGGATTGCGACACCACCTTTCCCGAAGACGCATGGGAGGTTTACCTGTCCCATTTATCCGATGAGGAAATTATGGGTCCCTCGTTGCTGTTGGCCGATGGCCGCCCCTTCTCGCCCTGCTACGTTGGGGGATGGAAGGTGAAGGGTGTCCATTTGCCCGCGGGCCAGCATTCTTTGCAGCAGTACCATCTGGTCAATAGCGGACTGTGCGTGCCGCTCGTGTTGTTTGAAGCGGCAGGCGGATATTCGCCGCAGGTGCGTTTGGACTTCGCCGACTTCCAGTTTCAGCAGCGCGTGCTGCGCCACGCCTCCACCTTCCGTTTGCTGCCCATTGTTGGCAAGCAGGATTTCTCCAACGATGAGCGTTCCACACCGAAATTGCTCCGACGCTTTCGCCTCTATCTGGAGAGCGCGCGGCATTGCCAGTTCAACACGAATCGCCAACGCTTCCAGCACCACGTAGCCGTGTGGCGTCACCTCTTGGCCCTCACGCTCCGCCAGCGATCGCTCGTTTTCCTTCGTGCATATTTTCAAAAGCCAATTCTATGATTTCAGTTTGCATGGCCACCTACAATGGGGCCGTATATATAAAGGAACAACTCGAATCCATCCTCTCGCAAATCGGTCCCGAAGACGAGATTGTTATTTCCGATGACGGCTCTACGGATGCCACCTTGGACGTGGTTAAGTCTATCGGTAGTCCATGTATTCGCATTGTCCAAGGACCGCGAATGAAGTCGCCCTCCAAGAATTTCGAGCATGCCCTGTCCTTTGCCAAGGGCGACTATATATTCCTCTGCGACCAAGACGATGTATGGCAACCGAACAAGGTGGCCGTCATGTCTGAGGCTCTCCAGCGTTCGGCCTGTGTCGTAAGCGATTGCCAGGTAGTCGATGCACGGCTGAACGTGATGGATAGTTCCTTCTATCATGTGGTGCGCAAGCACGAAGGTCGCTGGTACAATCTTCTTGTGCGTAATTGCTATCTAGGTTGTTGCATGGCCATGCGGCGCGAAGTGCTGGACAAAGCCTTGCCCTTTCCCGACCATATCCCCATGCACGATATCTGGCTGGGCAATGTGGCTGCCTTCTATTATTCCCTGCGGTTTATTCCCGACAACTTGATGGCCTACCGCCGGCATGGCAAAAATGCATCCACAACGAGCGACCCCAGTGCCTCTAGCCTTAGGCAAAAGTTAGTTTACCGCTATCAGATAGTGGCAGGCTTACTCTCCCGAATCAATCACCATAGGTAGCATCCCACATCCATCCCAAATATGTCGCAGCAAAATATCTTCCTCCCTCTCCTCGCTTTCCTCGTCAGCGCAGCAGTAGCCAGCATCACAATGCCCTGGCTTCTGCGCCTGTGCAAGAAGAAAGGACTCTACGACCTGCCCGACGAGCGCAAGGTGCATACGAACAATATCCCGCGCCTGGGTGGCGCCGTCTTTGTGCCGTCCATCCTGTTGGGCATGTGCGTGTCGGTCTATGCGCTCTCAGCCATCGAGGGCGGCTTCCCCGCCTTTCATCCCTCGACCTTCGCCATCGTCACGGGCGTCTTCATTATCTATCTGATAGGTTTGCTGGACGACCTGATGGGGCTGCGCGCCACGTTCAAGTTTGCCATCCAGCTGAGCACTGCCCTTTTTCTCCCGTTCTGCAATCTCTATGTCAATAATTTCGATGGCCTCTTTGGTTTGGGTGAGGTAGCCGTTTGGGTGGGCTATCCCTTCACCATTCTGCTCTGCCTCTTGATAGTCAATTCCATCAACCTCATCGATGGCATCGACGGACTGGCCTCGGGCCTCAGTGTCATTGCCCTGACCGCCTTTGCCGTGTTGTTTGCAAGGCTTGATGTGCTCATGTACACCCTTCTTACGGCTTCGCTCATCGGTGCAGTGCTCGTGTTCATGTACTACAATCTATTTGGTAAGGCCGAGCGCGGCACCAAAACCTTCATGGGCGATACGGGCAGCCTAATTCTTGGTTACGCTTTGGCCTATCTTGTGATGAAATATTCTATGAGCAATAGTGCCGTGCTGCCCGCCCGTCCCCATGCGCTGATGATAGCCTGCACGCTATTGCTCATCCCCATCTTCGACCTTATTCGCGTGGCCCTCACGCGCCTTGTCCACGGCAAGGGTATGTTTCATCCCGACAAGACGCATATCCACCACCTCTGTATGGCGGCAGGTTTCTCCATGCGCCAATCGTTGGTGATGATTCTCTCCGCCCAACTATTCTTTATCCTGCTCAATGTATGCCTCCTCCTGCTAGCCAACGTGTCGCCCACAGTTGTTTTGGCCATCGATATACTCCTTTTTGCGGGAGGCATTTGGTGGCTGATTCTTCGCGGGAAGCGACTGAACAATTCCATCTGAGGACATATCTCAACTACATCTTTTTCCAACAGCGTCACTTATGAAAGGATTATCCGCCATTCTCCTGCTCGTCCTGTCCAACATCTTTATGACCTTTGCCTGGTACGGCCACCTGAAGTTGCAGGAAACAGGCGTCAGTCGCCATTGGCCCCTCATAGCCGTCATCCTCTTCTCTTGGGGCATCGCCCTGTTTGAATACATGTGTCAGGTGCCCGCCAATCGCATCGGCTTTCTGGACAACGGCGGCCCCTTCTCCTTGATTCAACTGAAGATTCTGCAAGAAGTCATCTCCCTGATAGTATTCACCGTCATCGTGACCCTTTGTTTCAAGGGCGAAACCTTCCACTGGAACCATATTGCCGCCTTCCTCTGCCTCGTGGCAGCCGTTTATTTTGTGTTTAGATAGGCGCAACAGATTCGTTTCAAGGGGAAGTGGCATTCAGGTCAAAGTTGGAGATCGTTCTTGGCGGTACATTGCCTTCCCGCTGTGAAACTGGAATCATACCTACGGAGTTCGTTCTCATTGTAAATACAATGTAAGCACGTAGATGCTTGACATCCGTAGAAATTCTCATAGAATCCTATTTAGGTAGGTTCTATAAATTAGCTTGCGATGAGTTTTCGACTATTGTGCCGTAGGTTTTTGTTTTTCGTGAGGGAGCGTAGCGGGCTACGTGACCGAATGAAAAACAAAAAGATACGGTGCAAGAGTCGGAAAGACATCCAAGCAAGAAAGAAAATCTGCCTTCCATTGAAACTAATTTATAGAACCTACCTTTATTATGCGTATAGATAAAACCCAGTTGACCTCCGCCGACCGAAAGCTGACCGACCGCGTGCGGCGAAAGTTTCGCGAAGGCATCCGTACCTATCATTTGATAGCACCAGGCGACCACGTGCTGGTAGGCCTCAGCGGAGGCAAGGACTCCATGGCATTGCTCCAACTGCTGGGTGAATATCGTCGGCACGCCGCACAGCCCTTCGGCCTTACGGCCTTGCATGTGCGTATGCAGGGTATTGATTACCGCACCGATGCGCGCTATCTCGAAGACTTTGCCCACGAACAGGGGGCCGATTTCTACCTCCAGACCTGCGAGATGCCCACGGACCGCAATACACGCCGCACGCCCTGTTTCCTCTGTTCGTGGACGCGCAGAAAGGCCCTCTTCACCTTGGCCCAACAACTCCGTTGCCAGCGCATCGCCCTCGGTCACCACCGCGACGACATTCTCACTACAGCCTTGATGAACCTGACCTACAACGGCTCGTTTTCGACCATGCCCGTCCGGCAAGCCTTTCGCAAGATGCCGCTCGAGATTATCCGCCCGCTCTGTAGGGTGGGGGAGGACGACCTGCGCACATGGGCAGAAATCTACCAATACGAACCCCTCCTGAAAGTGTGCCCGCACGACCGGGAAGGGCAGCGACAGGAGATGCGCGGCTTGCTCGAAACCATGCAAAATATGAATGCCGAGGCCAAAAGCAGCCTCTGGCACGCGCTCCAGAAGGCAAATAAATTGGTCGAATTGGAAGATGCTTTATAAAATATTCTAAAAGGCTTCCAACTTTTTGGGTGTGTGGCTTTACCGCCTCCTAAAAAATCGCGAAATTTGCACTAAAATTAAAAGGTGTAAACGTCTAGATGTACACCAGATAGCCGTTTTCCCTGGTACGCTTCCTATAGGGGGGCGTTGTTTTTTCTGACTATTCCATAACGAAGTACCAATAATAAGAAAATAAGTAGTATGAAGAAAATCGCAATCATCGCGCTAGCAATGACGCTTGTCGCATGTGGAGGCAGTAAGAAGGACATGCCGGCTGCCAGCAATGATTTCCCTGTCGTAAAGGTGACGACAACAAGTGCAGACCTGAGCACTTCCTATCCCGCTACTATCAAGGGTATGCAGGATATTGAGATTCATCCCAAAGTGAGTGGCCATATCGTCCGCGTGCTGGTGGACGAAGGTGCTACGGTCAGAGCAGGACAGACACTCTTCCAGATTGATGCCACTCAGTATAAAGCACAGGTGGCCCAGTGTGAAGCACAGATACGTGTTATCAAATCCAACATAGCAACCCAGGAACTCACCCTGAAGAACAAGGAAATGCTTCTGGATAAGCAAATCATTAGTCAGTATGATTACGACTTGGTTGTTAACCAGTTGAAGACGCTTCGTGCACAATTAGACCAAGCACAGGCAGCCCTGCAGGCCGCAAGGGACCAGCTGCATTTCTGCAATGTGACCAGCCCCTCTGCGGGTGTCGTTGGTAGCATCCCCTACCGTGTGGGAAGCCTCGTAGGTCCTTCAACGCCTCAGCCCTTGACCACTGTCAGCAACATTTCTCAGATGTACGTATATTTCAGCATGACCGAAAAGCAGTTGCTGGGTATTACGAGCGAGGGCACCGTGAGTCAGGCCATTCAGGCTATGCCCGCCGTTGAACTTGTGATGGCAGACGGCAACGTATATTCCCAGAAGGGTGCTGTGACTGCTATCAGCGGTGTGATTGACCAGGCAACGGGTGCCGTGCAGATGCGTGCCACCTTCGACAACGCAGGCCACGTACTCCGCTCGGGAGGTACGGGCTCCATCAAAATGCCCGTGCGCGCTGAAAACGTCATTCTCATTCCCCAGAAAGCAACGTACGACATCCAGAACAAGAAGTTCGTCTATGTCGTAGGTGCAGACAATGTGGTGAAATCGCGCGAGGTTGAGGTGCTCGTGCAGAACGATGGCAACAACTACGTAGTGACCAGCGGCCTCAAGGCAGGCGAGCGTATCGTTGTGGAAGGTGTCACACAGCTCAAGAATGGCACGAAGATTAACCCCATCACCCCGCAGCAGGCAAATGCCAACCGAGCCAAGGCCAAGAAAGCCCTTGAAGATGGCAAGATGCCGGGAGAAAACTAATTTATTGACCTCTGGTTTTACAGCCTTCCTTTCGTCTCTTGATGAGAAGAAAGGGAAAAAGAAAATAGTACTTCCAAATTATGCAACTAGACAGATTTATTAACCGCCCGGTGCTCTCCACAGTAATTTCTGTGCTGATTGTCATCCTCGGTGTGCTCGGTTTGATTTCACTGCCTATTACGCAGTACCCCGATATGGCACCGCCGACGATTCAGGTGAGCACCACCTATCAGGGTGCCAATGCCCAGACCGTGTTGAACTCCGTGATTGCTCCCCTTGAGGAACAAATCAACGGTGTGGAAAACATGGACTATATGAGTTCTACGGCCACCAATACGGGTTCAGCATCCATCACCATCACCTTCAAGCAAGGCACTGACCCCGATATGGCTGCCGTGAACGTGCAGAACCGCGTCAGCAAGGCACAAGGCTTCCTGCCCGCCGAAGTAACCCGCGTGGGTGTCATCACACAGAAGCGCCAAACCTCCATGCTGATTATCTTCTCCATCGTGGACCAAGAGGATAAATACGACTATACTTTCATTGAGAACTACGCAAAGATTAACCTCATCCCGCAGGTTCAGCGTGTGAAGGGTGTGGGTGATGCCAACGTGATGGGTGCCGACTACTCCATGCGTATTTGGCTCAATCCCGAGAAAATGGCCGAGTACCACCTCGTGCCGACCGACATCTCTGGCATCCTTGCCGAGCAGAACATCGAAGCCGCTCCTGGTTCTATCGGCGAGCGCGAAAACCAGACCTTCCAGTATACCCTTCGCTACAAGGGACGCCTGCAAGAGCCGAGCGAGTTTGAGAACCTCGTCATCAAGTCGCTGGCTGACGGTACTGTGCTTCGCTTGAAGGATGTTGCCAAAGTAGAACTCGGTCGTGTGACCTACGGCTTCTCCTGCCGCGTGAACGGCCACAACGCCGTGACCTGTATGGTCATGCAGACGGCTGGTAGTAACGCTACGCAGATTATTAAGGACATTGAGGTGCTGCTCGAACAGTGTGAGAAGGACCTCCCCGATGGCCTCGTCATCAATGTGGCACAGAATGCCAACGACTTCCTCTTCGCTTCTATCCACGAAGTTATCAAGACCCTTATCGAAGCCTTTATCCTGGTGTTCTTGGTAGTATTCATCTTCCTCCAGGACTTCCGCTCGACGTTGATTCCCGCCATTGCCATCCCCGTGGCCTTGATTGGTACCTTCTTCCTGCTTTATCTGATAGGCTTCTCCATCAACCTGCTGACCCTCTCCGCTATGGTGTTGGCCATTGCCATTGTTGTGGACGACGCGATTGTGGTGGTTGAAGGTGTGCATGCCAAGTTGGACCAAGGATATACGTCATCGCGAAAGGCTTCTATTGATGCCATGCGTGAACTGGGCGGTGCCATCGTGTCGATTACGCTGGTGATGATGGCCGTGTTTGTGCCCGTGAGCTTTATGAGCGGAACGAGCGGTACGTTCTATCGTCAGTTTGGTATTACCATGGCCATCGCAATCGGTTTCTCCGCTCTGAACGCCTTGACCCTGTCGCCTGCACTCTGCGCCATCATGCTCAAGCCGCACAAGGCCGACTCCACATTGAAGGAGCGCATGGATGTGGCATACCAGGTGGCTCGCGAGAACTTCGTGAAGCGTTATGTGAAGTCCGTGGCCAACCTCCTGCCGCCCCTTGTGACGATTATCTTAGCCATCATCGCAGTGCTGGGCATGATTTTCGGCCTATTTACCACGGGCAGCATTATCCTGACCACCATCATGGTTGTCATCAGTATCCTTGCCGTGGCAGGTATGAGCACTCGCAAGTTTATGGACGCCTTCAACCGCAGTTACGAGCGCATCCTCCAGCGCTACAAGAAATTCGTCCTTGTCTTCATCCAGCGCCCCATGATTACGCTCGCCATTGTAGTGGCTAGCATTGTGGGCTTGCTCTTCATGATGAACAACACGCCGACTTCGCTTGTGCCTTCCGAAGATACGGGTACCATCATGGGCGTTGTGACCATGGCTCCTGGTACATCGCAGGACAAGACCGAGCGTATGCTCTATCAGGTGGACAGCCTCGTACGCTCCATTCCTTACGTAGAAAGTAGTACGCTCATTTCGGGTTACAGCTTCATCGGTGGCCAGGGTCCCTCGTACGGCTCCTTCATCGTGAAACTCAAGGACTGGAGCGAGCGTGGTATGAAGGAAAGTTCTACGGTGGCCTTCGCCAACCTGTATCTGCGTTCGCGCGATATATTTAAGGATGCACAGGTGCTCTTCTTCCAGCCGCCTATGATTGTGGGTTATGGTGTGACCAATGGTTTTACGCTCAACTTGCAGGACCGTACGGGTGGCGACATCAAGCAGTTCTACGAAGTCTCCCAGCAGTTTATCGCAGAATTGACCAAGCGTCCCGAAATTGAATCCGCTCAGACGACCTTCAATCCCAACTTCCCCGAATACACCATTGATATAGATGCTGCCAAGTGTAAGCGCGCTGGCATTTCGCCCAACGACATCTTGACAACTCTTCAGGGTTACTACGGCGGTCTCTATTCGTCCAACTTCAACCGCTTCGGTAAGCTCTATCGTGTGATGGTACAAGGTGATCCCTCTCAGCGCACCAATTACGAGTCGCTCTACAAGGTGAAGGTGCGCAACGGCTCAGAAATGGCTCCCATCACAGAGTTCATGACCATTACTCCTACGTATGGTCCTGACAATATCAACCGATTCAATATGTACACCTCGCTGGCCGTGAATGGTAACCCCGCTTCGGGCTACACCAGCGGTCAGGCTATTCAGGCCATCAACGAGGTGGCAGAGCAGACATTGCCGCAAGGTTATTCGTTCGAGTACTCTGGTACATCGCGCGAAGAGAGCAGCAGCAGCGGAAGCACGACGGCCTACGTCTTCATTCTCTGCTTCGTCTTCATCTACCTCCTCCTGTCCGCGCAGTACGAGAGTTACATCCTGCCCTTGGCCGTATTGCTCTCCGTGCCCTTCGGTTTGCTGGGTTCGTTCCTGTTCCTCCATCTGATTGGTCTTGTGAACAACGTGCTGCCTATCTTTGGTACACCCGAGAACAATATCTACGTACAGATTGCGCTTATCATGCTCATCGGTCTGTTGGCCAAGAACGCCATCCTTATTGTTGAGTTCGCCCTTGAGCGTCGCAAGATGGGTATGTCCATCTCTTGGGCAGCCGTGCTTGGTGCTGGTGCTCGTCTGCGTCCTATCTTGATGACCTCCATGGCGATGATTATCGGTCTGTTGCCGTTGATGTTCTCCTTCGGTGTAGGTGCCAACGCCAACCGCTCGCTTGGTACTGCCGCCATCGGTGGTATGTTTATTGGTATGATTCTCCAGATTTTCATCGTGCCCGCCCTTTTCGTTATCTTCCAGTATCTCCAGGAGAAGGTGACGCCGATGCACTGGGAGGATATTGACTCTCACGGCGCAGATGCCGACCTCCAGCAATATAATAAGGAATAAATTCAGCGCAGGCCGCCGCAGCGCATCCACATTGATGGGTGCGTTGCGCGGACCTCGTCTGATGAAGTACAAATATTTATAGACTATTCATGAAACGACTCCTTCCCATACTTGGTTGCGGCCTGCTGCTTGTAGGTTGCAACGTTGTCAAGGACTATGAGCGACCCGAAGCGTTTGAAAAGATTCAACCGCTCTATCGCGATACCACCAGTCTTGACCAACTTATTTCTGCTGAGGCCGACACCATCAATTTCGGCGCAGTGCCTTGGCGCGAAGTTTTCACCGAGCCGCAACTGCAGACCCTCATTGACCAGGCCATCGCCAATAATCTTGACCTCAAGAAGTCCGAGATTACTATCCGTCAGGCCGAAGAAGGCTTGCGCATTGCTCGCCTTGAATGGTTGCCCACCGTAGCCTTCGCACCGCAAGGTGGCATCTCCTCTTTCGACTTTGGCAAGGCTTCCAAGACCTACACCCTCCCATTGGCTGTCAACTGGGACCTCGGTTCTTGGGGTTCTATCCGCGGCAATCGCCGTCTTTCTGAGACCAACCTCCTGCTGACCAAGGCAGCCCACCAGGCCACCCAGTCCACAATCATCTGCGGTGTGGCCAATCTCTATTATACGCTCCAGATGCTCGATGCCCAACTGGCTACTACGCGCAGCACCATCGCCCTGTGGAAGCGCAACGTAGAAGTGATGGAAGCCATGCGCGAAGGCGGTATGACCAATGACGCTGCTGTGACGCAGTCGAAGGCCAACCTCGTTGAACTTCAGGCTTCCGAACCTAAACTTCTTGGAAGCATTCGCGAAGTGGAGAACAGCCTTTGCCTTCTTCTCGGCCAACCCTCGCAAACCATTGAACGCGGTGCTTTCAATCCCGAGAATTTCCCTGCTTCCTTGAAGACGGGCGTTCCCGTTCAACTCTTGGCCCAGCGTCCCGACGTGCGCATTGCCGAACTGACGATGACTAGCAAGTTCTACGGCATCAACATTGCCCGCTCAAAGTTCTATCCCTCGCTCAATATTACGGGTACAGCAGGCTGGACCAATAGTGCAGGTGTGATGGTCATCAATCCTGCCAAGTTCTTCGCTCAGGCAGCTGCTTCGCTCACGCAACCCCTCTTTGCGCAAGGTAAACTTAAAGCCAACCTCCGCGTATCGCAGATGGACTACGAAGCCGCTCAACTGGACTTCCAGAATACCATTCTCAAGGCAGGCCAGGAAGTGAGCAACGCCCTCAATTCCTATCATGTGGCCGAGCAGCAGCAGGCCCACCGCGAACAAGAGGTGCAACTCCTCACCGATGCCCTTGAGAAGACCCAATTCCTCTTCCAGCACACCAATAACACTTCCTATTTGTCCGTTCTCACTGCGCAGCAAAGTCTGCTCTCGGCACAACTTTCCCTTATCAACGACAAATACGCCAAGGTGCAGGCAGCCATCAACCTCTATCAGGCCCTCGGCGGTGCTAGTTTCTAATTGTAACTGTTTACGCTAGGGCAAGGATTAGCAAAACAAACAGAAAACCTACCCTAGCATTGAAGAACCTATCTCAATACTTATGTCGAATATCAGTCCCTTAGCCTACGTACACCCCGAAGCCAAACTGGGTGCTAACGTCACCGTAGAACCCTTTGCCTACATCGAGGACGGTGTGGTCATTGGCGACAATTGTACCATCAAGGCACATGCCAGTATCCTCCGTGGTACGACCATGGGCAGCGGCAACTTCATTCACCAGAACACGGTCATCTGTGCCACGCCGCAGGATTTCCACTATGCAGCAGGCAATCCCACCCGCGTGATCATTGGCAATGATAACCACATCCGCGAGAACGTAGTAATCGCTGGTAGCACTTATCCCGACAAGGCCACTACCATTGGCGACGACAACTACCTCATGGACCAGGTACACATCTGCCACGACGTGCATATTCACAACCACTGCGTGGTCGGTATCGGTGTGAGTGTGGCAGGCAACTGCGAACTTCACGACTGCTCCATCCAGAGTAGCGGTGCCATCATCCAACAGGGTGTGCGCATTGGCCGTTGCTCCCTCGTACAGAGCGGATGCCGCGTGCAGCGCGACGTGCCTCCCTATATCATCGTTGGCGGCAACCCAGGAGCATACCACGGTGTCAACACTGTTATCCTAAAGCACTTCAAGACGACCGATCGCATCCTTCGCCACATCGCCAATACCTACCGCCTTATCTACACGGCCAATTTCAGCCTTGAAGATGCTGTCATCAAGATTCCCGAGCAGATACCCATGAGCGAGGAAATCGACCATATCCTTGACTTCGTACGCTTGGCTAATAGCGGTATCGTAGGTCATATGGATGAATAAGAAAAGAAGGGATTCTGCTGTTGAACCATTGAATGCAGCATCCTTTCGTACAAACAAGAATCGGCTGTGCCATCTCTGGTGCAGCCGATTCTATATAGGTAGGTTCTATAAATTAGTTCCAATGGAAGGCAGGGTTCCTATTCTGCTTGGATGTATTCGCGCCTCTCGCACCGTAGTTTTTTGTTTTTCATTCAGTCACGTAGCCCGCTACGCTCCTTCATGGAAGACAAAAACCTACGGCACGATAGCCGCGAATCCATCGCAAGCTAATTTATAGAACCTACCTATATGGTGTATCCCTCAAATGGTGTTCCATTATTTTGGAAGCCGTTCCGCCTTATATCAGTTCCAACTTCATGCTCGCCTGCTTATTCTCGGCTTCTGCTTTCAGTGTAATCTTAGCACTGAGGACGAACATGGTACTCACGCCGCAAACTTGCAACGAGCAAGGTGCGATACATTACTTGCCGTTGAATTTAAATCCGACCTTCCCGTTTCAATCTCAGAGAAAGTCAGCGACCCGCGCCCGCGGGTCGCGCGACCTGCGGGCGCGGGTCACGCGACCTGCGGGCGCGGGTCGCTGGCAATGTCGGCAATCGAAACGAAAAAAGGCCGCATGCGAAACGGAAAAACCTAGCGCAGTCCTAGAAAAGCGGTTTTCCGTTCCGCTGTCCGACATAGCCAGCTTTGCACGAGGCTGGAATGCGCGTTGTACGCCTGTGCAACGCTGGCTATGTCCTTTGACGAAACGGAAACTAACGGTCTGCGGTGGGCTATTGGCTGTTGCGTACCGCTGCGCTTGCACTTTGCATGGTGCAAAGGACAGGCAAAAAGGGGAAGGCCCTTTCCGAAAACTCATTGAAAGCTAATTTTATAGAACCTGCCTAGAAGAATTCGTTATATTTGGGTAAGACAAAACTCTGCGCACCACGTATGCCTGTTCTTTCCATTTCAATTAGCGGCTTCCCAACCGCACCTAATTTATAGAACCTGCCATAAAAAACGGCTGTGCCGAATGGGCACAGCCGTTGCAGTTGTTATGAATCAGGGGGGGAAGGATTACTTGATGACCTTCTTGCCGTTGACGATGTTGATACCCTTCTGGAGTTTCTGGAGGCGGATACCCTGGAGGTTGTAGATGACAGCGTTCTGGGTGGTCGTTACGTTCTGGATGCCGTCAATCTTACTGAAAGCATAAACGTAGCCATTGGTGATTTGCTTCGAGCCCTTGTAGTCCTGCAGTTTACCATACATTATCACCTTGTCGCCTACCTTGATTTGGTCCTCGGCGGTGAATTTCTCGTTATCCTTGTACTTAGCGCGATAGACTTTAATGTCATTTTGTGTGTCAGTAAGGTTGTCGGAGATGAAGAAGGTAGCGTTGCCATACTCGGTGCTTACTTCTTCGATTTTGTGGATATAGCCGACTACGTAGACCAGAGAGTCAAGGCCCTTGCCAGCGGTGATGAGTTCGATAGCCTTAGCCACGGTGTAGGCTGTTTCGGGGGTGTTGACGATGCTCTCAGAGGGGTCAGCAGGAGCCTTCACATTGATGACATAGGAGGCATATCCAGCATCAAATTTGTCGGTCTTTTCGCTAGTGGCAGAGATAGTAGTGGTACCTACGCCTACTACTTCTACGTTGCCGACAGAATCAATGGTGGCCACGTTCGTGTTAGAACTAGCATAGGTGACGGGCAGATTGTTCGGGTTGTTAAGGGTGACGAAATCTACAGTGTCGCCCAGCGTGATGTCGTACTGCTTGCGGCTGTAGGAGATGCCTGCGGGATCCAGAACTACGGCGCCAGCCTCGTTGTACATGACCTTTGAAATCTGGACGATACCATTAGAACTAGCCTTGGCCATATCAAATACAACCTTGTAGTACTTGTTAGCGGCGGGCGTAGGAATGGTGAAGGTGAGGTTACCCACGGCCAATTCCTCAGCAGCGATTTCCTGCTCCACAGTGTTGAAGGAGGTGTCGGCAGCCACCTGCAGTTTGACGCTGTTGATGTTGGCCGTGTCCTTCAGGGCGTCGATGGTGACAACCACATTGGCGATGGCCTTGTCGATAGCAAAGTCGGTGCGGATGGAAGCAACGGAGGCGGATTTCTTGCTACCACACTTGATGTAGGTCCAGTTGTTCCAATTGTAGTTGTTGAAATTGGCGATGGTCCAAACATCTGTGCCGACTACGGCCTGCCAGGTCACATTGTAGGCACTGACTTTGTTGCCCGATGCGTTGTCATCGGGGAAGGACAGGGTCTTGTAAGCCTGTGCCATGACATCGTTAGAAACTGCTGCGGCGAGCGCAACGAGAAGAGAGAGTAAAAGTTTCTTCATGATTGTTTTAGGTTTTATGGGTTAATGATTAGAAGTTGTTGATTAGTTATTAGAGGTAAGAGCGTTAGGCTCCTTTTGAATACGCTGCAAAACTACTTAATATCTCCGACATAGCCAAAGGTTAATCTGCTTCAAATCAAATTCTTCATATTTCCTTCATTTCCTTCATTCCGCTAATGAGGAGGCTAGGGAATTTTCTTACCTTTGCAAGCGTTGACTTTGTGATTCCAAAAGCCTATGTCATATCTCACCATCTATAATGCCTCGGCTGGTTCGGGCAAGACCTTCACCATTGCAGCCGAATACATCTCGCTCCTCCTCAGCGGCGAGAGCAATATGCATCGCCGCATTCTGGCCGTGACCTTCACCAATAAGGCCACCGAGGAAATGAAGGAGCGCATCCTTCATCACCTGCAGGCTATGGCCCACATGGACAGTATGGCATACGATGCGGAATTCGTGGCAGCCGTCCGCAAGCGCCTGCCCGAGCCTATGGATGATGCCACCCTCCAGCAGCGTGCGGCTCGCGCCTTGGCCGAAATCCTCCACGACTACGACCACTTCCGCGTCGAGACCATCGACTCCTTCTTTCAGTGGTTGCTGGCCTGCTTGGCCCATGAACTCGGCCAGTCCGCCCATTACAAGGTGGACCTCAACGAGGCACTCCTCATCGAGAAGGCCGTGGATAATCTGATTGCCGATACGGCCAACGACAAGCGTGTGCGAGCCCGTGTCATTCAATATATTGAGGACAATATCAACGACGACCGCACATGGGACATCCGCAGGGAACTGCGCGCGCTGGCTGGGCAGCTACGCAACGAGGAGTTCCAAAAATACGAAGAAGAACTGCGCGAAGTATTGCACGGCGAAGGTGCCGACAAGATTCGCAGTTTGCTGCTGCGAACCCTTTCCGATGTCACAGGCCAACTGGAACAGGCCACCAGCCATTTCGTACAGATTATCGAAGAGAACGGAGGCTACGATGATTTTAGCCGCCTCAAAAGTAAGCTGGGTGGCTACGTTGACAAGTTGCAGAAGGGGAAATACGAGCCGCCCACCGATGCCGTTAGGAAGCTGATGGTTTGTTCGCCGCTGGACGAGGACGAAGACAGCGTCCTTTGGTTGAAGAAGGGCAACCGCAAATATTGGGACGACATACGGCCGCGCGGTGAAAATATACGCCAGGGCCTCATCGCCATGGAGCAGTTGCGCGTCAACGCCGTGAGCGTGGCCAATACGTGTCGCCTCATCCTGAGCCGCTTCAATCCGCTTTGCCTCTTGCAGGACATCGCCGAGCGCATTGACATTATCAATGCCGAATCGGGCCGCATCCTGTTGGCCAAGACACCGCGCCTCTTCTTCGACCTGGTGCGCGAGAGCGATGCCCCCTTTGTGTTCGAGCGCGCCGGCACTACGTTCGACCACGTGCTTATTGACGAATTTCAGGATACCTCGCAGATGCAGTGGCAAAACTTCCGCAAGCTCCTTATCAACAACCTCTCGCAGGGCGGCCGCTGTATGCTCGTGGGCGATGTCAAGCAGAGTATCTACCGTTTCCGAGGCGGAGACTACCATATATTATATGGGGTGAAGAAGGAGATGGCGCACATGAATCCAAAATTTGAGCCGCTCAATACCAACTACCGCAGTGCGCAGGAGATTATCGCCTTCAACAACGCCTTCTTCCCCCGCGCCGCCGCGCTCCTCACGTCTACGGCCGAGGGCGAGGGCGAAGATGCGCAGCCCAGCGCACTGCCCTCCGATGGTGTCTTGCAAGGCATCTACGCCTCCCAGCAGGTGGCCCAGGGCTACAACAAGCGCACGGGCGGCCATGTGTGGGTGGAAGCCGTGGCTCCCCAGCCCAAAGAAGAGGAGCCCAAGGAAGATGCACACCCAACGGACAGCGAGGCCGCCGCTCTCCATGCAACGCAGCAGAGCGTGGAGGAGCGCCTCTACGAAACCATCTGCGGCCTGCACGAGAAGGGGCTGCCTTATCACGAAATGACCATTCTCGTTCGGAGGAAGGTAGAGGCACAGATGCTGCTTCGCTATTTCACCGAGCACCACCGCGAAATCCCCCTGACGAGCGACGAAGCCTTCCTCCTCTCGGCCTCCCATGCCGTGCAAACCATCATTCACACCCTGCGCATCCTCAACGACCCCAAGGACCAACTCGCCCGCTCGTATATCACCGAGCAAGAAGGTTGCACAGCGGCCGAACTGGACGAATTGCTGGCAGTCACGCGAAAGATTCCCCTCTACGAATGTTGCCAACGCATTATTGCTCGATGCAACCTGGGCGAGAAGGCCGAGGAAGCACCTTATCTCATGGCCTTCATGGACCAGCTGATGGGCTTTCTGGATTCCTATCCCGCCGACCTCGCCACCTTCTTGCAATATTGGGAAGAGCGTATGCAGTCGGCCTGCATACAGGGTGGGGCAGGGCAGGGCATCAGCATCATGACCATTCACAAAAGCAAGGGATTGGACTTCCACACCGTGCTCATGCCCTACGTGGACTGGGCCTTCGAGAGTGACCGCACGACCGACATTATCTGGACGCACTCGCCGCGTGCGCCGTTCAACAGCCTGCCCCTCGTGCCCATCCCCGCCAAGAACAAGAAGATACACGAGTCCGACTTCAGCGATGCCTACGACGAGGAGCACCTCCAGCAGCGCATTGAAAATCTCAACCTCCTCTACGTGGCCTTCACCCGTCCGCGCTACAACCTCTATCTGTGGTACAAGTTGCCCGCAAAGGCAGGCGCCATCAGTACGGCTGGCGAACTCTTGCACGCCGTGGCTGGCAATGTGGATGAGAACGTAGCCCAGAATGAAATTCAAGCCTTGGTGGCCGACAGCCTGTTGCCTGCACAGGAATATACAACCGAACCGTCAGATTCAACGAGTCGCCACATTCCCTTCCGCAACACCCGCTCGCGCGCCTCGTTCCTTCAGTCAAATGCCTCGCGCGACTATCTGCAAACCGAAACGACCGATGCGCCCGAGCAAATGTCGTACATCGACCGCGGCAAGATGCTCCACGCCGTACTGGCCGAGGTGAGGGTGGCAAGCGATGTGCAGACCATTGCCCGCCGCTTTGCCAACAGCGGCATCCTGCCACCTGGCGAAACGGCCGAAAGCATCACCGCCTATCTCTCCGAACGCATGGAGCGGGTGAGCAGTTATGGATGGTTTGAAGCCGATGCCGCCTTGCGCCGCGAATGTCCCATCCTCTTCACCGACAGCCAGGGCGAGGTGCAGCACCAGCGTCCCGACCGCGTCATCTTGCATACCGATTCGGGACGAACGGCTGCGCCAGAAGAAACCGCCGTGACCATCGTGGATTATAAGTTCGGCCACTACCACAGTCCCGACACCGCCATCGGTTGGAAGTATCACGAGCAGGTTGGCAATTATGCGCGCCTCCTTTCCCGCATGGGCTATCAGCACATTGAGGGTTATTTGTGGTTTGTGGATGCCGACAAAGTGGAGACCGTAGCCCTTTCTGGCGGCGATAACTAGGCCAGTCCCTAGGCCAGATTCTCTAATTTTTCTGTGAAATTCTTGTTTGGTAAAAATCTTTGCCCTATTTTTGCATTCGGAAAAACCCCTCCCAATAAGGTTCTTCGACGTTTTCTAGAACCAACCTTTATACAGGCGGCAGTAGCTCAGTTGGTAGAGCATTGGCTTCCCAAGCCAAGGGTCGCGGGTTCGAGCCCCGTTTGCCGCTCCCCTCGGGGGACGAGTGCAAGCTTGTAAAACTAGATTCTATGGTGGCAGCTCTTCTTATTGTAATCGTATTTTTCTTAGGCCTGTTGTTGGTGGCCACCGAGCATCTCCATCATATCAACCGAGCCGCAGTTTCCATGTTTATGGGCATCGTTTGTTGGATGATTTATATTGCCCATGGCTCGGCCTTCTTAGTAGATGAACATCCAATAGAATTTCTCTCCTATCTTTCTTCCCATCCAGCCCAATCCACGTCGGTGCGCGAGTATATCGCCGACACGGTTTTTATGCACTATGCCCGTTTCGCAGCGGAAGTGGTGCTCTATCTGTTGGCCGTTATTTATATCGTAGAGGTGTTGCGCAACAACGGCTGCTTCGATTTCTTGCAAGAATGGTTGCGCACACGGAGTACGCGCCGCTATTTGTGGGTACTCGCTTCGTTCACTTTCCTCGTATCTATCAATCTCGACAACCTAATTACGACCTGCTTGATGCTCTCCATCATGCACCCAATGATAGCAGATGGCAAGCAGCGCCTCATGTTTGGTTCGGTCATTGTGGTAGCCGCAAATCTGGGCGGTGCTTTCACGGTCATTGGCGATGTGAGCAGTCTTTCCCTCTGGACGCGCGGGCTGGTCACGCCCACCACATACACCGCCCTCCTCGCGCCCTCCTGCTTGGCCGCCTTCCTGACAATCGTTTTGCTCGTACAGCGCTCCTTGCCCGAACGCCTCTCGCTGATGCAGACCCGTCCGCCCTATCGCGGTGACGACACGGTGCTCAGTCGCCAGTCGCGTTTGCTGCTCTTCCTCGTTGGCATTGGCGGTTTGTGGTTCATCCCCACCTTCCACCGTATCACACAGTTGTCGCCCTTCGTCGGTGCGCTGTGCGTACTGGCTTTGCTGTGGATGGTTGACGAGTTGTGCAATCGTTCGCTCCTTGCCAGCGACCGTATGGTACGTCGGCGCGAACCCTTGGCCCTGCAATATGCTGGCCACCAGCAAATCCTCTATTTTATCGGCCTTGTCCTTGCTTTGGGTGCCGTGACCGAAACGGGTTTGCTGCGTTCGCTGCTCCAGTGGCTGACACCAGGATTCAATACAGATATGTACGCCGTTGGTGCAGGCGCTGGCCTCCTGAGTGCAGTGGTGGGCAATATCGCCACCCTCCTTAGCGGCATTACCGTCTTCACACAAGATGCGGCCAGCAGCCTTCCCCAATTTGATATACTCTATGCAGAGAACGGCACCTTCTGGCCGCTACTCAGTTATAGCACATCCTTGGGTGGTTCGCTGCTGTGCATTGGCACCTTGGCTGGTCATGCCTTAATGCGAATGGAAGGTGCATCCCTGCGCTGGTATGTGCGCCATATTGCTCCCAAGGTGCTGGCAGGCTGGCTCGTGGGCCTAGGAGTATTCTACCTTATCCACGCGGTTTTGGGCTAGATGATGATCGCCTGAGATGATTCATGATTTTTTGAAATTAGCTTTCTTATTATAGAATTATGGCAAAGATTAGATGTATCGGCGTGCTGACCTCTGGAGGCGATGCCCCTGGAATGAACGCAGCAATACGCGCCGTCACCCGTAGCGGTATTTGCAACGGGTTCAAAGTAAAAGGAATTTATCGTGGCTACGATGGTCTCATCAAGGGCGAGGTCAAAAACTTCACCACCGAGGACGTCAGCAATATTATTCAGACGGGCGGCACACTTCTGCGCACAGCCCGCAGCAAAGAATTTGAAACACCCGCAGGCCGCAAACGCGCCTACGAAACCCTTCAGCGCGAAGCCATCGATGCCCTTATCGTCATCGGCGGTAACGGTTCGTTGACGGGTGCCATGCTCTTCGCTGAGGAATACGACTTCCCCTGCATCGGTCTGCCAGGTACTATTGACAACGACCTCTACGGCACCGACTCCACCATCGGCTACGACACCACGCTCAACACTATCACCGAGTGTATTGACAAAATTCGCGACACCGCTACCTCCCACGAGCGTATCTTCTTTGTTGAAGTAATGGGCCGCGACGCAGGATTCCTTGCACAGAATAGTGCCATAGCAGCAGGAGCCGAAGCCGCCATCATTCCCGAGGACTCCACGGGTAGCGACCAGCTGATACAATTCATGGAGCGCGGCATCCGCAAGAGCAAGAAGAGTTGCATCGTCATCGTCAGCGAAAGCCCCAAATGTGGTGCCATGCACTACGCCAATCGCGTCCGCAAGGAATATCCTAACTTCGACGTGCGCGTTTCCATTCTCGGCCATCTCCAGCGCGGCGGTTCGCCCTCGGCTCGCGACCGCATTTTGGCCAGCCGCGTAGGCGCAGCAGCCGTTCAGGCCCTCGTACAAGGCCAGCGCAACGTCATGGTAGGCGTACGCAACAACGAAATCGTCTATGTCCCCTTCATCGACGCCATCAGCAAGCGCAAACCCCTCGATCCGCAACTCATCCGTGTACTTGACGAACTCTCCATCTGACGTCAGCAATAGAAACTATCCAAGCGTACAATAAAATTAGGTTCTATCAGTAAGCAAGCGAATATTTGGCCCGCTTATAGATAGAACCTAATTTGAATTAGTCCTAATGTATGTTTTCCCGATATTGCCAGTGTGTTGCCTCTGCAAGCCGCGCTGGCGATGCCGGGAAAACGATTATTGAAGTGTTCCGCTCGTTTGAGGCCAAATTCCATCGAATAGATTACGTGAATGCCATCATTCCACCCATTTAGCCACGCGGATACTAATTTCATAGAGTAGATACAAGGGGAGCGTGACCAGGATAAGTGTCATGAGGTCGGGTGGGGTGATGATGGCCGCTACAATCATAATGACTAAAAAGGATTGTTTGCGATACCTTGATAGCATCTCCGAGGAGATTATTCCTAGCCGTGTTAGTACGAAGGCTATGACGGGTAATTGAAAGACGACACCCATCATCAGGGTTAGCGTAGTAAAGGTAGAGATATACGAGTCAAGAGTAATATTGCTGTGAATCTTTTCCGAAACGCTGTAGGTGCCGAGAAAGCGAAACGAGATGGGAAACAGCACATAGTAACTCATCAACAAACCCAGTAGAAACAGCAGATAGACTGTGACGACCACTTGAACGGAATATCTTCTCTCGTTCTCGTAGAGGGCAGGTGAGACAAAACGGAACAGCTCATAGACGATATAGGGCGATGCGCCCAGCAAGCCTAGGTAGATGGAGGTGGTGATGTGCGTCATGAACTGACTAGAAAGGTCGGTGGCTATCATGTCCACCTGAAATCGCTCAAACGTCAAGTCAAAGCCCATTGCCCGTGCCGCCTGTTCTATCCATCGGTAGGAGACGAAGCTGCTTTCGCTCGGTGCAAGCAACAGCCGCCACGTCAGGTCCTTGCAACCAAACACTACGGCCGCAATCACTCCAGCGACCCCTAGAATACGGAAAAGCATTCGGCGAAGCACCTCTAGGTGTCCGCCGAATGTAAGGAGTTCCGAACTGTTTTCGCTATCCATTGTTGGGGCTGGGTTTATGGTCGTTGGTCTCAGGGGTTGCTTCCTGCGGATTGGCTTCTGCCTGTTCGCCTTGTTCGTCAACGTTCAGGTTTTGTTCAACCTCATTGACCCCTTTCTTGAACTCGCGTACACCTTTGCCGAGGCCGCGCATCATTTCGGGGAGTTTCTTTCCGCCAAAGAGCAGCAGGGCGATGCCGCCGATAAGCAGGAGTTCCGTTGTTCCGATAAAGAGGATTTGTACGTGCATCATGGTGTTACAAGGTATATTTCGCAGGTTTCAAAATTGATTTCCCAGTTGCCGCCTTCAACGGATTCCCACTGGTATTTATCGGCCATGCTGTCCCACCATCTCTGGAATCTAGTGCCTGTCTCACCCATGTCCTTCACGAGTTTCTCATAAAGGTCTGTGTTGTCAGCAGTCACAATCTTTGCCACTTCGTTCAGGCCATTGCGACGTTCAAACAGCGTTTGAATCTCGTCTTTTTCTTCTTGGGTCACTTGACCCACAATTTTCTTCGTTGCCATTATTCTTTCCATTCAAAAGGATCTAAATAATTTATTTCTTTTATTTCAGGAGTTTCGGCCAGGAACTTTCCGTGCTTTCGGATATTGTTTAGCAGTTCGCGAGCCGCATTGCGCTCTAGGTGTGCTACCACGCATTGCTCGTGACTCGGTGTGTTAGCCTCGCAGGTTGTTTTGCGGTTTAGCCAAATGCACCTTCTGCACTGGTACGCATCGCATCTGCGGCAGAGGGGAGCATGGTCCAAACGAAATAGTTCAGGGTTCTGGATATGGATGCCATCTGTGAGGCTACCGATGGAGAACCCCTTCTTACACTCCTCACCGATGGAAACTTCTGTGCCGTCCATAGGCTGGGCATGATAGAAGGCGGGGCAGATATAGAATTGTCCATTGGGTGCCAGCGTGGTATTCTCCCAACCTGCATTGCAGTTGTTCATTTGTTTGAGCATCATGCGGTCGGTTAGGAGGTTTAGCTGCGGTGTCTTTCCTTCCACATACAGCTGTTCTAGTGTATCAGACAACGAAGATAGTACGCCTTTGTAGGTAGCAAAGTCTTCTTCCGTGAATTGATCAATGTCTGTGATGACCACATTCATTCGCTGAACCATTCCGAGGGCATTGCCCACCTGTTCGTAGTTGGCAAACCATTCTGATTTTGTGGTGCGCAACACGTAGCAGGCATCCTCCCTCCATGCAATCCGTTCCGCCTCTTTCCAATCATTGAGCACGATCACTTCGGCTTCTTCCAACAGCCTTTTGTCTTCACACGTAGCTGGAACGATGTCGCTGTGGTCAATGCTTTGGATAGCTTTGTGGTAGGCTTCGGGGAGTACATAGTCGGGATAGACGAACTGAATCATCAGGTTCTCCTTCATCGCGAAGAAGATGCCCTGTCGCACATCTTTCAAGGCAATCAGGCCCTTTCCTCTCGCGGTGTTCTCGTAGTGGCAATAGGACGTGGAGGCATCGTCCAAGAGTATGATGAGGTACTGTAGCATGGCTAGCAATTATTAGTGGTAGATGTTTTGACGTGTTTCTGGGCTTCCTCTTTGGCGATACCCTCCAACTCCAGTTTGCGGAACAGTTTGTTCCAATAGTAATTGTTGGCCCGCACGCGTGCCTTGTGCATCTTGCAGATGGCAGATAAACAGCAGAACAAAAAAGTATAGAGAGGAGC
>SFID01000120.1 GCA_004555425.1 Bacteroidales bacterium
AATATCTTTTATGATTTCGGCCGCGAAAAAAATCCTACATCGGCGATTCGTTCACCGATAAAGCCAAGAAAATTTCCGATAAAGCCAAGAAAATTTCCGATAAAGCCTCTAGAAATTTCTAGATGCTTTGTATTACATCCCTTATATTGGGCAAAAAAAGAGGAGAAAGTCCCGTGTTTAGGGCTCTCTCCTCTTCGCTAGTACAAAGATACAACATTTTTCCGCGAAATCCAAATCGCGTTAACATATCGCAACACTTTGGAAATGTTAAAAACGAGGGGGGGGACGGGGACTTTGTCCCCTAGATTCAACGGTCGCTTCGCGCCCTAGATTCAGACGTGACTTTCTCCCCTATTTAGTCCCCTATTTAGAATTAATTTAGAATTTATAAATTTCAAATCCCTTGCCCAAATCACAAATAACCCGTAACTTTGCAGCCGAAATCACGAACGAGGACAGATTTGGCTGCTTGCAACCTCTGAAAAAAATGCTAAAACGTTGGGCGACCATGCGCGTATGGTCACCACGCAAATAAAAATGCGACAGGCCCCGTTGCCTGCTACGTTGATGTCCCGTTCTGCCACTGCGTTGAGCCTCGCCGCTCATGCTGAGGCAGTTTTTTTATGACCATATTATTCATCGCCCGGAGGTCGCCATGACGCGCCACACCGACCAAGGGCACAATACTTATTATTAAAAATGGGATACCTTTTCACCTCAGAATCCGTTTCCGAAGGACACCCCGACAAGGTGGCCGACCAGATTTCCGATGCTGTGCTTGATGAACTTCTGGCCTACGACCCCAATTCCAAAGTGGCCTGCGAGACCCTTGTCACGACAGGACAGGTCGTTGTGGCAGGCGAAGTCAAGACGCAAGCATACGTAGATTTGCAGGACGTGGCGCGTCGCACCATCCGCAAGATTGGCTACACAAAGGCCGAGTATAAGTTTGACTCCGAATCGTGCGGCATCTTCAGCGCCATCCACGAGCAGAGCGCCGACATCAACCGCGGCGTGGAGCGCGAAGACCCCATGAATCAGGGCGCAGGCGACCAGGGCATGATGTTCGGGCCCACGAAATATTGATTGTGCTGGCCGATATCCGCCGCGAGGGCAAGCAAATGACCTATCTGCGCCCCGACTCGAAGAGCCAGGTGACCGTGGAATACGACGACCAGGGCGTGGCACAGCGCATTGACACCATCGTGGTCAGCACGCAGCACGACGAGTTTATCAGTGCCGCCGAGGCTGGCAGCCAGGAGAAGGCCGACCAGTTGATGCTCGACCAGATACGCCACGATGTCATTACCATCCTCATCCCCCGCGTTATCAACGAGCGCATCCATACGCCCGAAATCAAGGCCCTCTTCGAAAAGGGAGCCATCAAGTATCACGTGAACCCCACGGGCAAATTCGTCATCGGTGGCCCCCACGGCGATACGGGACTGACGGGCCGCAAGATTATCGTGGACACCTACGGCGGCAAAGGCGCTCACGGCGGTGGAGCCTTCTCGGGTAAAGACCCCTCAAAGGTGGACCGCTCGGCAGCCTATGCAGCCCGCCACATTGCCAAGAATATGGTGGCCGCAGGCGTGGCCGACGAAATGCTGGTGCAACTGAGCTATGCCATCGGTGTGGCCGAGCCCATCTCCGTATTTGTGGACACCTACGGCAAGAATAAGACCACGCTCACCGATGGCCAGATTGCCGAAAAGGTGAAGGAAATCTTCGACCTGCGCCCCCGCGCCATCGAAGAGCGCCTCAAACTCCGCAACCCCATCTACGAAGAAACCGCCAGTTATGGCCACATGGGCCGACAGCCGCAAGTGGTCACGAAAACCTTCCACACGAAAGGCAGCGAACCCAAGGAAGTGAAGGTGGAACTCTTCACCTGGGAGAAACTGGACTACGTGGACACTATCCGCAAGGCTTTCGGATTGTAAGAGCGGGGCGGGGGGGGGCTGCGGAGGGCCGCGCCAAGGCCCCGCGCGCCCAGACGCGCCCCGCGCCAATCCACCGCGCGCCCGCACCAATCCCCCGCACCAATCCCCCGCGCACAAGAGCTCTGCGCCTAAGGCGCAGAGCCAATAATTCCTCTCCCATCCTCTCCATCCTCTCCCATCCTCTCCATCCCAATGAACATCACCGTCTATGCCGCCTCAAGCGGACAAGCCGCCCCCGCCTTTGTCGAAGCCGCCAGACGCCTCGGCCAGACCCTTGCCGCGCACGGCCATACGCTCATCAACGGAGCAGGACGCACGGGACTTATGGCCGCCTCGGCCGAAGGGTGTATGCAAGCAGGCGGCGAGGCCATTGGCATCATTCCACAGTTTATGATAGACCAGCAGTGGGAGCACAAGGGCATGACACGCCTCATCGTGACCCCCGATATGCACCGCCGCAAAGAGCAGATGGCCCAACTGAGCAACGCCTGTGTGGCACTGCCCGGCGGAGTAGGCACACTCGAAGAACTGCTCGAAATCATCACGTGGAAACAACTGGGACTCTATCTCAAACCAATCGTTATCCTCAACACCGCGGGCTACTATGATGCCCTGCTCGAACAGTTGCAACGCGCCCTGACCGAACAGTTCATGCGCCCCATGCACAGCCAAATCTGGCAAGTGGCCACCACGCCCGAAGAAGCCGTGCGCCTGTGCGAAGAAACCCCGCTGTGGGATAGCAACATCCGCAAATTTGCCGCCCTCTAGGCAGAAAACAACCTGCCGCCCCTTTCCTGAAACATACCCCTTATGCCCATCACCGCCCCCTTATCCGCCGACACCACCCTGGCCAGCGACACCTGTATGCTGCGCCCCGTCGAAGCCAGCCCGCAGCCCGACGTACTCGCAGGGGCCGATAGCACATGGACAGCAGTGCCCTCGCTGGAAGAAATGGCGCGCTGCTACGGCGGACGTGTGGCAGGCGATTCGCTGCCCTTCTGCTTTCGCAACAACGATACTATTACGAGCCTGCTACTCCTGCTGCTCTTCGTGAGCACCTTCATTGTCAGCCACGGCTGGGCCTATTTCGTGAGCGCCACAGGGGAGTTCTTCCAAGGCAAACGCCACGACACCATCTTTGACACGCACGGGGAGAAAGCCCTCCACGGCGGCAGCATCCTCGTCGCGCAGACAGCGGTGTGTATGGGACTGCTAGCCTTCGGTTTCCTTGACGACTACTATCCGCAACAACTGCTGGAATATTCGCCCTACGTTCTGCTGGGCTTCGACATCGCCGTCTGCACGGCGTGGCTGCTGCTGCGCGTGGGCCTCTTCCAATTGGTCAACAACATCCTCTTCGAGCGCGAAGCCTGCCGCACGTGGATGAACGGCATGTGGCTGATATTGATGCTCTGCGGACTGCTGCTGCTCCCCGTCACCCTCTTGGCCATTTACTTCGACTTGAACCTTGCCACACAGCAAAGCGCACTGATTTTGATAGGTGTAGTCAGCGAAATTTTGCTCGTTTACAAATCGTACATTACATTTTTCAGACACAAAGGCGGCATTCTGCATTTAATTTTGTACCTTTGCGCCCTGGAAATCATACCCCTCTTGTTGCTGTGGCGCACGTTTGACTGGGCCAACACCTTTACCCTAACCTAGAGTAACTGAACATAAATAAAATTTATACGCTGCCGGCAAATAGTCGGCGGCCAATGTCTATACGAGTACCATAACTCGGGAATAATAGAAAAGATGAAGAGAATCCTTATCTCGCAGCCGAAACCCACTTCCGACAAATCGCCCTATTTCGAAATAGAGCGGAAACACGGCGTAGAATTTGTATTCCATCCTTTTATTAAAGTGGAAAGAATCAGCGCAAGAGAGTTTCGCGCACAAAAAGTACAGATACTGGACCACACAGCCGTGGTGTTCAACTCCCGCAACGCCATTGACCATTTCTTCAACCTTTGCAAGGAACTGCGAGTGACCATACCCGAAGACATGAAATACTTCGGCCTGAGCGAAACCATCGTACTCTACATCCAGAAATACGTGCAATATCGCAAGCGCAAGGTGTTCTTTGTCGAAAGTGGCAAATGGGAAGACCTCGTGCAACTCATGGCAAAACACAAAAGCGAAAACTACCTCCTGCCGCAAAGCGATGTGGCTGGCGATAACGCTCACCGAATGCTGGAAGAGAAGAAACTGAAGCACACAGAGTGCACCATGTTCCGCACCATCAATAACGATTTTCCCGAAGGCCAACCCTTCGACTTCGACATGGTGGTTCTCTTCACCCCTGCAGGCGTGGAGTCGCTCCTCAAAAACGTGCCCGACTTCAAAGAACGCGGCATCAAACTCGCTTGCTTCGGCAAGGCTACCGCCAAAGCCATTGAGGAGGCTGGATTGACCATTGACCTCGAAGCACCTTCGGCAAAAGCGCCCAGCATGACGGGCAGTCTGGAGCTATATCTCGAAGAAAACAAATAGCAAACGGAGCCCGCAAATCCCAACGATGGATGGGCGGATCCAGTCCTATATATAGCGGATCCAGTCCTATATATAAAAGTACAGAAAGCCGGGAGCGGAGGTACGCAAAGCAACCTCTGTTCTCGGCTGTCGCTTTCCCAACGTCCCATAACGCACCCACCATGCGATTCACCTTCAAGAAATCCGAACACCTCTGTCGTCTGAGCGAAATCGAACGACTCTTCTCCGCTGGCAGCCGCTCGGCCACCGTCTTCCCCGTGCGCATCGTTTACCGCAAAGTGCAAGCCACGGACGGCGAACCGCCCGTCAAAGTGCTGGTGAGCGTGGCCAAACGCCGCCTGCGCCATGCCGTTGACCGAAACCGAGCCAAGCGACAACTGCGCGAAGCCTATCGCCTGCAAAAATCCACCATCTACAATATCCTGAAAGGCGAAGAAGCCATCCACCTCGGCTTGATATGGATGGCCGACAAGCCCATGGAGAGCCACCGCATACATACCGCCATCGGCACCCTGCTTGAACGTGTGGCCGAAAACCTGAAGCGCAATCACCAGGCGTAAGCAACGGCAACCCCACCGCTTGCCCATTCACCTACCTGCCCTTTCCATCATCATGAATCCCATATCACACGCCTGGTATACCTTCTCGCGCCTTCTGAATCCCTTTTCGCGCCTTTTGGTGGCCATTCTCGTTGCCCCCATCCGCTTCTACCAGCGATTCATCTCGCCCTTGACGCCGCCCTCTTGCCGCTTCACGCCCACCTGCTCGCAATATGCGCTTGAAGCCCTCCGCAAGCACGGCCCCCTGCGCGGCCTCTATCTCGCCGTTCGCCGCATCCTGCGTTGCCATCCCTGGGGCGGCAGCGGCTACGACCCCGTGCCGTAGCCGCCAAAAGCAGGCCCAATCCAACGTAGCCAGAACCACCGCAAAAATTCCCCACCGTGGACTACCATACCCACAATCCCAACATCCCGCCCGGCACAGGCATCATCAACCTCCCGCGTGCGGTCATCCTAGCGTCCGACACCTTTCAACCGGTGCCGGGTGGCCTGTATTCGGTGGGCATTCACCCCTGGTGGACCTCCGAGGAAGATTTACAGCAAGAGCAGGCAGGCGTGGCGCAACTTGCCAGGCACCCACAGGTAGTAGTCATCGGCGAATGCGGCCTTGACAGCCTCAGAGGAGGAACCCTTGACCGCCAACTAGCCATCCTGAAATGGCACATCCAACTAGCCACCGCCGTTCAAAAACCCCTCACCCTGCATTGCGTTCGCGCCTTCCACCATCTCCTAGCCCTACGCAAGCAACCTCCCAACAAAGCCGGACACACCAACAAAGCCAACCAAACACCCGCTCCCAGAATGGTAATCCACGGTTTCCGAGGCGGACCAACCCTTGCCCGCCAACTCCTTTCCGCTGGCTTCGAACTGAGTTTCGGTCCGCACCACAACGCCGACAGCTACCAACTCACGCCGCCCCATCTACGCCACCAGGAAACCGATGCCAACCCCGAATAATCGGGCTTGCCCACAAGGATCCAGTGTATCAGTAAAAAAACGTAAAAAAACCTTGCGCAAATAAAAAACAACCTGTATATTTGCTGCGCATTGTTGCAAAAGACAAATATCAACCCCTCAAAAAAACAAAAAACCATGAGACACTCCTATTCTTTCTGGAAACTGTTTTTCCTCTCTCCCCTCACGTTTGGCATCTATCCTTTGGTGAAGTTCACGCAAATGGGCGATGACATAGAAGCTCTTGACCACAAGTCCGCCCTCCCCTATTGGGCTGTAGCGCTCTTCATCTCCCCCCTCACGCTGGGCATCTTCGGCCTCGTGTGGTGGCACAAAATCTGCAACAGAATCGGCAACCTCGGCCCCTCCAACGGCTTCAGCGCTGGTTCCTTCTGGGGTTGGAACATCTTAGGCTCCTTCATCCTTATCGGTCCCCTCGTATTCATGTGGAAACTCTGCAATGCGCTCAACTCCCTCAATGGCAAGACTCCCGCATTCTAATTGCAGAAATCTATTCTCAATAAGACAATAAAAGATCTCAATAAGACAACACACAGGATAGCGGCCAAAAGACAAAATGGGCCATATCCCACGCTCACAAGCAGCCTCGCGTAAAGCAATTAACGCGAGGCTGCTCTTTTTATACCTCCGCACCACCGCCCACGGCGTCAAATAGCCAAAAATATCCCTCACAAAACGGTCCAACTCAAAAAAAAGTGGTAATTTTGCCTTGTTAATGCGCACGCCTGAATTTAGGCATTTCGCATTCACCTTTTCCCCAATCGAAAACTCAGACATACAATATATTATGGAAGAAATCGAAAAGAGCGGAACTGCTTATTCAGCCAGCAATATCCAAGTCCTAGAAGGCTTGGAAGCCGTGCGTAAGCGCCCCGCCATGTATATCGGCGATATCAGCGAAAAAGGTCTGCACCACCTGGTATACGAAACCGTGGACAACTCCATTGACGAAGCCCTTGCTGGCTATTGTACCCACATCGAAGTAACCATCTGTCAGGACAACTCCATTATCGTGCAGGACAACGGCCGAGGCATCCCCGTTGACATGCACCCCAAAGAAGGCCGCTCGGCTCTTGAAGTCGTCATGACCGTACTTCATGCCGGCGGTAAGTTCGACAAGGGTTCGTACAAGGTATCTGGCGGTCTGCACGGCGTAGGTGTGTCCTGCGTCAACGCCCTCTCCACTCGCATGATCTCTCAGGTATTCCGCGATGGCAAGGTTTACCAGCAGGAATATGCCAAGGGCAAGCCCCTCTATCCCGTCAAGGTGGTTGGCGAAACCGAACTCCGCGGCACCCGCCAGCAGTTCTGGCCCGACGCAGAGATATTCTCCACCACCACCTACAAGTACGACATCCTCGCCAACCGTTTGCGCGAGCTGGCCTACCTCAACGCGGGCATCACCATCAAACTCACCGACGAGCGTCCCGACAGCGAGGGCAACACCCGCACCGACGTATTCCATTCCGACCTCGGCCTGCGCGAATTTGTCCGCTACATCGACTCCTCGCGCACTCACCTGTTCAACGATGTCATTTACCTGAACACCGAAAAGAACGGAATGCCCATCGAGGTGGCCATTATGTACAACACCTCCTACAGCGAAAACCTCCACTCCTACGTCAACAACATCAACACCATAGAAGGCGGCACCCACCTCGCCGGTTTCCGTATGGCCGTGACCCGCGTGCTGAAGAAATATGCCGAGGAGACAGCCGCCAAACAACTTGAAAAGGCCAAGGTTGAGATTACCGGCGAAGATTTCCGCGAAGGTCTGACCGCCATTATATCCGTCAAGGTGGCCGAACCGCAGTTTGAGGGACAGACCAAGACCAAGTTGGGCAACAGCGAAGCCACTGGCGCAGTCAACCAAGCCGTAGGCGAAGCCCTTTCCTACTATCTTGAAGAACATCCCAAGGAGGCCAAACTCATCGTTGACAAGGTAATCCTCGCCGCAACGGCCCGTGTGGCAGCCCGCAAAGCGCGCGAGTCCGTTCAGCGCAAGAGCCCCATGTCGGGCGGTGGCCTGCCCGGTAAACTGGCCGACTGCTCCAGCAAAGTGCCCGAGGAGTGCGAACTCTTCCTTGTCGAGGGTGACTCGGCAGGTGGCTCGGCCAAGCAAGGCAGAAGCCGCGCCACACAGGCCATCCTGCCTCTGCGCGGTAAAATCCTCAATGTTGAGAAAGCCATGTGGCACAAAGCCTTCGAGAGCGACGAAGTCAACAACATCATTCAGGCCCTGGGCATCCGCTTCGGCATAGACGGCGAAGACAGCAAGGTGGCCAACATCGAGAAGCTCCGCTACCACAAAGTGATTATCATGGCGGATGCCGATGTGGATGGTCAGCACATCGCCACACTCATTATGACGCTTTTCTATCGCTACTTCCCGCAAGTTATTCAAGATGGTTTCCTCTACATCGCTATGCCTCCGCTCTACCGCTGCAAGAAGGGGCAAATCGAGCAGTATTGCTACGACGATGCAGAGCGCCAGAAATTCTTCGACACCTACGGCGACGGCACCGAGAATGGCATTACAACGCAGCGCTACAAAGGTCTGGGTGAAATGAACCCCACACAGCTGTGGGAAACGACTATGTGCCCCGAAACACGTATGCTCAAGCAAGTCACCATTGAGAATGCCGCCGAAGCAGACTATATTTTCAGCATGCTGATGGGCGACGACGTAGGCCCGCGCCGCGAATTTATTGAGCGCAACGCCACCTACGCCACCATCGATGCCTAATCGGCGCACCAACCTAAGCAGAAGAAACAAACGAAAGGCGGAAATTGGCAACTATCCAACTCAGCCAACCACCGCAAACAAACACCCAAAACGGGGCTGCACCACGAGGAGGTGCAGCCCCGTTTTTCATAAACCCGCCTTCCCTCTCCTGAGATAATATGGGAGCAACAACGACAATCTCTCGCCATTTACACGCGGCGGTTTCCCTTTGCGAGCACAGAAATTCCCACTCGCCGAGCGCGCCTCGTAATATAACACATCCGAAACCCCGGGGTGTGCAAAACTCGTCTTTTAACATTTCGCAGAGTGTTGCGATATGTTAAAACGATTTGCATTTCGCGGAAAAATGTATTATCTTTGTACTAGCGAAGAGGAAAGAGCCCGAAACACGGGGTTCTTTCCTCTTTTTTTGGCCATTATAAAGTCAGCCGAAAATATAAAAGATATTAAATTTTTTCGCGCGAAAAAATTCGGATTTAACATTTCGGGCTACTACTCAGGTCGTTCTAGATTGCGTGGCAACGTGTGAACCTTCGGTTTGCGGTATTTATTTTAACACGAATCTTACGAATCTTACTAATCGCGCGGGGTTAACCTCCAACTAGGAAACAATTCGATTCGTGTTTCTTTAACACGAATCTTTCGAATCTTACTAATTGAGCGGGGTAACGACCC
>SFID01000121.1 GCA_004555425.1 Bacteroidales bacterium
AGAAATACATCGGAAGTTGGAAATTCTAGATGCTTTTGCGGATTTTCTAAATGCTTTTGCGGAAATTTTCTTGGCTTTATCGGTGCGCGAATTGACGATGTAGAGATTTTTTCGCGGGCTAAAACATAAAAGATATTAAAAGTTTTCGCGCGAAAAAATTGGGATTTAACATTTCGGGTAACTACTCAGGTCGTTCCAGATAGCGAGTCAACGTGTGGCACTGCGGTGTGCGTTATTTCTTTAAACACGAATCTTTCTAATCTTACTAATTGCGCGGGGTAGAACCTCCAAGTAGGCGTGTTAAAGAAACACGAATCGAATTGTTTCCTTGTTGTAGGTTAACCCCGCGCAATTAGAAAGATTCGTAAGATTCGTGTTAAAATAAATACCGCAAACCGAAGGTCCACACGTTGCCTCGCAATCTAGAACGACCTAAGTAGTTACCAGTTCGGAGGATGCGATAACTTATCATTTAGAATTTATAGGTAGGGTCAATAAATTAGCTTGCGATGGATAATTCTAAGCCCCAATTCGTATCCCCAATTTCTCATTCCCGATTCCCAAACTCCTAATAAAAAAAGCCGCGCCCGATTTTCACAAACAGGGCTCGGCAGTTACAAACTATGAAAAAACTGTATCTTTAACTAACGCTCTTTCTGGGGAGTAGAAGGAATTTTTCTGTCATTCCGACAATGCAAAAGTACGAATTGCCAATAAAAGCGCCAAACGATTTACGGGAAAATATGCCAATCCGCCCATCCTTTCAGCGAATCCCGCTTCACAGGCAGGTAAACGCCCTCGCCCAAAAAAAACAAGCAAAACACTCGCTACTCCGCCCCCTTTTTGCTACCTTTGTACCCAAATAATTTCCACATCAACCCCACGATATGATTCTATTCTTCAAGACACCGCAGCAGAGCGTCATCGCTACCCAAGTGGACCATACGCTCTCCACAGAAGAAGTACAGGAACTTTGCTGGCTCTATGGCGAGGCACAACTCCTTGAAGGCGAAAGCCTCAAGGGCAGTTTCGTAGGCCCACGCCGTGAGATGATTACCCCCTGGAGCACGAATGCCGTCGAGATTACGCAGAACATGAATCTCCACGGCATTTCGCGTATCGAAGAGTATTTCCCCACCACCGCAGAAAGCGATGCCGAGGGCGCATTCGACCCTATGCTGCAACGCCGCTACGAGGGACTCGACCAGGACATCTTCACCGTGAACATCCAGCCCGCACCCATCGTTTATATTGACGACCTCGATACGTACAACGAGCAGGAAGGCCTGGCCCTCTCGCCCGAGGAAATCGAATACCTCCACAAAGTGGAAGGACAACTGGGCCGAAAACTGACCGACTCGGAGGTGTTCGGCTTCGCACAAATCAACTCGGAACACTGCCGCCACAAGATTTTCGGCGGTACCTTTATCATCGACGGCGAGGAAAAGCCCTCCAGCCTCTTCGCCATGATTAAGAAGACCACAGCAGAGAACCCCCACAAGATTCTTTCCGCCTACAAGGACAACGTGGCCTTCTCGGCTGGTCCGACCATTGAGCAATTTGCTCCGGCTGACCACTCCACGAGCGACTACTTCCAGGTGAAGGACATCGAATCCGTCATCTCGCTCAAAGCCGAAACACACAATTTCCCCACCACCGTAGAACCCTTCAACGGTGCCTCCACAGGAACGGGCGGCGAGATTCGCGACCGTATGGGTGGCGGCGTGGGTTCGTGGCCCATCGCAGGTACGGCCGTCTATATGACCGCCGAGCGCCACAAGGACGATGCCGCAGCAGCCGCTCGCAAGGGCGAGAGCCACATCCCCGAACGCCCGTGGCTCTACCAGACACCCGAGCAGATTCTCATCAAAGCCTCGAATGGCGCCAGCGACTTCGGTAACAAATTTGGCCAGCCCCTCATCACGGGTTCGGTACTTACGTTCGAGCACCAAGAGAATGGCGAGCAGTATGCCTACGACAAGGTCATCATGCTGGCTGGTGGTGTGGGCTACGGCACACAGCGCGACTGCCTGAAGGGTGAGCCGAAGAAGGGCAACAAGGTAGTGGTGGTCGGTGGCGACAACTATCGCATCGGTCTCGGTGGCGGCAGCGTATCGTCGGTAGAAACGGGTCGCTACAGCAGCGGTATTGAACTCAATGCCGTACAGCGCGCCAACCCCGAAATGCAGAAGCGCGCCAACAACCTCGTACGCGCCCTCTGCGAAGAAGAGGTCAACCCCGTTGTGAGCATCCACGACCATGGTAGCGCAGGCCACGTCAACTGCCTGAGCGAACTGGTGGAGGAATGCGGCGGTCTGATCGACATGAGCCAACTCCCCATCGGCGACCCCACTCTCTCAGCCAAAGAAATCATTGCCAACGAAAGTCAGGAGCGCATGGGCCTGCTCATTCAAGAAGAACACATCGAGCACGTGCGCCGCATTGCCGAGCGCGAACGTGCCCCGCTATACGTGGTGGGCGAAACGACAGGCGATGCCCACTTTGCCTTCCAACAGGCTGACGGACAGCGCCCCTTCGATCTGGATGTGGCGCAAATGTTCGGCCACTCGCCCAAAACCATTATGGTGGACAAAACCGTGGAGCGCACCTACCGCGACCTGCCCTACGACGACAGTCAATGCGAAAACTATGTGCGCGGCGTGCTGGGCCTTGAAGCCGTAGCCTGCAAGGACTGGTTGACCAACAAGGTGGACCGCTCCGTAACGGGCAAGGTGGCCCACCAGCAGACGCAAGGCGAACTGCAACTGCCGCTGGCCGACTGTGGCGTTGTGGCACTGGACTACCGCGGCCGCGCAGGTATTGCCACCGCCCTGGGACACGCACCGCAGGCTGGCTTGGCCGATCCCGCAGCTGGCTCGCAGTTGGCCGTTGCCGAGAGCCTCACGAACCTCGTCTGGGCTCCCTTGGCCGAAGGGCTGGACAGCGTGAGCCTCTCCGCCAACTGGATGTGGCCCTGCCGCGCCCAGGAGGGCGAAGACGCACGTCTGTATGCCGCCGTCGAAGCACTGAGCGAATTTTGTATAGGTATCGGCGTAAACGTGCCAACGGGCAAGGACTCGCTCTCCATGACACAGAAATATCCCGATGGCAGCAAGGTAGTTTCGCCGGGAACGGTCATCGTTAGTTCGGGCGGCGAGGTAAGCGACATCCGACGCGTCGTGGGTCCCGTGATTCAGCAGAACGTGAAGGGCGGAAGCTCCATCTACCACATTGACTTCTCCATGGACGAACTCCGTCTGGGAGGTTCGGCGCTGGCTCAGTACATGGGCTACGTGGGCAGCAACGTGCCGCACGTGACCGACACCGAATATTTCCGCGATGCATTCGCCGCTGTACAGGAATGCGTCAATAAGGGCCTGCTTCTGGCTGGCCACGACATTTCTGCGGGAGGTATGATTACGGCTCTGCTGGAAATGTGCTTCGCCAATACGAAGGGCGGCCTCAAAATCGACCTTTCCAACTTCGGCGACTGCGACCTGACACTCACCCTCTTTGCCGAAAATCCCGCTGTGCTCGTGCAGGTGGCCGACAACCGCCAAGAGGAATTCTTGGCTGTGCTCGAAAAGTACGGCGTGGCTTCTTGCAAAATCGGCCAACCCGCGGACGAGCGCACCATCACCTTAGAGGCAAACGGCCGCACCTTGTCGCTCAACGTAGACGAAATGCGCGACATCTGGTATCATACTTCCTACGAACTGGATACCAAGCAATCCTTCCACGGACAGGCTGCCGAACGCCTCAAGAACTACAAGCAGCAGCCCATTCGCCTCAACCTGCCCGCCCACTTCGACGGCCGCTTTGCCAGCCTCGGCATTGACCCCGACCGCCGCACTCCTAGCGGCATCCGCGCTGCCATTATCCGCGAGAAAGGTACGAACGGCGAGCGCGAAATGGCTTATGCCCTCTACCTGGCAGGCTTTGACGTGAAGGATGTCACGATGACCGACCTCATTTCGGGCCGCGAAACCCTCGACGAAGTCAATATGATTGTCTTCTGCGGCGGATTCTCGAACAGCGATGTCCTTGGTTCGGCCAAGGGTTGGGCAGGCGCGTTCCTCTACAACCCGAAGGCGAAGGCCGCTCTCGAACGTTTCTACGCCCGCAAGGACACCCTGTCGCTCGGTGTCTGCAACGGTTGCCAGCTGATGGTGGAACTCGGCCTCGTCAATCCCGACCACACCGACCGCGCTAAGATGCTGCACAACGTAAGTCATAAGTTCGAGAGTGCTTTCCTTGGCGTACACGTTCCGCAGAACGAGAGCGTGATGTTTGGCAGCCTGAGCCAGTCCGACCTCGGCATTTGGGTGGCCCACGGTGAAGGACGTTTCCATCTGCCGATGCCCATCGAGAACTACAATGTCGTCCTCCAGTACGCCTACGAGGGTTATCCGGGCAATCCCAACGGCTCGGACTACAACGTGGCAGGCATTTGCAGTGCCGATGGTCGCCATCTGGCTATGATGCCGCACCTCGAGCGCGCCTTCTTCCCCTGGCAGAATCCCTTCTATCCCGCCGACCGTCGCGCCGACGAGGCAACGCCGTGGCTGGAAGCCTTTGTCAACGCCCGCAAATGGGTGGAGGCACAGATGCAATAACGGATAGCATTTCGCGCGCGCGTCTTTCATTTCGCGCGCGCGTATATATATAAGGAGTATCCAAGCAATGATTCGCAAATTTGACTTTCTCGTAATCGGTTCCGGCGTGGCCGGAATGAGTTATGCCTTGCAGGTCGCCGAGAGCGGCCGAGGCAGAGTGGCCTTGGTATGCAAGACCAACATCGAAGAGGCTAATACGGCCAAGGCCCAAGGCGGTGTGGCTTCGGTGACCAACCTTGAAGTGGACAATTTCCAGAAGCATATCACCGACACCCTCATTGCCGGCGACTACATCAGCGACCGCCGCGCCGTAGAGCAAGTGGTGACGCGCGGCCCCGAAGGTATACGCCGCCTGGTGCAATGGGGCGTGAATTTTGACCGCAAGGAAAACGGCGATTTCGACCTTCACCGCGAAGGAGGTCACTCGGAATTTCGCATCCTCCACCATGCCGACGACACGGGTTTCGAAATTCAGCGCGGACTTATCGAAGCCGTGAAGCAGCATCCCAACATCACGCTTCTGGAGCACCATTTCGCCGTGGAAATCATCACCCAGCACCACCTAGGTGTGGAGGTGACGCGCCGCACGCCCGACATCGAATGCTATGGTGCCTACGTGCTCGACCCCGATACGCACAAGATTGACACCATCCTCTCGCGCGTCACCGTACTGGCCACAGGCGGCATCGGGGCGGTATATTCCACAACCACCAATCCGAATATCGCCACGGGCGACGGCATCGCTATGGCCTACAGAGCCAAAGCCACCGTGCAGGATATGGAGTTCGTGCAATTTCATCCCACCGCCCTCTACCACCATGGCGAAACGCATCCCGCCTATCTCATCACGGAGGCCATGCGCGGCTATGGCGGCATCCTGCGCCTGCCCAACGGCGAGGAGTTTATGCAGAAATACGACCGCCGGCTCTCCCTCGCGCCCCGCGATATCGTGGCGCGCGCCATTGATAAGGAAATGAAGATTCACGGCCTCGACCACGTCTGTCTGGACGTCACACACAAGGACCCCGAAGAGACCCGCCACCATTTCCCCAACATCTACGCGAAATGCCAAAGCATCGGCATCGACATCACGCGCCAGTACATCCCCGTGGCCCCCTGTGCCCACTACCTCTGCGGCGGCATCAAGGTGGACCTCGACGCTTGCTCGAGCATCAAGCGCCTCTACGCCATCGGCGAATGCTCCTGCACGGGCCTGCACGGCGGCAACCGTCTGGCCTCCAACTCGCTCATCGAAGCCGTGGTCTATGCCGAGGCCGCTGCCAACCATTCCCTGGCCCACCTGGAAGAGTATGCGTTCAACGAGGCCGTGCCCGAATGGAACGATGAAGGCACAATGACGAACGAGGAGAAGGTGCTCATCGCGCAGGACATCAAAGAGGTGGGACAAATCATGTCGAACTACGTCGGTATCGTGCGCAGCAATCTCCGCCTGAAGCGTGCCTGGACGCGCCTTGACCTGCTCTACGAAGAGACCGAGGAACTCTTCAAGCGCGTGAAGGCCACACCCGACATCTGCGAACTGCGCAATATGATCAACGTGGGCTATCTGATAACGCGCCAAGCCCTCGAGCGCAAGGAAAGCCGTGGCCTGCACTACACCACGGACTATCCGAAGCACGCCTACGACCAAAACTAATCCTCCCAACCGATTCACCAACAACGAAGGCCGCTTCACAAGGTTGAGGCGGCCTTCTCGTTTATCCAATTTCACCAATGGACAAGAACAGTAAGATATACGTGGCAGGCCACCGCGGACTGGTGGGCTCTGCCATCTGGAACAATCTCCTGCAGCGCGGCTACACCAACCTCGTGGGCCGCACACACAAGGAACTCGACCTGACGGACCAGCAAGCCGTCCGCCAATTCTTCGACGAGGAGCGCCCCGACGCCGTCGTACTGGCCGCTGCCTTTGTGGGCGGCATTATGGCCAACTCGCTCTACCGAGCTGATTTCATTATGATGAACATGAAGATGCAGTGCAACGTCATCAGCGAAGCCTATGCCCACGGCGTGGAGAAACTGCTCTTCCTCGGCTCCACCTGCATCTACCCGAAAAACGCACCGCAACCCATGCGCGAGGACTGCCTCCTCACGAGCGAACTGGAATACACGAACGAGGAATACGCCATTGCCAAGATTGCGGGCCTCAAGATGTGCGAGAGTTACAACCTGCAATACGGCACGAACTACATCGCCGTGATGCCCACCAACCTCTACGGCCCGAACGACAATTTCCACCTCGAAAACTCGCACGTGATGCCGGCCATGATGCGCAAGATATACCTGGCGCAACTCCTCCACGAGGAGAACTGGATGCTCATCCGCCGCGACCTGGCCGTGCGTCCCGTAGGCGCAAACATCAACGAGGACGGTGCAAGCGTGCGCTACGTCGTTGACGGCAATTCGGACGAGGCCACGATTCGCAAAGTGCTGGCCCACTACGGCATTGCCCCCAATGCAGTCAGCCTTTGGGGAACGGGCACACCCCTGCGCGAGTTCCTCTGGAGCGAAGATATGGCAGACGCCTCCGTACACGTACTGCTCAACGTGAATTTCTCGGACATTATCGGCATCGAGAAGTATTCGAGCGTGCACTATGGCAACAAGGCGGACGGCATCGTGGACCGCAACCATAGCACGGGCCGCGGCGGCGCCATCCCTGCCCTGGGCGAAATACGCAACTGCCACATCAACGTGGGCACGGGCCACGAACTGACCATCCGCGCCCTCTCCGAACTGGTGGTCAAGGCCGTTGGTTTCACGGGAACGGTCCAATTCGACACGACAAAGCCCGACGGCACCATGCGCAAACTCATCGACGTCAGCAAACTCCACAGCCTGGGCTGGCACCACAAGGTGGACATCGAGGAAGGCGTGCAGCGCCTCTTCGACTGGTATCGCCAGAGCCTGGCAGAATAAGAGCGGACAACGGAATGCACCGCACCTTGGTTGAAAGGTGTGTGTGCGGAGTTCATACACATTCAGAAGAATTGGTGTAACGTGAAAGTACCGCACCTTGATTGCCAAGGTGTGGTACTTTCACGTTACTCGAAATGGTAACTACTCAGGTCGTTCCAGAATGCGAGTCAATGTAGCTCGCGTTGCTCAAGGCTTGTATCAGATATGAAAGACAAAAACCAGTATAAACCCCTTGAAGAGTCTGGGGGCTTCGCCCTGGTGTTTGGGTTTCGGCCGGGTCTTATAAGAGCAAGCTCTTAACGCCCCATCCGAAACCCAAACTCCACCTTCTTTCAGAAGGCCTTCAGCCTCTTCAAGGTGATAAACAGGAAATAAACACATTTTCCTCGGAAGAGGTGCATCGTCCCGTTGTGTACTTCCATTAGTTTTCGATGATGATTTCAGCCGGATGGGGTTTATTTCCTGTTTATCGCCTTGTGCTTGATGCAAAACCCGATAGGGTGATGCTGTGACTGACTAGAAATCACTGAGCTTGCTCAGGGATTTTCTGACAGACACGGCATCAAATGTCTCGCCAGAGACATTTTGCATCAAGTGCAAGGGGTTTTTTAGGTTTTTGTTTTATCAGTGGCCACAGGATTTTTGT